>JBBSLH010000001.1:0-66891 GCA_038255425.1 Acidimicrobiales bacterium
AAGACCTCGACGTTGAGGCGGTCGTGGACGACCTCGGTGAGGGGAACGAGCTGCTGTTTGGGGTAGGGCCACTCGGCCAGGTCGGCCACAGTGCGCTTCTCGACCCGCTCGGGCACGTCGGGGTACCGCGGGGTGACTTCAGCGATGAACTCGCCGTCGTACGAGACGTCGTAGAGCGACGGCACGTAGATGCCCTCGATCTGCGTCAGCGCGCGGAGCACATTCTCGCGTGACCCGGGTGACTTGCCCTCGCGCTTCCACTCGGCGATGACGGTGGTCATCTCGCCGATGACCTCCTCACCGTCGCCCAGCACCACGACGTCGACGAAGTCGGCGATGGGCTCGGGGTTGTAGGTGCAGTGCCCGCCGACGATGACGAGCGGGTCGTCGTCGGCGCGGTCGGCGGTTCGGATCGGCACGCCGGCCAGGTCGATGCAGTTGAGGACGTTGGTGTAGACGAGTTCGGCCGCGAGGTTGAAGGCGATGACGTCGAAGCTCGCTGCAGGCGCGTGGGTCTCGATCGAGAAGAACGGGATCTTCTCGCGGCGCATGACCGCCTCGAGGTCGGTCCAGACGGAGTAGCCGCGCTCGGCGAAGGCGTCGTCGCGTTCGTTGAGGATCTCTCGCAGGATCTGGAGTCCCTGGTTGGGAAGCCCGATCTCGTAGGTGTCCGGATAGCAGAGCAGCCAGCCGACCTTGCCGGGGGCGCGCTCGGAGGCGGGCGCTCCATCTTCGAGACCGATGTAGCGCGCCGGCTTCGCCACGGAAGCAAGATGTCGTTCGAGCGCCGGCCACACGTCGGTGGTCGCGCCCGACGATGACGAGGAGGTCATGGGCACGGTGGGCACAGGGTACCGGACACCCCCACCGATCCCTGAACGGGCGCTTCGGGTGGCGAAGACGTGGAAGGGTGCTGGCGTGGACCTGCACCTGCTGGCGGACGGCGACCTCCATGTCGTGATCGACACGGCGACGACGATCCCGTCGATCGTGCACTGGGGGCCGGACCCGGGGCCACTCGAGGCGCTGCCGAGCGTGCTCGACCAACCGCGGGCGCCGGCGACGCTCGACGTCGTGGCGCCGCTGACGTTGTTGCCCGGGGCGAACGGATTCACCGGTTCTGCCGGGCTCGTGTGTCACCGGTCGACGGGACCCGTGTCCGTCCGTCCGTCGGAGACGACCTGGACCGGGAATTCGACCGACTTCTCGTTCGAGGCTCCAGACCCGCACAGCGGCGTCATGGTCTCCGGCTCGGTCCGCGTCGGCGCGGCGATCACCATCGACGTGTCCGTGACGAACACCGACGACGTCCCGCTGTTCATCGACCGGCTCGCCCCGGTCCTCCCCCTCCCAGACGACGCGGACGAGCTCCTCCGACTCACCGGTCAGTGGTGCGCCGAGTTCCAGCCGCTGCGACTGTCGTGGCAGCTCGGGACGCATGTCATCGAAGCTCAGCGAGGGCGCACGTCGCACGACTCGGTACCGGTCGCGTTCGCAGGTCCCACAGGTTTCAGCGAACACCATGGCGACGTCCGCGGTGTCCACCTGGCGTGGAGTGGGAGCCACTCGATGCGCATCGACCGTCTTGCTGACGGACGACGACTCGTCCAGGCCGGTGAACTCCTCGCTCCCGGAGAGGTCGTTCTCGCCCCCGGCGAGCAGTACTGCGCTCCGACGATGCTGGCCGTCGCCGCCGTCGGACTCACGGCATGCAGCCAGCGATTTCATCAGCACGTCCGTGCCAGCCAACCCGACCGGCCTCGTCCCGTCCTGCTCAACACGTGGGAGGCCGTCTACTTCGATCACGACTTCGACCGCTTGTGCGCACTGGCCGATCGGGCAGCGCAGGTCGGCGTCGAGCGGTTCGTCCTCGACGATGGGTGGTTCGGTGGGCGACGTGACGACACCGCCGGCCTCGGCGACTGGGTCGTCTCCGCCGACGCACACCCCGACGGGTTGGGCCCACTGATCGACCACGTGACCGGTCTCGACATGGAATTCGGGATCTGGGTGGAACCGGAGATGGTCAATCCGGACTCCGACCTCTTCCGGTCGCATCCTGACTGGGTCCTCGGCGATCAGGACCTGACCGGGCGAAACCAGCTGGTCCTGGATCTGTCGATCGAGGGCTGCTGGATGCACCTCCACGACGCGCTGGACGCGCTGCTCCGCGAGCACGACATCTCGTTCGTGAAGTGGGACATGAACCGCGATGTGGCGGCACCCGGCACGCACCACCACACGATCGCGCTGTACCGATTGCTGGACGCGCTCCAGCGCCGACATCCCGGCGTCGAGATCGAGTCGTGTGCGTCAGGAGGTGGACGGGCGGACGCCGGCATCCTCGAACGAACCCAGCGCATCTGGACGTCCGACTGCAACGACCCGCTGGAGCGACAGGCCATCCAGCGAGGCTTCTCGCACTTCCTGCCACCCGAGGTGATGGGCGCGCACATCGGCCCCCCGAGAGCACACACGACGGGTCGGACCCACCGTCTGGCGTTCCGAGCGGCGACGGCCCTGTTCGGTCACCTCGGGGTCGAGTGGAACCTGCTCGACGCGTCGGACCGAGACCGCGACAAGGTGGCGGCGTGGATCGCTCTCCACAAAGAACTCCGTCCCCTGCTCCACGGTGGTGACGTCGTACGCCTCGACCCTCCTGACGACGCGTCGATGGCGCATGGCGTCGTGTCCACCGACCGGTCGTCGGCCGTCTTCAGCTTCGCGCAACTCGCCACGAGCCAGGCGCCTACTCCTCCGAGGCTCCGACTTCCCGGGCTCGACGAGCGTCGCGGCTACTCGGTCCAGCGGATCGCGATGCCGGGCGAAGTCCTCGGGCTCGCGCTCGAGCAACCGAAGTGGATCGACGACGGGGTCGTCGCGTCCGGTACGACACTGCAGACGGTCGGCCTCCAGATGCCTCGGCTGTTGCCCGAGAGCGCCTTGTTGGTGCGTCTGGACGCGGTCAGCTGAAGCGGCGCATGTGCACGTTCTGCACCAGTCCGAGCCCAGCGAAGAGCGCGATCGTGCTCGACCCGCCATGACTCACGAGGGGTAACGGAATTCCCGTGATGGGCATGATTCCCATCGTCATCCCCGCGTTCTGGAACATCTGGAACACGATCATGGTGAGGACGCCGACGCACAGCAGGAGTCCCAACTGATCGCGCGAGAGCTGCGCGATGCGCCAGATCCGCCAGCACAGGATCCCGAACAGCACGAGAAGCGTGGCGGCACCGATGAACCCGAGCTCCTCGCCGACCGCGGTGAAGATGAAGTCGGTGTGTTGCTCGGGAACGATGTCGAGCTGGGTCTGCGTGCCCTCGAAGATCCCCTTCCCCAACACGCCGCCAGAGCCGATGGCGATCTTCGACTGGTTGAGGTTGTACGCCTCCTCACGAAGACCCGCGCTCGGGTTGAGGAACACCGTGAGACGACTCTTCTGGTAGTCCTCGAGCAGCCCGCTGTTGAGCACGAGGACCAAGCCGGTGAGGCCGACGAGGGTGAGCGCAGCGATGTGTTTGGCGCGCACGCCCGAGACCAACAGCACGCCCATGGTGATGGCGACGATCACCATCGCAGTACCGGGGTCGGGCTGGAGCATGATCAGCACCAGGGGAATTGCCGGCACGGCGAGCAGGAGCGCGAGGCGACGGAGGTCGATGTCGCCGCCGAACTGGGCGCCGAGCGAGGCGAGGACGAGGATCACGGCGATCTTGGTCAGCTCGGACGGCTGGAGCTGGAACGTTCCGATGTTGAACCATGCCTGCGCGCCGTTGACCTCGGTGCCGAGCGGGGAGATCACGAGCACCAGCAGCGTGCACACACCGATGAAGCCGAACAGGGCCCACTCGCGGAAGCGTCGGTAGTCGATCATGGAGACCATCGCCATCGCCGAGCCGCCGGTGAGCAGGAACACGAGGTGGCGCTGGAGCGTGGCCGTGTTGACGTTGTCCGGGTCGCTGCCACGCGTGGCCGAGAACACCATCAGGGTGCCGATGATCGAGATGGCGACGACGGTCACCAGCAGGATGAGATCCACGTGACGCCACGCCGCGGCAGGGTTGCGGCGCATCGAGGCGTGCGACCGGGTGGTGCCGGGCCAGCGTCCGGCGAATGCATCCATCAGTCGGAACTCCCGACGCGAGCGAGGTCTTCTTGGGTCGGTTGGTCGTCGACGATCTCGGGATAGACCAACTCTCCTCCGGGCTGGAGTTCGGGGGGCGGAGTCACGCCGGCGAACACGTCGAACAACTTCCGGGCCACGGGCGCGGCGGCGGTGCCACCGAAGCCGGACTCCTCGAGGATCACGGCGACCTGGTACTCGGGTGCCTGGGCCGGCCCGAACGCAGCGAACACCGCCGTGTCGGCTTTCCCGTTGACCTGCGCCGTGCCTGTCTTGCCGGCGACCGGGAAGTCGTTCAGCGGGAAGCCCGCGAAGATGCTCGTCGCAGTGCCGCCGTTGCCCGATGTCACACCGATGAGCCCTTGCAGCAGCGCGTCCCGGAACTCCGGCGGAAGGTCGATCGAACCGTTGATGCGGGGCTCGAACGTCCGCTTGACCGTGTTCTCGCTCTGCGCTCGCGTGATCTTGGTCGCAATGTTCGGGGCGTAGCGCGTGCCGCCGTTGGCGAAGGTCGCATACGCGTTGGCCAGCTGCAGCGGTGTGACCGCGACATCACCCTGCCCGATGGCCATGTTGACGTTGTCGCCGGTGAACCAGTTGCGCTCGAGGAAGGCCCCTGGGTTCGCGTCGTACTGGACCTTGCGTTGTTCGGGCGTCGGGATCCGGCCGTCCTGCTCGAACGGGAGCGGGATACCGGTCTCCTGGTCGAAACCGAAGAGCCGCGACGTCTCCTGGAACGCCTCGTCCCCGAGGCGTCCCCGAGCGTTCCAGAAGTCCTCGCCGACGGAGTAGAAGTACGCGTCGGACGACACCGTGACCGCTCGCTGCAGATCAACCGTTCCGTAGGCCTTCGAACCAGCGTTCTTGAACGTGCACTGGCCCTCGCAGTTCTCGAGTGTGTGTGAGCCCGTGTCGAAGTACGGCGTCGTTGCTTCGCGGAGGCCACTCGAAAGCGCGGCGTAGCCCGAGATCAGCTTGAACGTGGAGCCGGGTGCGTACTGGCCCTGGATGGCCCGATTCGTGAGTGGATCGTGGGTGGCCTCGTCGGTCAGATAGGCGTAACGCGACGACGAGATGCCGTTGACGAAGTCCTCGGGATCGAACGTCGGATAGCTGGCCATGGCGAGCACCGAGCCGTCGCGTGGGTCGGTGACGACGACCGATCCGCCAGGCGCCTCGTTCTTCAGGTTGTCGCCGCTCGGCCGTCGGTTCCGGGCGCCGTCGAGCGCTTCCTTCAGAAGATCCTCGGCGACCGACTGGGTGGTGATGTCGATGGTGAGCCACAGGTCGTCGCCGGGGATCGGTGGTCGGGACAGGTCTTCGAGGACCCGCACCGGCCGGCCCTGTGCATCGACCTCGTACACGGTCTGCCCGGGCGTGCCACGGAGGTCATCCTCATAGATGCGTTCGACGCCGGTCTTGCCGATCTGGTTGCCCCGCTCGTAGGTCTTGGGCTTGTCGACCCGGTCCTCGAGTTCGATGTCGCCGATCTCGCCGACGTAGCCGATGACGTGCGCGGCGCGCGTGCCGAACGTGTACCGACGCACCGCCGTCCGCTCGACTGCCACGGAAGGGAACAGGTCATTGTGTTCCTCGACGTAGATCTTGAGCTCCTCCGTCACGTCCTCGGCCACAGGAACGGGCGCGTACTGCGAGTAGCGCTGGTCGTTGACCCGGTCGACCAGGTCGTCGACGATGACTGGCGAGCCGTACCGCGTCATCTCCGCGGCCAGGCGGTTGAGCATGTCTGCGGCCTCGTCGTCATCGAGTTCGTTGAAGAGCACACGATCGACCGTCACGACGGTGGAGACGCGGTTGTCGACCAGCACCTTGCCGTTGCGGTCGAGGATCCGGCCACGCGGTGCCTCGACCTGGATGGGGCGGATACGGTTGGCCTCTGCTGCCTCGAGCAAGGGCTCTGACGACAGGATCTGCAGGTACCAGAGCCGAGCGAACAGCGCGGCGAACAGCGCGAGGACGACGACCGCGAGGACTGCGAGGCGGTAGCGGGGAGACTCGGCGTTGGTCATCGGTCGGAGCGGTTCATCGGAAGCCTCGGACGGGTTGCCGCATCAGGTGATCGGGGGCCGCCTTCTCGACCCAGCGCATCACATACAGCGCGGGAAACGCGAGCAGGGCATTCATGACCGAGGTGACGAGCACGATGCGGGGCAGGTTGGCGACGCGAAACTGCTGTCCCACGAGTTGCCCGAGGACCACGTAGAACACGATCGCGACGATCGACGCGACGAAGGTGACGACGATCGGGATCCAGGGTGCGGACCGGAGCACGCCGTCGTGCACGGTGCCCACGACGTAGCCGACCCCGAGGTAGGCGAGCGCGGTGAGCCCGAACGGCCCGAGGAGCACGAAGTCGAGGGCGAGGCCGGCGATGAAGCCGACCATGGCTCCGCGGACGGGACCGGCGGCCATTCCACCGGCGATCGCGACGAGCAACAGCAGATCGCCGGGGACCTCGAAGGGGCGGAGGTCAGCGAGCCACGTGGTCTGCACGGTGAGGGCGAGGACCAGGACGAGCGAGAGCCGGGCGGAGCGGAGCACGTCAGCTCACCGGCGAGGTGAGGAGGACGTTCACGAACGAGAGCTCATCGAGATCGGCGAGCGGCTGGGCGAAGATCTCCAACGTCAGCCCGCCGTTCGCCTCGCCGGTTCGGGACACACGCCCGACCGGGATCGATGCGGGGAACGAGGACCGGTCGTCGATCCCCGACGTGGTGAGGATCTCACGCTCGGGGATGTCGGCGTCGTCCTCGTCGGGCTCGATGCCGGTGTCGATCCGGAGATGGCGTGACGCACCCTGGCCGGTCGCGGTGCCGAACCGCTGACTCGAAGCGAGCCGCACCCCCACCCGGAACTCCGGGTCGGTCAGCAACTGGATCGACGATCGGTCGGACGAGACGTCGACGACCTGTCCGACCAGTCCGGCGCCGGTGACGACCGGCATGCCGACGCGGACACCGACCGACGACCCCTTGTCGATCACGACGATGTGCGAGAACGCGCTCGCCGGCTGTTGGATCACACGCGCCGTCGCGGTCGAGATCGAGCCGACCCAGGGGATGTCGACGGTCTCGAGGAGTTGTTCGTACTGGACCGAGATGTCCTCGTTCTGGGCGATCTGCCCTTCGAGTTCGTCGACCCGCGCCTGCAGCGTCTCGTTCTCGTCCGACACGTCGTTGTAGTGGGTGATGCCGTTCCATGCGTTCTGGAAGGGTGTCGCCACGAAGTCGGCCGCACCCTGCACGGGGCTCAGGGCAGATCCGACGGTGTGGCGCGCGTCCTGGACGACACCGACGTCACGGAAGTCGAGGGTGAGCACCGTGATCGAGAAGAGCACCAACACCACGATGGTGAAGCGGGATCGACCGCGGCGGGGCGAGGTCATGGCCACAGGGACACCACCACGGGCTAGTGCTCAGGTGGGTGGTTGAAGAGGACGTCCTTGAGGGCGTCGAACTCCTCGAGCGCCATGCCTGATCCGAGTGCCACCGCGTGGAGCGGGTCGTGGGCAATGACGATCGGCATGCCGGTCTCGTGTTCGAGTCGGGCGTCGAGCCCGTGGAGGTAGGCGCCTCCGCCTGCGAGGACGATGCCTTTCTCCATGATGTCGGCGGCCAGTTCCGGTGGCGTCTTGTCCAAGGTCACCTTGACCGCGTCGACGATGGCCGAGACCGGCTCCTCGATCGCCTCTCGGATCTCCTCGGTGGAGACCACGATGGTCTTGGGGAGGCCGGTGATGAGGTCTCGCCCGCGCACCTCGGCGTGGATCTCTTCCTCGAGCGGCCATGCCGAGCCCAGCGCCATCTTGATCTCTTCGGAGGTCCGCTCGCCCAGGGCGAGCGAGTATTCCTTCTTGATGTACTGGATGATGGCGTCGTCGAGTTCGTCGCCGGCGACACGCACCGACTGGCTGGCCACGATGCCGCCGAGCGAGATGACCGCGACCTCGGTCGTGCCACCACCGATGTCGACGATCATGTTGCCGGTCGGTTCCTGGACCGGGAGGCCCGCACCGATGGCAGCCGCCATGGGCTCTTCGATGATGTGGGCGGGCTTGCGAGCGCCGGCGAACTCTGCCGCTTCGAGCACCGCCCGCTGCTCGACGCCCGTGATGCCGGACGGTACGCAGATCACCATGCGCGGCTTGGCCCAGCGGCGGTTGTGCACCTTCTGGATGAAGTACCGGAGCATCTTCTCGCAGATCTCGAAATCGGAGATCACGCCGTCCTTGAGCGGACGGATGGCCTGGATGTGGCTCGGCGTCCGGCCGATCATCCGCTTGGCCTCGGTGCCGACGGCCAAGGGGCGTCCGTCCCGCACGTTGACCGCGACGACAGACGGCTCGTTGAGCACGATGCCGCGCCCGCGCACGTAGACCACCGTGTTGGCGGTGCCCAGGTCGACCGCCATGTCGCGGCCCATGAGTGAGGTGAAGACGTTCTCGGACATGGGTGAATCACCGATCGGGTGCGGGGAATCGGGAGGCCGGTTCCGCCCGGAGGTTACCGGTTGGGCCAGGAAGCCGCCCGGTCAGCGCGAGATGGCGAGGTGCCCGCTCGCAGATGTCACCATCGTAACGGTCTGTCACGAAACTGCAACATCGCGACATCCCACACCCCCACCCCCATCGTTCTGGTCACCACATCGGCAGTTCAGACAGCCGATCTGGTGACCAGAAGATCTTGGGTGGGCCAGACACGGCGGTTCTGGAACGCCATCAAGGAAAGGGCCGAGGGAGCGTTCCGAGGGAGGCGCCAGCCGACTGGTAGTGGGACCGTGACCAACAGCTCCGTGCAACGTGGGCCTGCTCGCAGCGAGGGACGAGCGAGAACAGGTCAGTGAGGTCAGTGGGTCGGGAACCAGAGGTTGATCTCGCGGATGGCGGACTCGTGGGCGTCGGAGCCGTGGACGAGGTTCTCGTTGGTGGTGGTGGCGAAGTCGCCACGGATCGAACCGGGCTGGGCGTCGTCGACGCTGGTCTTGCCGATGAGGGTGCGGCAGATCGAGAAGGTGTTGTCGTCGGGACCTTCGACGATCATCGCCACGACCGGGCTGCGGGTCAGGAAGTCGACGAGCTCGCCGTAGAAGGGGCGTTCCTTGTGCTCCTCGTAGTGCGCCTCGGCAAGGGCACGGTCGGCGGTGCGGAGCTCGGCGGCGACGAGGGTCAGGCCCTTGCGCTCGATCCGGCTGATGATCTCGCCGACGAGGCCGCGTTCGACGGCGTCGGGCTTGCACATGACGAAGGTTCTGTTCACGGAAGCGAGGCTAGGGACCAGACAGACGCGAACCAAGGTCGGATCCGCGCAACGCGGCCCTGGCGGCGCCGACCACGTAGGTCGATCCAGCGATGAGCAGCGCGTCGTCGATCGCCATCCGGCTGGTCGTTCGCTCGATGGCGGTCTCGATGTCGTCGACGATCGTCACCTCGGGAATCGACGGCGCACCCCCGGCAGAGACCAGCCGTGAGACCGCGGACGCGACGTCGACGGCGGAGATCGAGCGAGGCGAGTCGGCCTGGACGCAGATGATCCGGCGCGCACCCAGTTCGACCAGTGGCGCGAGCGTCGCTTCGACGTCGCGGCCACTCAACAGCCCGACGAGCAATGTCAGCGATCCATCGGGCTCGAATTCGTCGGCGAAGGTCCTCGCTGCCGCTTCGGTGCCATCGGGGTTGTGGGCCGAGTCGAGCACGATCAACGGCGAGCGATGTACGACCTCGAATCGTCCGGGCACGAGGACTGCCGACAGCGCCTCCTGGACGACCTCCTCGTCGAGCGGACGGCCGAAGAAGGTCTCGACCGTGGCGATCGCGACCGCGGCGTTGTCGACCTGGTGTTCTCCGTGGAGCGGCAGGAACAGGTCGAGGTAGCGCGACGTCGGGGTGTAGACGCTCATCAACCGACCGCCCACGGCGATGGCTGACGACGTCGCGCCGAACTCCTCGTCGCGCACCCAGTGGAGCGCGCCGCCTTCGGCTCGGAAGATGTCCACCAGGTCGGGGTCGGTCTCGCCGATGACCACCGCGCTGCGGTCGGAGATGATCCCGGCCTTCTCCTCGGCGATGGCCTGCCGCCACTCCCCCACTCCGTCCGTGTGATCCATCCCGACGTTGGTGATGACCGCGACGTCGGCGTCCACGACGTTGGTCGAGTCGTAGCGGCCGAGCATCCCCACCTCGACCACCATCACTTCGACGGCCTCGCGGGCGAACCACGAGAAGGCCGTCGCCGTGAGCAGGTCGAAGTAGCTGGGCCGATCGGGGAACAGTGCCTCGAGCGCCGCGATCTCGGACACGACGTCGGCGAACTCGGCTTCGGCGATCAGGTCGACGTTGCGGCTGATGCGCTCGCGGATCGACTCGAGGTGGGGGCTGGCGTAGGTACCGACCGTGAGACCGTGGGCCCCGAGCAGGGCCGAGACGATCTTGGCGACCGATCCCTTGCCGTTGGTCCCGGTGATGTGGATGACCGGTGCGCTCGTCTGCGGATCGCCGAGTACGTCGACGAGACCGCGCATCCGGTCGAGCGACAATCCATGCACCTTGCCCGCGGTCGGGCCGCCGACGGTCGCCTCCAGGTTGATGTGGTCGTCGAGGTACGCGACCGCTTCCTGGTAGTTCAAGCTACGACGCGGCGCGCTTGGGCCGGTTGGCCTTGTCGTCCTTGGGAACGATGGTCGGGAGCACCTTCTGGAGCACGACAGCCTCGTCGACGACGACCTTGCCGACGTCGGTGCGACCCGGGATGTCGTACATGATCTCGAGCAGGACCTCTTCGAGGATCGCCCGGAGGCCACGAGCACCGGTGCCACGATGCAGCGCCTGGTCGGCGATGGCGACCAACGCATCGTCGGTGAACTCGAGCTCGACGTCCTCGTAGCTGAAGATCTTCTGGTACTGCTTGACCAGGGCGTTCTTCGGTTCGGTGAGGATCTCGATGAGTGCCTCGTGGTCGAGATGACCGACGGCGCCGATGACCGGCAGGCGACCGATGAACTCGGGGATGAGGCCGAACTTGACCAGATCCTCGGGCAGGACGTCCTGGAGGAGGTCGGCGGCGTCGGAATCCTTCGTCGCCCGGATCTCCGCCGCGAAGCCGACACCGGTGTGCCCCTTGCGAGACTCGATGATCCGTTCGATACCAGCGAACGCGCCACCACAGATGAAGAGGATGTTCCCCGTGTCGATCTGGATGAACTCCTGGTGCGGGTGCTTGCGTCCGCCCTGGGGCGGCACAGAGGCGGTGGTGCCCTCGAGGATCTTCAGCAGCGCCTGCTGGACACCCTCGCCGGAGACGTCGCGGGTGATCGACGGGTTCTCGGACTTGCGAGCCACCTTGTCGATCTCGTCGATGTAGATGATCCCGGTCTCGGCCTTCTTGACGTCGTAGTCAGCAGCCTGGATCAACTTGAGCAGGATGTTCTCGACGTCCTCGCCGACGTAGCCGGCTTCGGTGAGCGCGGTGGCGTCGGCGATGGCGAACGGCACCTTGAGGAGGCGAGCCAACGTCTGGGCCAGGAACGTCTTGCCGGAACCCGTCGGGCCGAGCATCAAGATGTTCGACTTGGCGACCTCGACCTCGTCGTGGACCGTGTTGTGGCCGAACTGGATCCGCTTGTAGTGGTTGTAGACCGCGACAGACAGGATCTTCTTGGCGTCGGTCTGGCCGACGATGTACTCCTCGAGGAACTCGAAGATCTCCCTGGGCCGGGGCAACTCGTCGAAGTGGAAGTCGGACGTCTCGGCCAACTCCTCCTCGATGATCTCGTTGCACAAGTCGATGCATTCGTCACAGATGTAGACGCCGGGACCGGCGATCAACTTCTTGACCTGCTTCTGCGACTTCCCGCAGAACGAGCACTTGAGGAGTTCGCCCCCGTCTCCGAACTTCGCCACGGTGTCCCCCTTTCAGTGCGTTCTGATCAGTTGGCCCGGATGGGTCCAGTCGTGTCGGCCACATCGCGGCGGTCGATCACTTCATCGATGATGCCGTACTCGAGCGCCTCGTTGGCGGTCATCACGAAATCTCTGTCGGTGTCGGTCTCGATCTTCTCGACCGACTGGCCCGTGTGATCGGCCAGGATCTGGTTGAGCAGGTCCTTCATCCGCATGATCTCGCGTGCCTGGATCTCGATGTCGGTGGCCTGGCCACCGCCCTGGCCCCACGGCTGGTGGAGCAGGACACGGGAGTGGGTCAGCGCGAGGCGCTTGCCCTTGGTCCCGGCCGCGAGGATCACCGCGGCGGCAGATGCTGCCTGACCGAAACAGATCGTGCTGATGTCGTTCTTGATGAAGCTCAGCGTGTCGTAGATCGCGAACAGCGCCGTGATGTCGCCGCCGGGGCTGTTGATGTAGATGCTGATGTCCTTGTCGGCGTTCTCCGACTCGAGGTGCAGCAGCTGGGCGCAGATCAGGTTGGCGATCTGATCGTCGATCGGCGTGCCCAGGAAGATGATGTTCTCCTTGAGCAGCCGCGAGTAGAGGTCGTAGGCCCGCTCACCACGGTTGGTCGATTCGACGACCGTGGGCACGAGGTAGTTGCGCACGGTGGAGTCGTGGCGTGCGACCTGCTCTGGCGTCATTCGGCTGCGTCCTCTTCGGTCTCTTCGTCTGTGTCTGCGCTGTCGGGTGCGGGGGGCTCGTAGGTGCTGCGATCGACGCTGTTGCCGTTCTCGTCGACGATCTCGACGTGGTCGAGCAGCCATTCGAGCGCCTTGCGCTTCCTGATGTCAGAGCGTACCGCGGACAGTTGGTCGTTCTGTTCCAACTGGGCACGAACCTTCTTGGCCTTCTCGCCGACGCGTTCGGCGACCTCGTCGATCTCAGCGTCGAGCTCCTCGTCGGCGCACTCGATCGACTCGGCGACCACGATCGCCCGCAGGGCGAGGTCGACCCGAGCGCTGGTCTCGGCGTTCTCACGCAGCTCGTCGATGAGCTGTTCCTGTGAGCGTCCGGTCATCATCAGATACTGCTCGAGCCCCATTCCCTGGGCCTCGAGGCGCATGCCGAGGTCCTGGAGTCGCCCGTTGAGTTCGCTCGCGATGAGCGCCTCGGGAAGATCGTCCATGACGAGTTCGGCGAGCGCCTCGGCGACCTTCTCCTGTAGCTGTTGTGCACCCTGGGCCTTGCGGACCGTGGTCATGCGCTCGACCAGGTCGGCCTTCATCTCGTCGACGGTCTCGAACTCGGAGTTCTCCTGAGCCCACTCGTCGGTGAGCTCGGGCAGGACCTTGGCCTTGACCTCCTTGACGGCGATCACGAAGTGGAGCTGGCGCTCCTCGTCCTCGTCGGGGTGCGTGGCATCGAAGTCGAGGTCGTCGCCGGCGGAGGCGCCGGAGAGATGCTCGTCGACCTCGGCGGTGATGACACCGGAACCGATCTCGTAGTTGTAGTCGTCGGTGGTGAGGCCGTCCTGCTCCTCACCGTCGAGGGTGCCCACGATGTCGATGACGACGGTGTCGCCCTCCTCGGCGGCACGCTCGACCGTCTCGACGGTGGCGTCGAGGCTGCGCATGCGGTCGATCTGCGCGTCGATCTCCTCGGGGTCGGGTTCGGGCGAGGGCATGGTGACCTTCAGCCCGTCGTAGCCGGCGACGATCACGACGGGCCGGACCTCGACGATGGCCTCGAAGGCGATCGGGCCCTCTTCCTGGCCCTCGGTGATGTCGAGTTCCGGCGGTGCGATGACATCGACGTCGTTCTCGATGACGGCGTCGGAGTAGTACTTGGGAAGCGCCTCACGCAGGGCTTCCTCGCGGGCGGGCGCCAGGCCGATGCGAGCCTCGATCAGCTTGCGCGGCGCCTTGCCCGGGCGGAAGCCCGGGAGGTTGATCTCGTGGGCGATCCGCTTGAAAGCGGCGTTGAGATCGGCCTCGAACTCGGTCTCGTCGACGGTCACGGAGACCTTGACCTTGTTGTCCTCGAGGGCTTCGACGGTGGAGTTCACGGAGTGACCATTTCGTTTCTGCCAGAGGGTCTTCCCACTGGCAATCGGGCGTACAGACGGACGGACGAGTGTACCGGCGTCCTCGTTCACCAGAAGATCTCGGAGCCTTCGATCACTCGTCGGACCGAACGACCTCGCAGTCGGTCTCACCGATCGAGGGAAGCGCGTCACGCCCGATGACGAGACCGAAGTCGACCTCTTCGCACCGCACGTCGTCGAGGCTGCCCGTGGCCGAGTCCGAGAAGATGGCGGCGGCCCGCGCCTGCGCGACGAACGTCACGTCCCGGAGTGCTGGCACCGCGTCCCCTCCGACCTGCAGGCCGACATCGCCACCACGGATCGTCGTGCCCAGGACGCTCGGACGTGCGGTCCCCGCCATCGAGATGCCGACCGCGTTGTCGTCGAAGGTCGATGCCTCGACGGACCCATCGGACGTGTCGAAGAAGCACAGGCCGCACTGACCGCTGCGCTGGATCGACGCCCGCACGATGCTGGCTCGATGACCACCACTCAGGACCACGCCTGCCGCCTCGTTGTCGGACAGTTCGACGTCGGTGATCTCGAGGGTCGTCCCTCGTCCCGCTGCGTCTCGATCGGGAGCGAACATCAGCACGCCTGCGCCGCCCTGGCCGTTGTCGTCGGCCACGGCACCGCTCAGGTGACTGTCTGACAGTGCGATCGAAGCTGCCGGCCCTCCCAACACGATGGATGACGGTCGGTCGCCCTCGTGCCGGATGGTCAATCCCTCGACCCGGATGGTCTTGTCGGTGAGCGCCACGATCACTGCGTCACCGGCGGTGGACACGATCGTCGTCTGTCCGGCTCCCGTTCCCACGAGGTGCACACCGTTCAGCAGGACCAGCGGATCATCGAGTCGGTACTCCCCCGCTGCCAGACGGAGTGTGGAGCCGTCGCCGGCGCGGGCGACAGCGTCACGGAGGTCGTCGTCCGGTGCCACCGCTGCATCAGTCGCCTGTCCGGCGGACGGATCGGTCATGGTGGCAACGAGCTGTCGGAGTACCGCGTCGGCGACGGGAGATTCGGTCTCGACCGCGTACAACCGGCGCGCCAGCTCGACCTGCGTCCGTCTCGGCTCACACGCCAGCGACTCGATGCGTTGCTGTGCTTCCTCGAGCGCATCCTGATATCCACCCTCGTCGAGTGGCTCGGGTCCGGGCGTCGTCGTGGGCGCGGCTTCGTCGACCGGGGTCGACGAGAGGACGCTGGTCTCGTAGCCCGCGACGTACCGTTCCGTGGCGTCGCCGATGGAGGCGATCGCCTCATCGCATTCGCTGACCGCGTCGAGGGTGGTGGTCGTGGTGGCCGTGGTCTCCGCGCCGTCACTGGCACACGCACCGACCAGCAGCCAGCCGAGGGCGGCACGCGCCCCGAGCGCCACCAATCGTCGCCTCGTCACGCCGGGACGCTAGCGGCAGGCGACGCGTGGGCCCCGGAGACTCTGTTCGCTGAACACCCCACGGCGGCGGGCGGCGATGATCGTGGCAGCGAGCATGAGGACGATCGCCAATGGAATCGCTCGTCCGTCGCCGGTGGGTGCGTCGGCTGGCCAGGTGAGCACTCGATCCGAGATCGTTGTGCTCCGTGGCGACGGTTCGACCGCGTCCGTCGGTGTGGCGGTGTCGCTGTGGACTCTGGTGACGGCACCAAGCGACGCGCCGGCGGGATCGAGTCCGGCCATCGGTGTGTCAGGTGACGGAGCGGCGAGCAGCTGCGCACCGGACGCTGCCATGGCACCGGGCATGGGCACTCTGGTCCCGGGGGCAAGCGTCGACGACATGATCCCCCCGTGATCGTGGGAGAGGCCGAGAACGTGTCCGATCTCGTGCAGGAGCACGCTCAACAGGTCGATGGACCCGGCGCGAGGTCCATGCAGGTCGGTGCTCCATCCCCAGCCAGCGGCGTCGGTGTCGAGACGGATGACCGCCCCGACGGCCTGTGCGAGGTCGGTCCCGTCGAGGGCGACGAGCACGACGGTCAGCCCGGCGAGTCGGGTCGCGTCGGCACCCGCTCGAGTCCAGTGGTCGATCGCTGCGGTCAGGACCCTCCCGAGCTCTGCGTTCGTGAGGGTGGTGCTCGCCCCCGGTCCGACCCGGTCGGCGACCAGACGGCTGTCGTCGTCGAGGATCGTGACCGTTCCCTGACCACTCCCGGCGATGGTCGCGCCGGACGGAGCGCTGAGCCGGAGCAGCACCGTCTCGTCCGGCTCGGCGGTTCGGTCCCCGTACACCTCGACCACGATGGTCGCCGTGATCTGGCCGGGAGCGAACGTGACCGTCTTCGACGTCCACGCCGCGTAGTCGGAACCGGCGTTGGCGGTGCCGCCGATGACCGTCACGGTCACGCTGACCGGCGTCGACGACGCCGACGACAGGGTGAGCGTCACGACGGCATCGGTCGTGCGGTTCCTGCCCTCGAGCACCGACGCGTTCCCGATCGTCACGGTGGGGACGGCTGGCGCATCGTCGTCCACGATCGTCAGGGCGTGCGACGTCGGGGCGGCGGTGGTGCACCCGGTGCAGGATCCGAGCGACACCGTCACGGTCTCGTTCGGTTCGCTGGCTGTGTCGTTCACGACGGTGATGGAGAACGTTGCCGTGGTCTGTCCGGCGGCGAACGTGACGGTGGCGGTCCCGGCGCCACCGACGGTGAGACCGGCGACGGTGTAGTCGACGTTGCGGGTCGCGGAGCCGGCGAAGGTCACGACCACGGTGCTGGTGCCGGCCGTCGATCCGTTTCGCGTGATGGTGTAGATGATGGTGGCCGCGGCACCTTCGTTGATGCTGCTGGAGGCGGCCGAGATGGAGACCGTGGGCGAAGCGGGGGCGGTGTCGTCGTTGGTGATGGTGACGGTGGCCGACGAGGTGCCGAGCGTCGCGCCGGCGGGCCCGGACAGCGTCACGAGGAAGGTCTCGTTGGGTTCGACCTCGGTGTCGCCGTTGATGGTGATGGGAATGGTCTTGACCGTCTCGCCAGGTGCGAAGGTCAACGTGCCGGCGGAGGCCACGTAGTCGACTCCGGGGGTGGCGGTGCCGCTGCCGGTGGTCCAGTTGACGGTGACGGTGTTGGGAGATGCCGTGGAGAGCGTCACGGTGACGAGGACGATCTTGGTACCGGTGTTCCCCTCGCTGACCGTGGCGGGGGCGACGCTGACGGCCGGGACGTCGTCGTCGATGATGGTGACTCGTCCGACGGGCTTGAGGAGGGTGACGCCCGCGCTCTCACTGAGCTGGACGGTGAACTCCTCGGTGGGCTCCGCGACCGAGTCAGCGATGATGGTGATGACGATCTGTTGTTGGGTGACGCCGGCGGCGAAGGTGAGGACACCGCTGGCGAGGTTGTAGTCCTGGCCGAATGCGGCGGTGAGGTCGGCCGTGGCCCACGAGATCCGGATGACGGTGCCGTCGGCGGGGGCCCGGGACAGGGTGACGGTGAGGGTGACGGTCTTGGTGCCTCCGGTGCCCTCGATGATGGTGACATCGTCGATGACGACGGTCGGCGGCTCGTCGTCCGGTGGCGGCGGGGGTTCGGCGTCCCCGAACTGAGAGTCGTTGGTTCGGATGCGTAGTGCTGTGAAGCGTGCCGTGCCGCTGCGCACGACGAGCCCGAAGGCGCCATCGGCGACGCCGGCGTTGAACCCGGTGCTGACCATGAACAGCCCGTTGAGGACCACGCTGGCCGAAGCGCCCTTGAGCTGGACGTCGAGGACGTAGGCGGTGTCGAGCGCGATGCTCTGGGCGAAAGCGGCGTCGATCGTGAACCCGCCGCGGGGGTCGACGTGGCCGAGGAGGACACGTTGGCCGGCATGGTCGAGGAGCGCGAACTTGAAGTCGTCGACGTCGTAGATGTCGAAGGCGATGCCCGCCATGCCGCCCGGGGTCGTGATCCGCAGGGTCGTGACCAGCTGGAGCCACGAGGTGGACTCGAGGTGGGAGACGTCGGCGAACACCACCGGGCGGACCGCGGGCGTCGTGGCCGGGCTCGGGCTGGCGGTGAGACCGGTGCCGCCCTGTGTCCAGGTGCCCGAGAGCGGGGGCCCGAGGGGACCGGTGCCGGTGGTGAGGTCGGTGCTCGAGTCGAGGGTGAGCTGCGGGGGCAGGATCTGGACCCGGACGTTGTCGAACGAGCCGCGGGCGTTGTCGGAACCCATACCGACCATGCCCTTGTTGAGGCCGTATCGGACGCCATCGATGATCCGGGCGCCGAAGGTGTAGGTGAATGCGTCGTCGCCGTCGACGGTGAGGGTGGCGGTGGTGCCGTTGACCGAGAGCAGGATCTGATACCAGGTGCCGTATCTCATCTGCTTCGGGGTCTGGGCCACGACGTGCCAGCCGGTGGCGTCTCGGTAGCCCATGACGATCTTGTTGATCGAGACATCGATGCCGGCGAACTTGAAATCGGTCGGACCGAAGTAGTCGAAGATGATGTAGGCGTTGGCGTTCCATCCGCCCGTGGGCTTCACCGTGCGAACCGAGGCGGCGACCTCGTAGTAGATCGGCAGGTACTCGTCGACGAAGTAGACCGCCGCTGCGTCGTTACCCAGGCTGCCGGCGGCGACCTGCAGCACCCCGCCGCTCACGGTCCACGAGCCGCTGTCGACGAAGAAACCCTGGAGCTGCTGATCGTTGAAATCTGCGCCACGTAGGACATCACGCTTGCCGCCGGGCACGTTTCCGGGCTGCGGGTCACGAGGCCCACCGGTCTGGTCCTGCCACAGGCCGCTGTCCTGTTGGACGATCAGACCGAGTTCTCCGTAGGGCTCACCGTTGCGTGCCGCGTACTGCGGGTTTTGCAACGCCAGGGTCGGATCGCCGCCCTGGGACCTGGCCAGGTCGTAGAGGAACTCGGGCAGACGAGGCAACACCTGACGGCTGACGGTGCCGATGCCGAACGGGGAGAACGGGACGATGTAGCTGTTGAACTCGCCGACCCAGTCGATGAGCCGATCACCTCCGGTGTTGCCGATCAAAACATCGAGGCCGGCGCCGCCATAGACCCGATCCTCGTAGGAGACATGCGTCTCAGGCTGGTCGTTCAAGTTGCCGTTCGTGGTCAGCACGTCGTCGGCGTTGAGCAGGTCGTTGCCCCAGCCACCCCACAGTGTGTCCTTGCCGGTGCCGCCGGTGGCCCAGTCGTTGCCGTGATCACCGAAGAGAACGTCGTCGCCATCGCTGCGGATGGTCGTGCTTCCCGACACGAGGCGACCGTCGGCGGCGTCGTGGTTCAAGAACCACTGGAAACAACCTGGCGCGGCCATCGACGCCGCCGCGAACGTGCACCCACCATTGGACTTGTTCAGGGTGCCGTTCGTGTTCAGCGTGATCAGGCGGCGGGGGTCGTACTCGTCGTAGAGGGCGTGCTGACCGGCCCGCACCAGGTCGTAGGCGACCAGATTGCGGTCGGCCCACGGACGACCGAAGTCGTTGCGCACGACGCCGGTGGGCAGACCGGCACTGCCGTAGACCACGACGTAGGACTGCGCCAGCGCCTCGGCACCCGAGATGGCGTCGTCGCCGGCTCCGGCGTGGATGAAGTCGTCGTCCCAGCCGCCGAAGATCACGTCGTCGGCCCAGAGCGGACGGTAGTGCTCGTCGTCGATCAACACGTTGGAGTTGGGGACCCGTGGGTTGAGCGCAAACGGGGTCAGATCGACCACCTTGGTCAACTTTCCGGTCGGATAGATGACCGCGACCTGGATGTTGCCCGGCGTCGTGATCGTCTGCTGCGCGTTCGCCGTGGTCACCCCGTTGAGGATCTCGGTCTTGCCGTTGCGGCTGGTGAAGATCCGCCCGTCGTCACCGAGGATTCCGTCGATGCCGGTGCCACCGGAGATCCAGTCGTGGCCCCAGCCGCCGATGATGTCGTCGTCGTGGGCGTCGCCGAAGACGACATCGTTGCCGCCACCGGCGTACACGGTGTCGTCACCCGACTCGCCATGGATCTCGTCGGCGCCCCAGATCTGGGTGGGCCCGTTCCCGGTGTTGAAGATCAGACCGTTCGTGGGCAACGTGTTCGGGACGTTGGTCTGGCTCCCGCCGAACAGGTCGGGACGCCGATCCGGGCCACCCTCGATGTAGTCGAGCAGGGTCACGGCCCGGATGACCATCTTCAGACCGGCGGTGCTGTAGTCGTCGTAGGTGTAACGCAAGAACCCACCACTCGTCGTCACACCCGTCGGCGCCGGTCCGGCACCGACGACGAGGCGGTAGGCGTTGCCGTTGTCACCGATGATCGTGTCGGCATCCCGAGCATGGGCATCAGCCGTTGTGGTGCCCAACGGTGAGGAGTCGGCGTTGCGGGCGGTCTGTGTACCGGCACCACCGAAGAGGAGGTCGCCGACGTCGGGTCGCTGGCTGTCATTCACCAGGGAGAAGAGGTTGGAGCTGCCACCGATGATGTCGTCCTGGCCGAGGCCACCGAAGACGACGTCCCGGCCCCCGCCGCCCTCGATGTAGTCGTCGCCGTCGGTCGAGCGCTCCTCCGAGGGACGGATCCACAGATCGCCGGTGCCGTCACGACCGGCACCCAGCTTCTGACCGCCGACCCGCAGGCCGATGTCACCGTCGCCCTGGACGATGTCGTCGCCGAGTTGGGCGAAGATCGTGTCGTCACCAGCGCCACCGGCGATGTAGTCGTCGCCGAAGCAGGTACAGCCCGTGTTCCAAGCGTGGTCCTCGAGCGTGATGGCGAAGTCGGCCCACAGGGCGTGGCCGGTGGGGTCGAGCTGCCAGTACAGACGAGCCGCCAGGTCGGCCCGGCCGTTGATGAGGGCCGTGCCCGCATCAGCCAGAGCCATGCTGTAGATGCGGGCGTCCTCGAGGGTGCGGAACCGCGGGCTGCGGTAGTCGCCGAACGTCGCCGTCCGGTCGAGGTCGACGTTGTCGCCGAAGATCAGGTCGCGGCCTGCCCCACCGTCGAGGTCGTCGCCACCGGTGCCACCGATGACCACGTCGTCGCCGTCCTGGGCGTAGATCGTGTCGTTGCCGCCGAGGTGGTTGTCGGTGGTCTCGACCTTCACGACGTGGAGGGTGTTGTTCCGGACGGCCCAGGTGACCGTGGCGTGGTCGCCATGGCCGATGTCGTCGCCGCCGCCGAGGCGGACGGTGTCGCCCTGGGCACCCCCGAGCACCACGTCGGTCCCGCTGCCCGTCGTGATGACGTCGGCACCGCCGACCGCCGGATCGGTCGTCCGCAGCACGCCGGCCGACAGGGGCAGGGTGCCCCAGCGGCGGGTCTCGGCGGGCAAGGCGTCGAAACGGCCGTTGTCGCCGAGGACGATGTTCTTGCCGTCGCCGGCGTCGATGGTGTCGCCCCCGACGCCGCCGAAGACGACGTCGTCGCCGTTGCCGGTGGTGATGGTGTCGTTGCCGCCGAGCGTGACGTCGGTGGTCCAGATGCGGTCGATGTCGGTCGGGTCGCCGTCGAGGAGGACCCAGTCGATGAGGCCGTGGTCGCCGAGGACGATGTCCCAGGTGTCGCTGCCGGTGACACCGCTGGTCGGCCGGTTGGTGGTGATCATGTCGCCGCCGGCGCCGCCGAGGACGACGTCGGTCCCGATCCCGGTGGTGATGGTGTCGCCGGCACCGATCGTCGGATCGACCGTGACGACGAGGCCGACGAGGCGCTCGACGGCGTCGGTGAAGTCGCCGGGACCGCCGTTGCCCGAGACCGCCACCGCGACCGCGGCGAGCGCCTGGAGCTCGGCCGCCGTGAGTGGGGAATGGCCGAGACCGGCCACCGGGACCGTGCCGGGCAGGAACCAGAACACCAGTCCGCGGTCGCCGATGACGATGTCGCCGCCGGTGCCGCCGTGGATGGTGTCGGCCCCTTGGCCGCCGATGATGACGAGCGGCTGGGTCGATGCGTGCCCGTTGACCGTGTCGGCATCGGGTTCGGTGGCGTACTGCGAGCCGCTGGTCACGGGTTCGGTGATGCGGCGCGTGACCTCGATGATCACGTACGGCGTCGACCCGTCACGCTGGGCGGTGGTGGTGAACTCGACCGCGTTGCCGACGATGGTGGAGCCGACGAGCACTCCGTTGACCCAGACCCGCACCCCGGTGACCACCCCGGCGCCCGTGCCGAGCGACACGCTGACCGCACCGACCCCGACCACCGGGGTCTGCACCGTGCGATGGTCGACGACCACGGCGATGGTCCCACCGACCGGCACCGTGTCGAACAGACCGATGCTGCCGGCGCCGACGTCGACCACGAACCGGTCGACCGGGATCGCCGTGCCGTTCAGCACCACACCGACGACGTCGTCGGCGATCGGTCCGTCTCCGCTGGTGATCGGCGACGTGGGACGGAAGAAGCCGTCGAAGGCACCCTGGGTGTTCAGGATGAGGAACCCGTCGTTGGCGGTCATGGCCACGGTGACGAGGTCGTTGCCGAGGCCCGTGCTGAGCCACGTGGTCGTGCGGGTGCCGGCACGGCGATGGGCGCCGTCGACGGTGAGCACGTCGGCCCCGGAGCCGGTCCAGATGCGGATGCCCTCGCGGGAGGCGAAGGTGCCGCCGGCGTCGGCTCGGAAGGTGATGGAGCCGGTCGCCAGCCCGACGAGGAAGATCTCGGCCGGGGCACCCAGGTAGCTCTCGCCGCCGGTGACGGTGGCGTCCCGGCCGGAGGCCGCGGTGCGGTTGTCGGTCACCAGCACCGGTGAGCCGGCCGTGCCCTTGCCCGAGCTGTTGGCCTCGTCGCTGATCAACAGCGTGTTCGCGCCGGTGCCGGCATCCAGGTTGAGGGTGCCGGCGATGTCGTCGAGGTCGCCGGCCAGGTACTGGGGGTGGCCGGTGAGGCCGACGTCGGCAAGGTCGGACACGTAGATCCGGTCGTCGCCGCCGGCGAGGTCGATGTTGGTGAGCGGCAGGGTGCCCCGGATGTTGAGGACGTCGGAACCCGAACCGAGGGTCAGGTTCAGGGTCTCGAGGCCGTAGTAGTTCACGCCGCTCTGGCGGGACAGGTCGACGGCGGGAGCGGTGTCGCCGAGTGCGAAGAGTCCGATCGTCACGGGATGGTCCGGATCCTCGTTGACCTCGCCACGGATGCCGATGAGATACCCACCGGCGACCTCGATGACGTAGACGCTGTCGGTGCAGGCGGTCCGAGGACTGCCGTCGTAGCCGGTGCCAGGATTCGGCTCGCCGCCGCTGCCGCACGTGAGCGACACGCCGGGGTCGGCGCCGCTGGTCTGCGGGTACAGCAGGAGTTGGAGCGCGGCCTGGATGGTCTCGGCGCTGACGCCGACGGCGAACGTGACGGCGCCGATGCCGGTGGTGACACCGTCCTGGGTCTGGGTGATGACGATGGTGAACGTGCCCGTGCCACCCGGGGTGACCGAGTACACCTGGTCGAGGGGGCGGTCGAGCTCGTCAGGAGCGCTTCGGGCGATCATGTCCAGTCCGGTGAGCGACGTCTGGGTCAGGGTCCCGAGGTTGTCGTTGGTGTCGGCCGAGTCGTCGAGGTAGGCGATGTCGGTGCCGGCGCCACCGTCGAGCACCAGGAGGGCGGCGAGCAGGTCGAGGACTCCACCGGTCGAGCCGATCCGGAAGGTGTCGTCGCCGCGTCCACCCCGGACGATGGTGTGACCGTCGACGGTGCGGATCAGGAACGTTTCGTTGCCGCGGCCGCCGTCGATCGTGGTCAGGTGGGCGTGTGTGGTGTCGACGGTGAAGGTGTCGGCGCCGTAGCCGAGGAGGATCAGCAGATCCTCGAAGGCGGCGTACACGATGCCGCCGGGCAGGGAGCGGCCGCCGAGGACGGTGTCGTCGGCCATGCCGAGGCCAGTGAGTCGGAGGCGGCCCTGAACGTCCTTCCAGAGTCGACCGACGTCAGCGGCCGGGCTGTCCTCGTTGTGGACGATCAGGCGGTCGACCTGGGCGGTCTCGATGGCTTCGGCAGTGGTGGCGGCGATCGGGAACGGCGGGCCGCTCTGCTCGGTCGGCAACAGGTTGGGCAGGTACCCGTCGAGGGTCAGCGGGACGACCGGATTCGGATCCTCGCCGCCGCTGACGAACAGCGGGCCCTGGATCGGGTTGACCCGGCGGGCGGCGTCGGCGAAGGACTGGAGGTCGCTGCCGTCGACGATGTTGTCCTGGATGGCCCGCACGGTGACGGTCTGCGGCGTCATCCAGTTGGTGGTCGTGAACGTGAGCGTGAGCGTCGTCGCCCATCCGCCGCCGGGCTGGAGGAACTCGACTTGGACGTTGTTGCAGCCGCTGGGCAGTGGACAGTCCGGCCCGCCGATGTCGAGGCTCGGGGTCTGCAGGGCGTTCAGGCGGACGGTGATGGTCTGGCCGGGGTTGGTGGTGAGGCGGACCGTGTAGGTGTCGGTGGCGCCGTCGGTCCCACCGGGACCGCCCTCGACGAGGCGCGTGGTGCCACCGCTCTGCACGATCACCACGCCGGCGGCGTCGCCGTCGTGGACGAGGGTCACGACCCGGTCGATCTCGAGACCGGGCACGCCGACGACGACGAGCTGTGTGCCGGCGAGGATGTTCCACGGTTCGGTGACGGTGATGGTGTCGTCGGTGTTGGAGGCGATGGTCCGGTAGTTGGCTGCCCCGGTGGCGGCGGCGTCGACGCCGACGACCCGGATGAGCGCCCCGCTGAGCGGCCCGATGCCGCTGAACGTGCCCGGAGCGAACGTCAGCACCGTGCGACCCGCAGTCGTGGCGCTCGAGACGACCGTGCCGCCGATCTCCCCGGTGACGCCGGGCGGGCTGAAGCCGGTGATGAGGAACACGCTGGTGCTGTCGAGCGCCGTGTCGAAGTCGCCCTCGACGACGACGGTGTCGGCGGTGTTGTCCCAGATCCGGCGGACCTGGCCGGCACCGGTGCCGCCGGTCACCCGGACGAGGTAACCGCGCAGCGCATGGGGCACGAGCGTCGTCCCGACCACGAACTCGTCGTCGCGACCCGTCGTTCCGGCGACCGTGCCAGCCAGGGCATCGCCGACGGCCGCGGTGACGGTGGCCGTGATGTTCTGGAAGTGCTGGCCCTCGACGAGGGTGTCGTCGACGGCGATCACCTCGATCACCCGCGCCGTCGACCAGTTGGCCGTCGTGAACACGAGATCGAGCTGCTGGACGAAGGAGCCCACGCCCTGGAGACGTAGTCGGAGCTGGCTGCCGCCGTCGAGGCGGATGGTCACGGTGCCGAGCGGGGCCCGGGGCAGCTGGATGGTGTAGGTGGCGGTGGTCCCACCCTGGCCGCCACTGCCGGGTTCGACGACGATCACGCCACCGTCGGGGACGATCACCGGCACCGTCGGCGCCTCGTCGTCGATCACCCGGATCGAGGTGTTGGTGACCTGCAGGGTGTCGTACTCACCGACGCCGCGGACCATCCAGTCGCTGGTCGAGTCGGGCAGCGTCTCCCACGTGCCGTCGAGCGTGATCGAGCTCGCTGTGTTCGACAGGATGCGAACCGTCTGACCGGCTCCGGTCCCGCTGATGATGATGACCTCGAGGCCGGCGAGGTCCCGACCGCTGAACGGTGTTCCGGCCACGGTGAGCGTGGTGGCGGTGGCGCCGGTCACGTCGCCGGAGAGGAACCCGATGACCATGGTCTGGAGCGGGATGGTGCGATCGCCCTCCGCCGAGTAGTCGAAGAAGGCGCGGACCTCGAGGGTCTGTGCCGTCGCACTCCCGGCTTGGAACACGAGGGTGACCGAGGTCTTCCACTCCCCTCCCCCGACACGGAGCTGGACGTAGCGCACCCGGCTGGTCGACGTCGGGTCGACAGGCGGGGCGATGAGCGTGACCTCCACCTTTGTCGTCGGCACGAACGTCGGTCGGATGCGGATGCTGCCGGTGACCACGGCTCCGGCCGGACCGACCTCGCGGACCACGATCGATCCGCCGACCGGGGTCACGACGAGGGCGGGTTCGTCGTCGTCGAGGATCTCGGCAGCCACACCGTCGATGGGCAGTTCGAGCCAGGCATCGGTGAGTCCCACCGCCGCTTCGACGGAGTGTCGGACGAGGCCCGTGTGGCCGAGGAGATCGTCGGCCTGCACGGCCGGCGGACGGCCGGCGATCTCGATCCGGTCGCTGCCGAGGCCACCGTAGATGGTCGTCTCGACGTTCGGGTTGGTCGAGATGACGTAGAAGACGTCGTCGCCTTCCATGCCGTGGAGGCTGAGGCGTTCGATGTTGACGTAGGCGACGTAGCGGCCGGCACCGTAGATGCCGTCCCTGGTGACGACGTAGGTGTCGGGGAACTCGGTGCCGATGACGACCACGGTGTCGTAGCCCTCGCCGCCGTCGATCGACACGGGAGCATTCATGGCGTATTCGATGTAGTCGCGTCCCTGGCCGGAGTTGATGGCCGTGAGTTCGGACTCGGCGACGAAGCTGCGGACGATGAAGGTGTCGTCGCCAGCGTCGCCGTTGAGCTGGACGACGGCGCGGTTGCGGAACACCTCGAAGACGTCGTCGCCTGTGCCTCCGTTCATGGTGGCGGCGTAGGAGACACCGTTGGAGAGCTTGCCTCGTGTGCTGTTGAAGAAGTCGGTCGACGGGATCCCGAACTCCGCATCCCCGACGTAGTCCGTGAAGATCTGGCCGATGCGGAAGCGGTCGTTGCCGGATCCGCCGTTGACGGTCATCACCGTGGCGGTGTCGTCGAAGGCGAACGTGTCGTCGCCGTCATTGCCGTTGACGATGACACTGCCGTTGATGCCGTTGGTGTAGGTGACGGCCTCGACCCCGGTGAACTTCTCGAGAGTCGTGTCGTATCCGGTGAGCAGGCCGATGAACCGCTTCCGGAACAGGAACGTGTCGTCGAGCACGCCACCGTTGACGACGAGGATGTCGGTACCACCGTCGTAGCCCGTGTCCACGACGTCGATACGGGATGCGCCCTTGCCGAAGAGGCCGACGATGTCGTAGTCGGAACCGGTGCCGCCGTCGAGGCGCAGGGAACGGCCATCCATCGGGTTGGGAGCCGAAGGGGCGTCGGGAATGGCGTTGACGACGAGCCAGTCGTCTCCGGCTTGTCCGTTGATGCGAGTCGTGCCGCCGATGGCCTCGACCATGACCCGGTCGTGACCCGGTCCGGCGTTGACGATGGTGGTGCCGTCGACCGGGCCGCCGGGCGGGCCGGCGGTGAGGGTGCTGTCGACGTTGAGGACGTCATCGCCGGCGCCGAGGCTGAGTGTGAGTGCCTCGAAGCCGGTGTACGTGGTGAGTCCGTCGGTCATCCGGGTCGTACCGGTGACGACGGTCTCACCCGGAGCGGCCTCCAGCGGGAAAAGGACCACCGCCTGCAGCGTGATCTGGTACCGGCTGGCCCAACCGGCGTCGCCGGCGAGCGCCCCGGTGTAGGCGATGGTCCAGCGGCCGCCGGCCTTGGAGACGACGACATTGCCAGCACCGACGATGGCGGCGAGGGCGGCTTGCATCTTGGCTGCGGTGGTGTCGTAGTCGAGTTGGATGGTGTTCTGCCCGTCCACGCGGAGGACGAACCGACCGTCGACGGCGGCGAGCACGGTCACCACCTGGACGAGGCTCGGGCGTGGGACGGAGCCGCCGACCGTGGTGCCGAGGCCAGCGATCGACCCGCCGGTGAGCACGCCGATCCGGTCACCGGAGGTGGCGGTGTCGTCGACGAAGAGACGGTCGTTCGTGCCGGTGCCCGCTTCGAGCACGATTGCACTGCCGATGCCGGCCAGATTCCCGCCGATGCCGTCGATGGTGGAGCTGATGCGGACCGTGTCGTCGCCGGCGCCGGTGCGAACGGTGAGCTTGCCCGAGACGGAGCGGACGATCACGGTGTCGTTGCCGTTGTTGGTCTCGACCACGGTGGGTCGGTCGACTCCGCCGTGGGTGCTGTCGATGCGGATGGTGTCGCCGGCGGAGCCGAGGCCGATGAACAGGTCGTCGAAGTTGGTGTACCTGATCCCCGCAGAGGCGAGACCGAAGCCAGTGATGGTCTCGAACGTGAGGATGCCGGTGTTGGTGACCGTGTCGCCGGTGTCGTCGACCTCGAGCAGGTCGAGGCCGGGGGCGCCGCCACCCGCGCCGTCGATGATCAGCGCAGCATCGATGTCATCGAGGAGGCCGCCGACGTTGGGCCAGGTGCTGGCGGTGAATCCAACGCCAGCATTCGTGCCGACCGTGACGAGGTCGTCGCCATCGCCGGCAGTGATGCGGTGCTCGACGGCGATGCGACGGACGCCGATGCGGTCACCGCCGTCCAGAGTGCGGATCTCGACCAGATCGATGCCGAGATGATCGATGATGACGAGGGGGTCGACAGCACCGGCCTTGACCTGTTGCACGACACCCCGACCCCCGGTGACATCCAGGATCAGATCCTCGCGGAGGGCGGTGCCGTAGACCTCGAGCTCGTCGTCGATGCCGCCGCTGTCTTCGATCGTGATGCGCGCGCCGGCGGCGTCGCGGAGCTCGACCCGGACGAAGTCGCTGCCGGCGCCGCTGTTGAGCGTCGCGTCGCCGGTCCAGGGCTGAGCGCTGCGGCTGGAACTTCCGATGGCGACGGTGCCGTCGGCGTCGCCGATCAGGAAGATGTTGGCTCGGGTGTCGCCGGTGAGCACGGCGCTCTCGAAGATGCCAGCCAGGTTCTCGGCGATGGAGCCAGACGTGAAGTTCACCCCGCCGGTGACCTTGCCGACGACGAACAGATTGTCGTAGAGCCCGAAGTCGACGAAGTCGCCGGTGGGGTTGTAGTCGTCGAGGTCCTCGATGAGCGTGTCGTTGCCGCCTCCGTCGAGGAAGACGTCGAGCCCGGGTCCGCCGGTCATGGTGTCGTTGCCGTCGGTGTAGGTCGTGTCGTTCTCGTCGGCAGGCTTCAGCACGCCAGCGTGGCCGCCGTCGAGGACGTCGTTGAAGCGTGTGCCGATCAATGTGTCGTTGCCGAGACCACCGCGGAGGGTGACTGCGATGCGGTTCTCGGTGAGGCCGTAGGCGTCGATGGTGTCGCTGCCGCCGCCGGATTCGATGAAGAGCGAGTCGCCCTCGCCACGCACGGCCTGGCCGATCCAGACGGTGTAGCTGCCGCTGCGGGCGACCTTGATGTCGGTTCCGGTGCGGCCGGTGGAGGATGCCTGCGCCTCGAGCGACACGGCGTAGGCGTCGGCCGACGCTGAGCCCCGGATGGTGATCGAGTCACCCGCGACGTCGGGGTCGACACGGGTGTCGGGGACCTCTCGGTTGTAGACCTTGCCGTCGATCGTCACGCTCTCGGTCCGGGTGCCGTTCACGGTGACCCGTCGGCCGAGGTCGATCGTCAGGTTCAGCACCCCGGAGCCGCTGCCCAGGTTCTCGACGATGAAGGTGTCGGCGCCGGCACGGCCGTCGATGAAGAAGTTCTCGACGGTCACGACGTCGCGGTTGGCGCCGTTGAGGGCGAGGCGAACGGTGTTGGCGGCCGGAGACGACATCGTCAGGACATCGGCGTTCGTCGACAGCGTGAGGTACAGGCTGTCGACTCCCGCACCGCCGGTCATGGTGGGCGCCTGACTGCCAGTGATCGTGACGAACAGCAGGTCGTTGCCGGTGCCCCCGTCGAAGATTGCTCCGGTCCCGTCGAGGACGTCGTTGTCGCCGTCGCCGTAGAGCTCGTCGGTGGCGCTGCTCCCCCGGAGCTGGTCGTTTCCGGCGTCGCCGTGGATGATCGCCTTGCCGGTCCCGAAGTGGACGAGGTTGTCATCGTTGTCGCCACCGTTGATGGCGACGTTCCCGGCGCCGGCGGCCGAGATGTAGTCGTTGCCACCATTGCCGTTGAGAACGCTGCCGTTGCTCCCACCGCCGTAGGTGATGACGTCGTCTCCGCTACCGCCGGAGATGATCACGGGGACCTTGACCGAGTCCTTGATGATGACCACGTCGTTGCCGTCGCCGAAGTCACCCCGGATCTCGGAGACGTGCTGGTAGGTGTTGTTCCGTCCGTACGCCGACACCTTGATGGTGGCGTCACCCGCGGTGCCGCCGATCTGTTCGATCACGAACGGCTCGTCGATGTCGTCCTGGCCGATGTTGCGCGCCGTGCGGTGGGTGGCGTCGCCGACGTTCAGATACAGGATCTGCGGTGTCGTCCCACCCCAGCTGCGCAGACCTGCCGCGCCGTTGCTGCCGAAGTAGGTCGGCGGCGGGAACTGCAGGTAGCCGAGCGTGATCCTGACCGTGCCGCCGATCTCGAACAGCCCGAAGTCGACCGAGATGTAGACGCTCAGCTGGATCTTCACCCGACCGTCCGAACCCATGGTGGCGGTGTCGAAGAAGAACTCGAAGCCGATGCCGAGCCCGGCGAGCGTGATGCCGAAGGCCCGGACCTTGACGCTGGCCGACCCGGCCAGGCGGAAGTAGTACGTGCCGGCCTTCGCCGGATCGTTGGCATCGGGGCAGGGCAGCGAGACGCCCACCGGCGCGGTCCCCCGGCGGCACGAGGTGACCCCGATCGAGAACTGCCCGACGATGCCGTAGTCGTTGGAACCGAGGACCATTCGCCCGTTGAGCTGGATGTCGAAGTTCCCGTTCGAGTCCAGATAGATCGACCCGCTCAGCGTCGCGAGCCCGAAGAAGTCCACGTTCGCCTGGGCTCGGAAGGCCCACTCCCCGTTGGAGACCACGATGAGCAACGAGGCGTCGAAGTTGAGGATCTTGAGGATCGAGACCTTGCCCCGGACGTCGAGGACGAACGAGCTGGCGTCGATGCCCAGGACCTTGGTGTGCCCGGTCGTGTTGATCTTGAGGGTGCCGCTGGCCTCGATGGACACCACGGCGATGTCGGCCTTGAGCGAGATGTTGAGGAGGAGGGCGAAGCCCGGGTCGGATCCGCCCACCACGGCCGCACCACCGTTGGCGGAGAACTCCAGGCCGGCGAAGCTGAAGTTCAGCCCGAACAGCAGCTGGAACCCGCTCGGGGTGATGCTGATCTCGACAAAGCCGGTGGCTTGTGCGCTGAGCAGCGTGATGGTGCCGTCGAGCCGGAGCAGGAAGCCCGGGTTGACCGCCGTGGATCCGAGGGTCTGAACCCGGCCGGTGGTGTTCAGGGCCAGCATCGCCGAGACGCTCAACTCGAGCCCGATGTCCGCTCCGAAGTCTCCTCCGAGGCCGGCCGTGACTTCGAAGCGGGCGACGAGACCCTGGCTGCTGAGGCGGAACCCGGACTCCCTGATGGCGATGTTGCCGATGGGTGCAAGGCTGAGCTGGCCGTTGACGACGAGCTCGATGCCGGCGTTGGCCCCGGCGAGTTCGAGCCGGAGCAGGACGTGGCCGGCGATGGTGAACCGGTCAGCGATGACGAGCGCCCCGCCCATCTCCAGTCGGAACCCGGCGACGGTGGTGATGGTGGTCGTCTCCCCCACCAGGAAGCCAGCAGCGTTGCGCTTGAAGCCGCTGAAGACCTCGACGTCAGGGGCCAGGGTCTGCTTCTCGATGGCGAACGTCTGGATGGTCTGTGTCGTCGTGAACGTGTTGATCTCGAGCAGGAACTGACCGTTGAACCGGACGCCCGGAATCTGGTTGCTGCCGAGCGTGAGCTGGATCCGACCGACGACGCCCGTCTTGGTCCCGACGTACACCGCGAGGTTGACCGCTCCGGTGAGCGAGCCGAGGAACGGGATCGTCGTGCCGACGGCGCCGTCGATCTTGATGTAGGCGAAGCCCGCGGGATCGACGGCGGCGGTCAGGCCGATGTAGCCGTTGAGGGTGAGAACCCCGCCGATGGACAGCTGGGCCTGGACGACGGCCTTGATGTACACCTCGCCGCCAGCGCCGGGGACCGGCGTACCGTCGATACCAGGTGCCGACTTGTAGATCGTGATGGACGTCGGATCGCCCGGTCGGAGCAGCGGCAGGAACGACGCCGGGATCTCGAAGGTCTTGTCCTTGCGGGTGGTGTTGAACATCACCTGGACGGTGCCGGTGGCACTGAACAGGTTGCCGATGTCTGGGAGGCCGATCGATCCGCCGGAGGAGACCTGGAACGTCCCAGCGATGCCGTCGGGCTCGATGAGGAGCAGGCCGGTCACCGAGCCGTAGGTGAGGCGGGCGTTCCCGCTGCCGAAACTGAGCTCGCCGGTCAGGTACATCTGGAACTTGGGCTGTGACGAGGCCTCGATGTTGAGGAAGAAACCGCCCTGCATCCGCAACAACTCGGTGGTGGTTCCAGGGACGTACACGATCAGCTGGCCGACCAACTCGATCCCGAAGCTGTACGGGTTGAGGGTGAAGGTCTTGACGAGGTCGGCACCGCCGACACCGAGGCCGGGGAGCGTGATCTCCTCGACTTTCGTCTCGCCGGTGAGATTGATCTGGAGCGTGCCCTTGGCGAACATCTTGAGGCCGTAGGGCTCGAGCGCCGAGAGGTTGGTCTCGAAGGTGGCGACGCCCCAGAACTGCGGGGTCGAGGAGAGCCCATCGCCCATGTCGAGGACGAACTTGCCGGCCGTGGCGCCGACGGTGCCGAGCTTGATGATCGAGAGCTGGCCGACGAACGTGAGGGCGAAGTAGCCGCGGTTGGCGTCGATCTCGAGGACGACCTCCGCCTTGAGGTCGATCAGGGGTTCGTCGGTGAGGCCGGCCGCCTGGAGGAGCAGACCGCCGGACAGTTCGATGAAGAACGAGGTGCCCTGGGTGATGATCCTGAACGAACCCGTGTTGGCGGCACCCTGGTTGCCGTCGCTGTCCTGCCAGCTGCCGGCGACGAAGGCGACGTTGACGGTCCCTGCGGTCAGCGTGCCGGTGTAGACGTAGCGGAAGGTCGTGTCATCGACCTGGTGGACCGAGACGAACGCCAGCGACTCGCTACCGGCGCCGCTGAAGGTCAGCTGACCGCCGCCGAGCAGGCTGGCGATGTCGACGGTGGTGCCGGGCACCGGCGTGAACCGGATGTCGATCCAGGTGCGCGGTGCCACCGTCGCCTCGGTGACGTCCGTCTCGACGGATGCGGCCGAGGCGAAGCTGGCGGAACTCCAGGCGGTGCCGCCGGTGTTCGCCCACCCGCCGTTGACGAAGGACACGATGAGCGCGCCGCCGGTGTGGCCGGTGAAGAAGTAGCGCCAGGTGTTCGTTGCCTCGTTCACGAGGACCGGCACGCCGAGCACCGTGACCTCGACGCCGGTGGACGTGGTGATGGTGATCTCGGCGCCGGCGTCGAGAAGGGTGGCGATGTCGACGGCGCTGCCGTCGAAGGCACCGAAGGTGACGTCGACGTGACCGCGGCCGTTGATCTCGGCAGCGCTCGTCACGCCGAAGTTGGGCGGGTCCGCGAGTTGCGCGGTCGGGGTGGCGACGGTGAAGCGCTCGGTCTCGGCACGGTTGGCGATGCCGTCGCTGTCGGCGAAGGAGTCGGCGACGAAGGTGACGCTGTAGATGCCGTTGGCGAGAGTGCCGCTGAAGCCGTAGCGGTAGGTGTCGGTCAGGCCGACCCGGATCGGGGCAGCCAGCGTGACGAGGTTCCCGACTGGGTCACGCAGCTGGATCTCGCCCCCGTCGATGGTCTCCGGGTCGAGCTGGAAACCCGAGGAGGGTCGGAATCGGACCTCGATGTAGCCGAGAGAGTTGATCAGGTCACGGCCGATCGCCGCACCGGAGAGGCCGACGACGGTCACGTTGCCTGCTGCGTCGGTGATGGTCCGGATGACGTCGCCGGTGGATCCGTTGACGTCGAAGCGTTGGACGAAGGTGAGCCCGGCAGGCGGTGGCCCGCGTGGGTTGCTGTCGCTGAACTTGTCGAGCTTGATCGTCACCGTGACCTCGCCGGGGACGAACGTGCCCTCGAGCAGGTAGCGGAACGTGTTGTTGCCGAGGGAGATCGGCTGTCCGCCGGTCACGCTCACGTCGGCACCGCCGAATCCGCCGATCATGATCTCGTCGCCGGAGATCGTGCCGAGATTCAGGAGGCAGAACCCGGTCGGGGTGGCGCAACCCTTGGATGGGCGGAAGGTCACGTCGATGAAGGTGCGAGGCGTCGTGGGCACGGTGAGCGGTTGGGCCGCCGGGAGGGTGTCGTCGGTGTATCCGATCTGCGTACGGTCGATCTGGAGGTCGACGTCGAGGGCCGCGGCGCCCTTCTGCTCGATGATGATCGGCACGATGAACTGGTTGGTCGAGCCGATCTGGGCGATGAGAACGGACTCGTCGAGGGTGATCACCCACCCGTTGGAGTACACGAGCTGGATGCCGGATCGGGCGTCCTTGTCGATGAACAGCAGGGCGTCGATGACCGACTTCGGGTCGAGCTGATAACCGGTGGGCACCCCGCCCGATCCGGCGCCGGGCAGGGTGATGGTCACGGTGGTGGGGTTGTCGCCCGTGGCGATGGTCCCGATGTCGACGGTGTCGCTCGAGAGGAAGCCGGCCTGGTAGGCCCAGCTGCGGGCGATGAACGTGGCCGTCACCGTGCCCGACGTGGCGAACTGACCGGTCAGCCAGTACCGGTAGGTGAGGGTCCCGGACGAGTCGGTCAGGAAGGTCGGGGCTCGGCTGCCGTCGAGTTGGATCGAGCCGAGGCCCGGGCCGGACAGGACGAACTCGGCGTCGAGGTCGGTGATCGAACTCCGATCGATGGTCCGTCCGGCTGCCGGGACGAACTGCACGTCGATCCAGTTGCGCCCATTGAGGACGTTGACGTCGACGCCGGATCCGGCGGTCGGGTCATTGATGCTCGCCGAGGCGCCGGCGATGGTGAACCGCAGTTCACCGGTGGCGTTACCGGCGCCGGTCGTGGTGCCGGCGTCGTTCGTGACGTCGGAGTTCTTGATGACCCCGGCCGCGAATGTGAGGACCACGGTTCCCATCGGGACGGCGGCGGTGCCGAGGTCGTACCGGAACAGGGAGACGCCCTCGCGCAGACTGGCGGCGGCCAACATCTGCGCGTCGGTGGGCGACCCTCCCAGGTCGGCCACGGTGAGGACGACGACCTGCGTCGATGACCCGCCCGGCGGGGTGTACGTGTAGATGACCTTCCGATTGACCCCGGTGCCGTCGACGACCAGGGCGACGGCCTTGAGCCCGTCCTGGGTCTGGACGAGAACCATCGGAGCCGGGGCGCCGTTGATGCCGGTGCGCGTGGCGCCGTTGACGGTCATCGTGAACTCGGGGGTGGTGTCGAGGATCGAGGCGTAGTCGAGACTGGCGCCGGACGGAGCCCGGTAGGTCACGTCGAGGTAGCGGGTGCCCGAGACGTCGGGGTTGATGACCGACACGTCGACGATGCCACCCGGGGTGACCGCTCCCCCGAGGCCGACCGACGGGTTGGTCGCGGTGGCGATCGGATCGCCGAGGTCCACCACCTCGAACTCGACCTCGGCCCCGGAAGAGTTCCGGAAGCCCATCTTGAGCTTGCCGTAGATGGAGAGGAGCCGGACCTGGTCCGGGATGTCGGCGAGGAACAGGATCGTGACGTCGCCGGTCGCGATCTTGGACAGGTCGGCGTAGAGGCGGCCGGAGATCGAGATGTTGTCGGAGGCGAAGTTGAGCTTGCCGACGATGAGGATCTTGCCGTCGGTCGAGATCTTGACGATGACCTCGCCGTTGAAGACCTGCTGCGACGTGTAGATCGAGTAGATCTTGGCGCCGCCGGTGATGACCATCGGAGAGGTGAAGGCGGCGAGGAAGCCATCCCCTGCGGTCCCGTTGCCGACCGCCTTGGCCTGGGCGGCGACCTGGGCCTGCAGCGACACCAACCACTGGTCGGCCGTCTGGGCAGTGGGCAGCTGGAACCGCGAGCCGCGAAGGGCGAACGGGTCGTCGATCGACGGGAGGGTCTTGAAGAACTCGACGCCGGCCGAGAAGTCGTTGATCGTCAGACCCGAGTTGGGCTCGAGCAGGATGCCGCCGGGGATCTCCACGTTGATGAACACCTGGAGCGGGCCGAGTTCGGACAGGCCGAGACGGATGGTGAAGCCGGCCATGCCGGCCATCGAGAAGCCGCCCTGGATGCCGAGGTAGAAGACTCGTCGCGCCACGGGCGTCGTGGTGTCGAAGGTGCCGATGATGTTGTAGTTGCCGTCGAGCTTGAGGATGCCGCCGATGAGCCCGGCGTCGAGGGTGCCGCCGAAGAGGTTGCCCTTGACCTGCACCGCGATGGCGTCGATGCCGATGATCGGGAACTTGCCCTGGGCGAGCAGGCTCGGCTGGATGCGGATTCCGCGGATCGAGCCGCTGAACTCGAGCCCCTCGAGGCCCTGGATCGACGTGACCGAGGCCGAGAGGATGAGGACGAAGTCACCGGGGTTGTTCTGGATGTCGGCCCACTGGATGCCGATCTCGTCGATGCGGATCGGGAGGAACGACGGCCACTGGAAGCTCTCACCCGAGGCCGACCCGATGGAGAGGAACACGCCGAACCCGGGACGGGTCTGGAAGGTGCCGTCGCCGAGGAACTGGAAGTTGCGAGCTTCGCCGGCGATCGCCAACGACCCGATCGTGACCTTGGCACCGATCGACTGGAACGAGATCAACACGTCGGTGGTCCCGGCTGCCCCGGTGTCGAGCCGCAGGTCGCGTGCCGTCAGGGTCACGAACGTCCCGAGCTTGATCTCCATCGTGTCGATGGTGAGCTGGAAGGACTCGACCCTGCCCTCGTTGAAGGTGAGCGCGATGCGGAACGCCTCGGTGTCGAGAGAGCCGTCGGGTCGACGGTCGTCGGCGGTGTTGCGATCCGACAGAGTTGCCGAGAACGCCTTGCCCGGGAACAGCTTGGCGCCTCCGGTGGCGATGTAGATCTGGCCGGTGAACTGACCGAACGGGTTGGAGCCGCCGAAGGTGACGGTGAGACCGGAGATCCCGACGCGGATGTCGTCGAGTTCGAGGATGCCTCCGAAGGAGATCTTCGGATCGCTGTTCGTCGTGCACAGCTGGTTTCCGGTCGGGGTCGTGCACGGCAAGCCGTAGGCGAGCTCGACCGTGCCGAGGCTGAAGCCGTTGTTCCGCACGACGAGGCCGGGGATGACGCCGGCGCCCAGCGTGGCCTCGTTGTTGGCGTTGATGTTGGACGACGACGCCGGGTTGTACGGCCGGATGGTGCCGGTGATGCCGAACCTCGGGAAGGTGATGGTTGCGGTGTTGATCGAGACCAGTTCCTGGTCGTCCTCGCCGTTCGGGTCGTAGCCGATGACGATGCCGGAGGCGGTGAGCTTGGCGACGTCGGGGATCTCGGCTTCGAGGCTGGCGACACGGAGGCCCCACTTGCCGGTCGGCGCGACCCGAATGGTGCCCGAGAGGAGACCGAAGACGTCGACGGCGAGGTCGAAGGTGCCCTGGACACCCAGCAGGTCGACGGTGACACCACTGCTCTGCTGAACCGACTGGTTGCCGGTGGGGTTGCTGGGTGTGCCGCCGAAGTTGAGGCTGGCCCGGTCGACACCGAGAGCGATGGTGAGCACGACCATGCCGTCGGCGAAGCCGAAGTCGGCGAGACCGACACTCGGCCCCTGCAGCGCGAGCGGCCCGATGTTGGTCAGACCGCCATTCGTCGACGCGCCGGGTGCCGAGGCGCTGATCGTGAACGCCTGGGTCAGGCCGGGGGTGTTGGTGTTGTCGTCGCTTGCAGCGGTGGTGGGGCCCTCGCTCGTCCACGTTCCGTCGAACGTGACGTTGACCGTGCCGACGCCGAACATGGCGATGGCGTTGGCGGTGTTGGCGTCCCTGAGGAAGTAGCGATACGTCACGGTCGTCGCCGTGTCGGCCCGACCGCTGATGAGCAGGGGTGCTCCGCCCACGAGGATCGGTCGACCGGCGTCGGGGCCGGTGCCCACCGCCAGGTCGAGAACACCCGTGCCGGTGAGCTTGAACGGGGCGAGGGCCATGTTCAGCGACGACTTCTTGATCGGTGTGCCGTCGAAGCTGGTGTAGGTGACGTCGACGTACCGTTGCGCGTTGAGCTGCGCCACGCTGATCGCCCCACCGTTGGTCGGGTTGGCCAGCGTTGCGATCGGACCGGGCAGACCCTGCGGGTTCGATGCTGTGGGGGTCTTCTGGAGGTAGAAGAACTCCTCTTCGAGCATCGACGTGGATCCGTCGCGGTCGCTGAAGCCACCGGCGAGGAAGCGAACGGTCACCACGCCGCCGCTACCGCCTCCGGGGATACCGGTGACCGAGTACCGGTAGGTGTTGATCTTGCCGGCGACCTTGGTCGGCAAGGTGCCGATGGTGACGCCGATCGACGACCCGTTGACGAGGATCTCGAACTCTGGGTTGAGGTCGGTGATGGTCTCCGGCCGGAGTCCGACGCCGTTGACGTCGTTGAACGTCACGTCGATGAAGGTCGGAGCCGCGGCGACGGTTTGGTTCCGCAGCGGCGAGGCCAGGTCGGCGGTCGGGAAGAGCGTCGGACGATTGGTCGTCGTCGCTGGGGTGTCGGCCGATGTCTGTGGGAAGAGGCTGAATCCGTCCACCTTGAAGTTGTTGAGCCGGAAGCCGGTGAGGGGCGAGATCGTGAAGGTGGCGTAGCCAGCGAGTCGGGCGATGTCGGTCCCGCCGATGCTGATGAGCACGGCCGCCTGAGCGAGCGTGACGTCGAGGGTGCCGTTGGGCTGGCGGGTCAGGCCGAGTGTTCCGGTGAGTTCGAACACGCCGGCGACGGCGATGCGGACATTGCTGGCGATGAAGCTGAACGACTCGGCGGCCAGCGAGTTGGAGGCGCTCGTTCCGGGGGTCGGGACGCCGACCGCTTGGGCGGCCGTGTTGATCTTGAACAGGACCGTGCCCGAGACCTCGAGGCCGTCGAGACCGACGAAGGCCAGGGTGCCCTGGGCGATCAGGGCGTAGCCGGTCCCGGTCGGTGGGGTGCGGAACTCGATGGCGGCGTTGGTGATGCGGATGCCGATGGCACCGGGGTTGACGCTGCCATCGGGGAGCCACCCTGGGCCCTTCCCGATGAAGATCTGGAGGTTGCTGCCCGAGAAGATCCCGCCGCCAGCCTGGAAGTCGCCCTTGATCTCGATGAAGCCGCCGAAGTCGAAGTCGAGATCTTGGACCTGGAAGAGGAACGAGGGGCTGGCTGGCAGATTCAGGACCACTTGGTCGCCGCCGACTTTGATGGTCTGGTTGACGGCCACGCCGGTGGTGTTGATCGAGAAGCCGACGCTGGCGCTGGCCGAGAACGGCCCGACGGCGCCACCCGTGCTCACCGTGCCGGTGAGTAGGCCGGCGATACCGCCGGTGCTGGTGACCGGCGTCGGATCGGCCGTCGTCTTCGCTCCCGGCGGGAAGATGACGAGGGCACCGTTGACCGCGGTGAGGCCTGGCGTGTCGATGCCAGCCTGCGTGTTCGCAGCGTTCTTGGCGATGGATCCGTTGGCGAGGGCGATGCGGGTCGTCTGGACGCCCGGGCTCTGGGTGATCCGCTCGAATGCGATGTCGGCACGGAGCGCGACACCACCGATCGTCAGCAGCACATCGGACGCCGCGAACCGAAGGTACGGGCCCTTCGGGAGGACCAGCAGGCGGACGTTGGGAACGATCTGGGCCTTGTTGCCGGTGGCGGCCCAGGTGACGAGGAAGCCGCCGGTGGTCGTCGTGACCGTGACGATCCCGGCGCCGAGGAGCGCGTTCAGCGCGGTCTGGATGTTGGCCGCCTGCACGTTCGGGGTGGACGACACAGCGATCGGTGCCGAGACCTCGTTGCTGTCGATGCGGCCGTTGTTGTTCTTGTCCAAGGCGAGGGTGAACGTGCCTGCGGTGACCCCAACGGAGATCCGCTGCACCTCAGCCGTCGCCGTACCGCCCTGGGTCAGGGTGCTGGCGTCGACCCCGGCGAACTGGATCTGCTCGTTGACGGGGACGCCGAGATTGTTGATCTGGAGGGTGAGCGATGCGCTGAAGGCGAGCGGGAACCCGGAGGGAGCGACGAAAGCGACGTTGCCCGTGATCTCGCCGGCCAGGCCCGAGGGCATCAGGACGATGGCGCCGGCACCGCTGGTGAGGCGGACGCCGATCTCGTTCGGCGTGCCGGCGTTCTCGCCGAGGAACAGGCCGACCTCGGTGAAAGCGATGCGCACGACCTTGGTCCCGGCAGCGGTGGTGCGCTGCTCGAACACCACGACCGCCTGCAGTTCCTGACCCATCACGGTCACCGTGATCGGCGCACCCGGCGAGCCGACCTGGACCTTCACGTAGGGACCTGCTGGCAGTGTCACGCCTCCCACCGACTGGCTCACCGCCGAGTTGTTGATCTGGAGGAACGCCGTGGCACTCGACAAGGAGATGCTGCTGGAGAGCGTCGTGCTCAGCGTGAGGGTCACCGCGAGGTTGGCGGCCACTCCTTCGGGGGCGATCTTGATCGAACCGGTCGGGATGCCGACGGTGACGAAGGTCGTGGTGCCGTTGCCGAGGGCGAGTGAGACGTTCTCGAGCTCGATGGTGATCACCCCGGTGGTGGCGTTCTTCGCGAAGGCGAAGTTGCCGGTGAGTCGCTGGCCGGCGATGTCGAGGCTGACGTTCAGCCCGCTGATCTCGATGCCCGGCTTGATCACCTTGCCGTCGACGGTCTGGTTCCCCACCAGGGTGTTGATGGCGATGCCGAAGGTGCCGGACACGGTCACACCGGGGATGTCGACTGCGACGGTGGCGTTGAGCCGCCCGGCGATCCCGCCCTTGACCGGGCCAGCCGACGGGATGATGTCGAAGCTGCCGGAACCGTTGGAGACGACGACGATGTCTCGGTCGGGCGTGCCGAGCCGGAGGCTGACGTTGGCGAAGCGGATCTTGAGCGTGTGGGCTGGCGACGCGGGGATCGAGCCATCGGAGGCGAGGACGGCGCGACGTTCGAGCGACAGGTCTGCGGTGAGGCGCTGGCCGCCGATCGTGAACGAGAGCCCGGTGACCGACACCTTGATGGAGGGGCCGACCGGCAGAACGAGGGTCTGGGTGGTGCCGCCGAAGACGAAACTCTCGTTGACGGCGAGCGGCATCAGCTTGCCGTTCACGAGCCGTTGGAGCTGGTTGATCTCCACGGTCACGGTGGCCGTCGTCGCGCCGATGGCGGCGCCGAGCAGGAGGCTGGCCGTGCCGGAGATGCGGCCGGCGAATCCGTCGGGCGTCAGCAGGAGCAGGGCCGATCCGCCGGTGATCCGGACGCCGATGTCGTCGGTGAGGTCGCCGGTGGTACCCCCGTTGTCACCGACGAAAAGCTCGAGAGCGGTCACCCCGATGCGAAGGACGTTCTTGTCGTCGGTCGTGTTGAGCACGCCGTCGACGCCGGCGTTCTTGACCTGCTCGAAGAGGAAGACGCCCTTCAATGACTGCCCGAAGGCGGCGATCTCGACGGGCACAGCGGTCGTGCCGAGCTGGAGGCGGACGAACTGACCAGCAGGGAGGTCGAGGCCGAGGGAGCTGTCGACGACGGCGTTCGGCGTGGTGTTGATCTGGAGCGCGACCGCGAGCGGGCCGAGGGTCAGGAAGTCGCCGAGACCGACCACCTCGACGGTCCCGCTCACCTGGGCAGCGACGCCGCCGGCCCTCAGGAGCAGACTGCCCGTGCCGCCGGTGATGCGGACGCCCTTGTCGTCGGCGGTGTTGCTGGTACCGCCGTCGTCGCCCAGGAAGAGGAACGCGTTGGCCACCGAGACCTTGACGGTCCGAACTGTTCCGGTGGTGACCTGCTCGAACCAGAAGTCGCCGCCGAGGGTCTGACCGGCGATCGAGAGACGCAGGTTCGTCCCGCCGATCCGCAGTCGGGCGGACCCGCCGACCGCCACCGGGATCGTCGCTCCGCCCACCGTGACGTTCACCGTGGAGGCGGTCGCGGTGACGTACGAGTTGAGGTCGAGGGCGACGGTCCCAGACAGGGTGACGCCGGGGACGTTGAGTGTCACGGTGCCCGACAACGTCCCCGAGATGCCACCGGGGTTGCTGGGTGTGGTGGTGGCCGGCGTCAGCACGAACGCGCCCTGCCCGTTGGTCAGGGTCAAGAGGTCGGTCGTCCCGTCGCCGAAGCGCATGGTGACGTTCGAGAAGGCGAGCACGGTTCGGGCGCTGGCTCCGGAGCCGGACTGCTCGAACGCGATGTTTCCGCTCAGCGACTGGCCGAAGACCGAGAGCGTGACGTTGGTGCCCGACACCCGCAGGTACGAGCCGGCGGGGAGGTCGATGTTGACCGTCTGCCCGCTGAACTGGACCGATTCGGTGACCCGCTGCCCGGTGCGGTTGACCGCCAGGCCGAAGGTGCCGGCGATGGTGACGCCGCTGGGCAGGACACCGGTCAGGTCGATGGTGCCCTGGAGCGAACCGGCGAGCCCATCAGGGGTCAACAGGAGCACGCCCTGGACCCCGGTGAGCAGGTCGGGCAGGCCGTCGAGGGACACACGGCCGCCGGCGATGCCGATGAGGGTGCGCTTCTGGCCGACGGCGTTGGTGCTGGACGTGATGCTCACCGATGCCGTCAGGGTCGGCCCACCGGAGCCGAAGGTGAAGGTGACGGGATCGGCGACGAAGCGCACGTACGGACCGGCTGGAAGGCGGGTGCCGCCGGGAAGGACGACTGCCGTGGTGCCGTTGTTGATCTCCAGGCGGAACGTCCCGGTGACGGAGATGCCCGCCCCGAAGCTCAGCACCGTGCCGACGGTGAGGACGCCAGCCAGCCCAGACGGCTGGATCAGCAGCGCGCCGCTGAGGCTGACGACACCGATGCCGGCACCGAGGTCGAGTTGGAGGCTGGTGACCACGATGCGGACGGTGCGGGTGCCGTCGGCGGCGGTCTGCTGCTCGAATGACAGGCCGCCGGTGAGCTCGAGCCCACCGACGCTGAGGGTGACGTTCGTCCCCGAGATCTTGAGGTAAGGGCCTCCGGCAACGTTGACGGTGATGACACCGATCGGGGTCCCGGCGCCGAATGTGCCGCCACTCCCCCGGTGCCAGCGCGGGGCGCCACTGCCGGTCGACGTGACGAGGTCGACGACGAGGTCGCCATCGACGTCACCGATGGCGATGGCGGCGATTGCGCCGGTCGGCCCGGCGGCGGACGCGCCCCCGAACGTGCCATCGGTGTAGCGGGCGATGTCGACGCCGGTCCCTGTGCTGCGTACCAGGTCGAGATCGCCGTCGCCGTCGACGTCGACGAGCAGGACCTTCGTGCTGTTGGAGGTGCCGGGTGGCGGGCCGGCCGAGAACGTCCCGTCGCCAGCGCCGACGAACAGCGCGTCGGCACCGGCCGCCCCAGCGCCTCGGAACAGGTCGAGCTTGCCGTTGCCGTTCACGTCACCGAGGGCGATGACTGCGGTCGCCGTGCCGACTCCGGCGACTGTCGCTCCCGTCCCGAGCCCGGTCCAGAGGCCGTTGCTGGCGCTGACGCCGCCGTTGAGGTACCGGGTGACGTCAGATCCAGCGGCGACGAGGACGTCGGACTTGTGGTCGCCGTTGACGTCGCCGATGGCGATCGAGCGGGCTGAGCTGACACCGAAGCCACCGCTGGCGAACGCCGAGAACATCCCTGTTCCGTCGTTCAGGTAGACGAGGCTGGTTGCACCGCTACGGCCGACGACGAGGTCGGGTCGGGTGTCTCCGTCGAGATCTCCGACCGCGATGGCGGTGACGTTGTCGGTGCTGGGGCCGACGAGGATCGCTGGGATGGTGTCGAAGGGGTCGCCCGCCCCGTCGTTGAGGTAGAGGAGGACGCCGGTGGTGGTGCCGACGATGAGGTCGGGCCGGGTGTCGCGGTTGACGTCGGCGAGTGCCGCCGACGTGGTGGTGCCGGGTTGAGGACCGAAGCCGATGGTCTCGTTCACCCCGGACGCACCGGTGTTGATCAGGAGGGTGAAGGTGCCGGTGAGCGAGACACCTGGGACGGTGATGGCGACCGTGCCCGTGATGGTGCCGGCCATGCCTCCGGGCTTCGGCCCGGCGCCGTCAGGATCACCCAGGAGGAAGAATCCGCTTCCCCCGGTCAGCGTCACGTAGGCCGTCGTGCCGTCACCGAAGGCAGCCGTCACGTTCCGCATGGCGATGCGGACGACGACGTTGCCCCCGACGGTGGCCTGCTCGAACACGAAGTCGCCGGAGAGACGTTGGCCGGCGAAGCGGAGGTCGGCGCTGCCCTCGACCCGGACGTACGGACCGGCGGGAAGGACGAGCGAGATGGTCTGTCCGCCGAAGTCGAACGACTGGTTGACGTTGGTCGTGGTGGTGTTGACCGCGACCGTGAAGTCACCGTCGAACACGACCCCGCCGCCGGGGACGTTGAAGACGATGTTGCCGCCGATGCGACCGGAGAGGCCCGCACTGGTGAGCACGAAGAACGCCGTTCCGCCGTTCAAGGTGATCACGCCGCCGCCGAGGTTCAGCGAGACGTTGGTGGCCGCCACCCGGATCGTCTTGGGAGCCGGCGTGCCCGGCGGTGCACCCGGGCTGACCGTGCCGGTGACCTGCTCGAACGCGAACACCCCTGACAGGGCCTGGCCGGCGATGGTGATCGAGGCGGGCGAGGCCACGGTGCCGAGTTGGACCCGGATCGAGTTGGCCGGGATCGGCACGATCGGGCCACCCGAGCCGTCGGGATCCTGTTCGGCCATCGTGGTGTTGATGCGCAAGAGCACGGGAAGCGTGGTCGACAGACCGGGGAAGGCGAAGGTGGCGCTGGCGTCGACCTGGCCGTACAGACCTGCCGGTGTGCTGACCAGCACGCCGCTGGCGATGCTGAGCACGATGGGGGCGTCGGCAGCGTTGTCGGCGCCGAGGGCGACGGTGACGGGTCCACCGGTGGGGAACGCTGCCGTACCGAGCTTGATGGTGAGCGTCGTTCCGGACTTCTCGAAGGCGAAGGCACCGGTGAGGCGCAGCCCTCCGCCGATCGAGAACGTGAGGCCGTCGGCACCGACGAGCACATAGGGCACCGGGGTCGGCCCGCCGGTTCCTGCGGGGACGGCGAAGGCGCCCTCGGCCGAGAACTGCGCGCTGGTGGTGGCGTTGTACTTGACCCGGATGGTGGTGGCCAAGAGCTCGAGGCCGGGCATGCCGACCAGTGAGACCGTGCCCTGGGCGCTGAAGGCCCGGTCGCCCCCGTCCGCGATGGCGAAGCCGTTGGCTCCGGTGATGAGGATGCCGCGGGCGGTCGGGTTGGGAGCTCCACCGGAGAGGAAGGCTGGGCCCTGTCCGACGAAGATCGTGACGTTGTTGAACGACACTTGACCGGCACCGAAGGTCACCGATCCGGTGATCTCGATGAAGTCGCCGAGCTTGATGGTGCCGGAGCCGGAGAAGGCGACGAACGCCCCGTCGGTCGTGTTGGAGACCTCCGTCGAGCTGAAGACGATCGGGATCTGGACGCCGCCGACCTCGATGATCTCGTCGACGGCGGACTCGCTGCTGTTGAACCGGACGGCGACGCTGATGTCAGCGTCGAAGCCGGCGGCGCCGGCGGTGACCCGACCGGAGAAGTTGCCGGCGACCCCACCCGTCGTGCCGGGCAGGACGATGAAGGCCCCCTGGCCATCTCCGATGGTCAGGTCGCTGCTGCCGTCGCCGAGCGTGACCGTGATGCCGCTGAGCCCGATCTTGGTCAACGAAACCGGGACGTTGGTGAAGAGCAGCGCCTGGGCGCCGGTGCGGCCGATGAGAAGATCGAGATCGGCGTCGCCGTCGACGTTGGCCAGCAGAACCGTCATCGCACCGGTGGCGGTGGGAGCGATCTCGATGCCGCTGCGCACGCCGTTCCACGTGTCGGCGGTCCGTCCCTTGTTGAGGTACAGCAGCGGCGCAGTGGTGGTACCGAGCACGACGTCGAGGATCCCGTCGCCGTTGACGTCGCCCACCGCGATGCCCCGCCCGGCGGGAGCGGCCGGGGTGGCGACGAGCGCCTGGGCGGTGACTCCGGCCCAAGCGGCACCCGAGAACTTCTGGTTCACGTAGAGCACCGGTGCCGCACCGCCGACCGAGACGACAATGTCGGCGAATCCGTCGCCGGTGATGTCGCCGGCGGCGACGCCGTGCACCACCGCGGTGTTGGCGACGGTGACGGCGGTCGAGAACGGCGCCCACACTCCGCCGGTACCGGTCGGCCCTGGGTTGAGGTAGACGTTGTGGGCGACCCCGGTGTTGGCGACGAACAGATCGAGAAGCGTGTCGTTGTTCAGGTCGACGAGGACGACGCCGGTGGTCTTGTCGTTGGCGAGCGTGTGGCTCGCTGTTCCTGGCAGCAGGGCGGCAGTGCCGGTGTTGAGGAAGGCCTTGGTGTCGATGCCGACACCGGCACCGTTGGCACCGATGACGACATCGGGTCGGCCGTCGCCGTTGACGTCTCCCACCGCCACCGAGGTCGCGCTGGGCGTGGTGAGGGTGGTGGTCGCAGCCGAGTCGAACCCGAGCCAAGTCGGCGGCGGGACGGGCGGGGGCGTGTCGGGCGGGGGCACGAAGAAACCGCGGTTGCGGTACACGACGCTGGTCGTGGCTCGAACCACGAGGACGTCGAGGAGGCCGTCGAGATCGAGGTCGACGAGTCGCACGGCCTTGACCGCGCCGGTTCCCCCGGTGAACGTCGCGGTCGACGTCGAGGAGAACGCGCCGGGCGCGGTACCGAGGAAGAGGGCGGCGCCGTCGGCGGAGCCGATCAGCAGGTCGACGCGGCCGTCGTTGTTCACGTCGCCGACCGCGATGGGCGTGTCGGCCACTCCAGCCGGCCCCAGTGCGGTGCCGTTGCCCGGGAACCCGGGGGTGCTGGTCTGGCTGAAGACGAACGAACCCTGGAAGGTGATGGCTCCCCCGACCACCAGCTGCGCGCCGTCGACCCGCACCCGGACGAAGGGGCCGGCGGGCACGGCGAGCACGATCGAGGCCGCGCTGCCGTTGGGCAGCGTCACGGTGAAGGTACGACTCACGGCTGCCGAGCCGGTGTTGATCTCGAAGGCGACGGTGCCGCCGTTCAGGCTGATGCCCGGGAGGTTGAAGATGCCGCTGATGTCACCGGAGAAGGTGGCGGCGACACCGCCTGGGGTGATCAGGAGCGCACCGCTCCAGTTCTTGGCGACGGTGATGTCGATGATCGGGTTGGACGGGTTGCCGAGTTTGAGGGTGAGCTGAGCGATGGCGATGCTGATCTCGCCGGTGCTGCCCTGACGCTCGATGACGATGTTGCCGCCGAGGGACTGCCCGGCGACGTTGAGGTTCACGCCCGTGCCGGTCACCCGGAGCACTCCGGCCGGGAGAGTGATGGCCAGGCCGCCGAGCGGGTTCGGCACCGCGGGGGAGGTGACCGCCGTCGTGTTGATCTGGAGACCGAACGTGCCGCTGAGATCGACTGCCGGGACGTTGACCTGGATCTGGGCTGCGACTGCGCCGTACAGGCCGCCGGCGGCGAGCACGAAGGTGCCGATGATCTCGGTCACTCGGACGAGTGGCGACGTGGGTGATCCGAGCGAGAGCTGGCCGTTCGCGATCTCTACGGTCAGCGCCCCGGTCGACTTGGTGATCGTCACGTCGCCGGAGAGCGTCTGACCCGCGATGCCGACGATGACGCCGATGCCCTTGACGCGGAGGTCGATCCCGCCGACGAGGACGAGTGTCTTGATGACGCCACCGATGAGGAACGTCTCGTTGACGTCGCCGCCGGTCGAGTTGAGTTCGAGGGCGAGGGAGCCCTGGAGCGTCACGCCGGGGACGTTCTGGAGGGCGACGGTTCCGCTGACGCTGGCGGCCATGCCGGTTCCGCTGGTGACGAGCAACGCCTCGCCATCGGTGATGGTGAGGAAGTTGCGGGTTCCATCGCCAAGAGCGACCCGGACGTTGGTGGCTGCGATCTTGGCCTTGGTTCCAGCCTTGGTGATCGAGAAGTCGCCGCTGATCCGCTGGCCCGCCATGACAAGGACCAGTCCGTTGCCCGCGATGCGCAGATAGGGACCGGCGGGGAGAGCGACCGAGACCGTGGTGTTCCCGACCTCGAGGGTCTGGGCGACGACGGCGTCCGTGGTGTTGAGCTGGAGGTCGAGGCTTCCGATGAGCGAGAAGTCGGAGCCGAGATCGAACAGGACGTCACCGGAGAGCGAGCCGGCCATGCCTCCGGGCGTGATGACGAAGAGCCCCGCCGCGTCGACGATGCCGATCCGTGGCGACGACCCGGTCGCGGTACCGACCACCATGAAGTCGACGTCGGAGAGACCGAGGCGCACGACCTGCGCGCCGGCCGCGTTGGTCGCCTGTTCCAGCACGATGTTGCCGGACAGGGTCTGACCCAAGACAGTGACGGCGACGTTGGTCCCAGCGACCCGCAGGTACGGGCCCGAGGGCAGCCGCTGACCACTGACCGTCGCCAGAGCGTTCGTGGAGTTCACCGAGATGGAGATCGTCCCCGCGATCCCGATGCCGGGCACGCTCAACGTGACCCCGACCGACAGGTGGCCGACCACACCGGCCGAGGTGAGCAGGAACTCGGCCGTGGTCATCGGCGTCTGCGTGGCCGTGACGATCGGCGCCGCGCTCGTCCCGCCCAGGCGCAACGACACGTTGGTTGCCTGGATGCGCACGATGGTGGCGCCGGCGGCGTCGGTCGAGCGAGTGATGACGAAGTCACCGCGCAGGCTCTGGCCGAGGACGTTCAGCTCGATGCCGGTGCCGCTGATGCGAAGGAACGGTCCGGCCGGGAGCGCGATCGTCGTCGGTGAACCGGAGGCCACGGCGAAGGTCTCGTTGACCAGTGCCCCCGTCGTGTTGATCTCGACGGCCAGCGTGCCGGCGAACGAGACGCCCGGCACGGTGAGCGCCACGGTGCCGGTGATGCGACCGATCAGTCCGGTCGGGGTCAACAGGAGCAGGGCGGTGCCGTTGCGGACGGTGACGATCGGTGTGGCGCCGCCGATGTCGAGGGAGAGGCCGGTGATCGCGATGCGAACGGTGCTGACGTCGTCGCCGCCGCCAGGGACGCCGTTCGCGCCGTAGGAGGTGGCCATCGTGATGGCGACGTCGCCGCGCAGTTCTTGATCGAGGACGGTGAGCGCCATGCCGGTACCGGCGAAACGGACGTATGGACCGGCGGGCAGAGCGAGCGAGACCGTGGTCCCGCCGACGATCGCAGAGGTGTTGACCGCGCTCGTCGTGGTGTTGATGGAGAGCGACAGGGAACCGGAGAGGCTGATGCCCGCTGGCAGGGTGACGGCGATGGTCCCACCGAGGCGACCGGCGACACCCGATCCGCTGAGGACGAGAAGCCCGCTGCCGCCGGTGATCCGGACGCCGTGGGGGCCGGCACCGAAGGTCAGGTCCACACCGGCGAGGGCGACGGTGGTGACCACCGTGCCACCGGGCCCGACGGATCGTTCGATCAGGGCGTTGCCCGTGAGTATCTGGCCCAGGATCGTGATCGTGAGCCCAGTCCCCTCGACCCGCAGGTACGGCCCGGCAGGGACGTCGACCACGAGGATCTCGGACCCGAGGTCGATGCTGCGCTGGACCGCCACCGCACCGGAGTTGACGGCCACGCGGAACGTGCCACCGAACACGACACCCGGGATGTCCACGGTGAGCGTGCCACCGAGGGTGCCGGCAACGCCGGAGCCGCCAGCGACCAGCACGCCCGAGCCACCGGTCAAGGTGACCCCCGAGCCGAGCGACAACGACACGTTGGTGGCGGCGATGACGAGGTCACCAGCCGAGGTCTTGTCGAATGCGAAGTCGCCCTGGAACGACTGACCGGCAATCTGGACGGTCGCGCCGATCGCCGACATCTGTGTGACGAGTGCGCCATCGGCGAAGGTGACGGCGACACCGGGACCAGTGCTCCCCGCGATCTCGAGGGTCTCGTCCACCGCCACGCCGGTGTCGTTGACCCGAACCGACACGGTGCCGGTGACCACGAGGCCACTGACACCGATGACGCTCACGGTTCCGCTGGCGACGAGGGCGTACGCCGAGCCGATCTGGATCAGTCCGATCTTTCCGTTGGTGAGCACGACACCGACGGCGAGCGGGTTCACCTCCCCGGTTCCGAGCTTGTAGGGCCCCTTGCCGAGGAAGATGGTGAGGCCCTCACCGGCGAACGTCCGTGCTGGCTGGCCACCGACGGTCGAGTCGCTGAACGAGATCGAGCCCTCGATCGTCACGAAGTCGGCGATGGTCAGACTGAGGTTCGAGAGTGAGACCTCGAATTGGTCGCCTTCTGCGAACTTGACGATCAGGCTGACGGCGCCGATCTGGACCGTCGTGTCGATCGCTCCCGCCGTTCCGGCGGGCCGGGTGTTGACCCGCAACAGGATGTCGGCGCCGGCCTGGAGCGGACCGGCGGCGAGATCGACCTTCCCCGACAGATAACCGGCGATGCCGGTCGACGTGACAACGAAGGCGCCTTCGCCCGCGGTGAGCCGTGCACCCTGCCCGGCGACCAGGACGTCGACCGAGACCTGGGTGGCGCCGATCACCGTGACCGGGTTCCCGGCGGCGTCGCGGCCCCGCTGGAACGCGAAGTTGCCCGACAGCGAGGGTCCGGTGGTGCCGAGTTGGAGCGTCGCGCCGAGCGCTTGGATTCGGACGTAGGGCCCGGCCGGGAGGGTGAGCACCGACGTCGAGCCGGCGAGTTGGAAACGCTCGGTGACCGCGGACGCACCGGTGTTGACGTCGATCCGGACGGTTCCGGCGGTGAAGGTCACGCCGGGGACGGCGAACGTCGCCGTCACGACCACGCTGCCGGCGATGCCCTGGGGCGTGACGAGGAATTGTCCCGAGGCCGAATCGACCACCACAGCACCGCCGCCGAGGTTCAGGAACGGCGTGCCCGAGACGTGGGAGATCGCCAGCCGAACGATCTGAGTTCCGGTGGCGTCGGTGGTCTGCTCGAACGAGAAGTTGCCGTGCAGCGACTGGCCGGCGATCTCGAGGTCGACGTCGGTCAGGACCACCGCGAAGCGTCGCGACGCGGGCCGGGTGTCGATCTCGATCGCCGCCGTGGCCAAGATCGAGGTGCCGGGTACCCCGATGGCCACGGTCCCCGAGAGCTGACCGTGGACACCACCGGGTTCGATCAGGAGACTTCCCGCGGCATCGGAGACGGAGACGATCCCGCCACCGAGCGAGAAGGAGATGTCGTCGAAGGAGAACGACAGCGGCGAGTTGGTCGCGAATGAGATCGGTCCAGAGAGCACGAAACCGAGGATCGAGACGCTGGCGGTGCCGGCGATTCGCACCAGGGTTCCGCTCGTCGGGGCCGGAAGCGCGAGCAGCACCTCCTGGCCGCCGAGCACGATCACCTCGTTGACGACACCGGTCGTGGAATTGACCTCGAGGACGAGCGATCCCGTCAGATCGACACCGGGGATCGCGACGGAGATCGTCCCCTGGATCCGGGCGGCGATGCCGGCCGAGGTGACGAGGACGACACCGCTCCCGTCAGCCAGCGAGACGACGGGGACCCCACCCGCCGAGAAGGCGAACTGGGCGTTCTGCACACCGACGACGACGACCGGGGTGCCGCCCGTCGTGGTCCGTCGTTCGACGGCGACGTCGGCGCTGACGACGTGGCCGCCGACGGCCAGCTGTGCACCGAGTGACTCGACCCGCAGATACGGGCCGGCCGGGAGATCACCGGACGCCGCGGTTCCGGTGTTGACAGCGACCGTGACGGTACCGAGCGTGAGTCCCGGGATGGCCAAGGCGCCGACGGTCGCCGACAGCCGACCGGCGACGCCGCCGGCGCCGAGGACGAAGGAGCCGTTGATGCCGGTGAGCCCGAGGAAGGTGGTCGTTCCGTCGCCCAGCTGCAGGGTGCCGCCCGTGATGGCGATGCGGGTGACCGGCGCGCCGGACTCGACGCGGCGTTCGATGTCGAGCGTGGCCGCGCTCACCGTCTGCCCGGCGATGGTCAGGGCGATGGACGAACCGGTGAGGCGCAGGTAGGGGCCGGCGGGGAGCGTCACTGCGGGCGTGGTGAAGGTCGCCTCGGCGGCGGTGGTGTTGATGGCGAGTCGTACGCCGGTGCTCAGCGAGACACCGGGAAGGGCGACGGCCACGGTCCCGCTGAACAGCGCGGCGACGCCAGCGGAGGTGAGGCGGAGCTCGCCGGAACCTCCGGTGAGGGAGACCAGGGCGGTCCCGCCGTCGGCGAACGTCACCGTCAGGTTGGTGGCGGCGACGGTGAAGCCGCCGACGACCTTGGTGAAGGCCAGGTCGGCGGAGAAGCTCTGCCCGCCGACGGCGACCGTGAGCCCGACGCCGGAGACCGACACGAACGGTGTCCCGCCGGAGGCAACCTCGCCAGCGCCGAAGGCGACGATCACATCGCCGCCCTCGAACGGGATCGTCTGGTTCAGCGTCCCGGCGGTCTCGTTGACCCGGACCCGGATCGTTCCGCCGAGGGTGATGCCGGAGAATCCGACGAGCTGGACGGTCCCGCGCACGTCGAGTGCGTACAGGCCGCCCGACTGTATGTATCCCACGGTGGCGTCGGTGATGAGCAGTCCCCGGGCGAGTGGGTTGCGGGAGCCGTCCGACAGGAAGGCGGGGCCGTCACCGACGAAGACGGTCAGGTTCTTCCCCGCGAACTGTCCGGGACTGGCGCTGAAGTCGCCCTCGATGGTGACGAAGGTGCCGATCCTCAGGGTGAGGCCGCTGATCGAGACGGCGAAGGTCTCGGCGCCCGACTCGAAGGTGACCGAGACGTCTTGTCCACCGACGCGGACGACCTCGTCGACGGGTCCGCCGGTCGTGTTGATCCGGACCACGGCGCTGCCGCCGGCTTCGATGCCGCCGAAGTCGGCGTCGAGCCGGCCCGAGAGGTAGCCGGCGAGGCCTGCGCCAGCAAGGACCAGGACACCGTCGGCGTTCTCGATGCTGACGCTTCCGGCGACGGACACCTTGCCGTCTCGCACCGCGAGGATGGTGACCGGCGTGGCTCCAGGGACGGACGACCGCTGGAATGCGAACGTGCCCGAGATGGTTCCGAGCGTCCCGATGGCGAGCGGGCTGCCCTCGGCGATGATGATCTCGGCTCGGACGTACGGACCGGCAGGCAGGGTGAGCACGGTCGGCGACGTGAGGACGACGGCGGACGCTCCGGTGTTCACCTGGACCGAGACTGTTGCACCGGTCAGTGTCGATGCACCGGGCACGGCGATCGAGGCGGTGGCACTGAACGCGCCAGCGACACCGGCGGCCGAGATGACGAGCGTGCCGTTGGCGTCTCCGATCGAGACGAAGGTCCCGATGTCGAGGTCGACGTCGGTCAGGGTGACCGTGACCACGGACGACCCGTTGGCGGCGGTCGTGCGCTCGAACGACACACCGCCTCGAATCGACTGACCGGCGATTGTGATCGTGACGTCGGCGCCGGCAATACGGACGTGTTGCTCGGCATCGATCTCGGTCTCGGTGTCGATGTCGGCCGAGATGGTGCCTGTCACGGTCACGCCAGGAAGTGCGACGCTGACCGCACCGCCGAACGTTCCCAGCACGCCCGTCCGGGTGAGCGTGAACGACGCGGTGGCCCCGGTGATGTTGACGAGTCCGCCGGCCAGTCGAAGTGAAGCGCCGGTCACCGAGAACGTCGTGGCGGCGGGGCCCTTGCTGATCTGGACGTCGCCAGAGAGCTGTTGGCCCAGGATTTCGATGACGACGCCGGTGCCGGTGAACCGCACGAAGCCGCCACCGGGGACGGCGACGGAGATCGCTTCGCCGCCGAGGACGAAGGTCTCGTCGACGTCGGCGGACCCCGTGTTCAGCTCGAGCCCGAACGAGCCGCTGAAGGTGACTCCGGGGATGTCGACCCGGACCGTGCCACCGAGCACGCCGGCGATGCCGTCGGCAGCGATGACGAGCAGCCCCGTGCCACCCGTGAGCCGGACGATTGGTCCGGTCGACGGCAGGGCGAAGGTGGCGTTCTTGACGGCCACGGTGATCACTGAGCCGCTGCTGGTGGTCGCCTTCTCGAACGCGAGGTCGGCGCGAAGGGTCTGCGTTGCGACCGTGAGGGTGGCGCCGACGACCTCGACCCGGATGTAGGGGCCAGCGGGAAGGCCAGCGGCCGCAGTCGAACGGGTGTTGACGGCGACGCGGACCGCTCCCCCGAGCGAGAGCGACGCAGGAGCGGTGTCGACCGTCGCCGCGAGCGTGCCTGCAACGCCACCGGGCCCGACGTCGAGGAACCCGGCGATGTTCGAGAGCACGATGGTGCCGGGTCCCACGCTGAGCGTGCCGTTGCTGACGGTGACCCGTGTGACAGCGGCGCTGTCCGTCCCCCGGCGGGAGAAGCCGAAGGTCCCGGTCAGCTGCTGGCCAGCGATGGTGAGGGTGACCCCGCTGCCGGTGACCGCGACATAGGGTCCGGCGGGCAGTGCGGGGATCGCTGGGGTGGTGCCCGTGTCACCGGGGAAGGTGGCACCGGTCGTGTTGACCTGGAGCTGGAGTGCGCCCGTTGTGAGCGACACACCGGGAACGTCGAGTACGGCGGTGCCCGTTGCCACGCCTGCGATCCCGCCGGACGAGAGATGGAAGGCGCCCGAGCCGGTCACCTTGACGACCGGAGCGCTGGCGCCGGACGGCACGAGACGGAACGACAGACCGGTGACGCCGATGGTGAAGCTGCCGTCGGCGTGCCGCACGAAGCTGAACATGCCCGTGATGTTCTGACCGAGCAGTCCCAAGGTGAGCGCACCGGCGATCGACGTCTCGTCGGCCGCGAAGCTGACCGAGACCGGGTCGCCGCCCGGCACTGCGATGGTCTCGTTCACCGCGCCGAGCTCGTTGACCCGGACGGTGAGTTGGCCGGTGAGCGTGAGGCCACCGATGCCCACCAGCTGGACCGAGCCGGTGGCAGCCAGCGCGTAGGCACTGCCGTTACGGACGATGCCGATCGTCGCTCCGGTGACCAGCAGTCCTCGCGCGAGTGGGTTGAGGGACCCATCGGCCAGCCACGCCGGGCCGACGCCGACGAAGAGACGCAGGCCCCTTCCCGCGAATACGTCGCCGGCGGTCCCGGTGCCGAACGTGAAGTCGCCGCGGATGCTGACGAGGTCGGCGATGTCGAGCGTCACGTCGGTGAGCGCGAGCGAGAACACGCCGCTCGGGTTGGCCTGCGCCTCGGCCGCGCTGAACACCACGTCGACGTCGCGGCCGTTCAGTGAGACGCTCTGGCTCACCGCTCCGCCGGTCGTGTTGATCCGGAGCAGGGCCTGACTCCCGGCAGTGAAGGGGCCGCTCGGCGGGGTGGAGACCGTGCCCGACAGGAAGCCGGCGACACCGGTCGCCGGCAGGACGAGCAGACCGGAACCGCCGGTCAGCAGCTGGTCGGAACCCACCGTGACGGTGATCCCGGCCATGGCCACGACGACGACCGCGTCCCCGCCGGTGGCGACCTGGCGCGCGAACGAGAATGTGCCGCTGAGGGCACCGAGGGAGCCGACGGCGAACGAACCTCCGACGATGGTGATGCGCAGGTACGGACCGCCCGGCAGCCCGGCAGCGGCCGTGGAACGGGTGTTGATGTCGATGGTGACCGACGACGCCGACGCCGTCACCATCCCCGGTGTGACCGTGAGGCTGGCCGTGATGCTGCCGGAGATCCCGGTCGAATCGGCGATCAACGTGCCGGCACCGGCTGCCTCGATCGCCGAGCCTCCAGCGCCGATGGCGAGTGTTGCGCCGGTCGCCGTGAGCGCGAGTTGTTCGCCTGCACGGGTGATCGTCAGGCTCGTGACCGCAAGATCCTGGCCTCCGACGGAGATCGACGCGCCGCCGGTGGCGTTGAGCGTCCCAGCACCGAGCAGCTGGCCCCCGAGCGTCAGCGGACCGCTGCTCCCGTTGTATGCCACGACCCATCCGGATCCGGCGAGGGCGACGCCAGGGAGGCCTGTCAGGTCGGCGGAACCGCCCGAGATCCGGAATGCGACGTCGCCGTCGGCCTCGACGAGCAGGTCGAGTGCGGTTGCCGTCACCGAGAGCGATGGGCCGCCGGTCACGGCGAGGATCGCGGTGGCGCCGGTCGCTGACAGGGTGAGGACACCCGATTGCTGACCCACAGTCGCGGTGGCGGCCCGGAGCGTGAGCACGTCGCCGACCGTCAGCTCGAGATCGTTCAGCACGAGCGTGAACGATCCCAGGTCGAGCGCTTCGCCGTCGACGGCGTAGGTGCCGGAGAGCGTCGCGGTGCCCACGATGGCGCGGACGCCGTTGACGAGGTTGATGCGGACCGTGCCACTCACGGTGACCGAGGCGGTATAGCTGGGATCCGAACCGCTGATGCCCGAGAAGGACACGGTGAGGGATTCGACGACCAGGACGCCGAGGTCGACATCTTCGAGCGTCCGGGTACGCGGACCGCTGGCGGCATCGAGGAGGTACTGCTGCAGGATCGGCACGATCGCACCGACGAGACCGTCGAGCGGCGACCCGGTCGTGTACGCGCTGAAGTGGGCCAACCTGGCCGAGAGCGTCCCGGTGACCGGGTCGTACGCGGTGACCAGCACGTCGAGGGAACCGTCCGGGGCCACGTAGACGATGCGGTCGTCAGCGTTCGAGACCCCGACGGCGACGGTCAGTACCGGGTCGATGAGGAAGGTGGTGATCTCGTCACCGGTGCCGTGGGCGTAGGCATGGAGTTCGTACACGGGTGCCGATGTGCGCAGCCCGGCGACGCTGCGTGCGACCGGCGTGATGGTCACCCAGGCATCGGTGGGGAGGGCACCCGGGAGGAAGACGAGGGAGGCGCCGCCGGCCACGACGGTGCCGCCGCGCGACGCCGACACGAAGATTGCGCCGAGGGGCGGGACGAACGGGGAGGCTCCGATGAGGTCGATGGCCTCGTGGGCAACGGTCGAGTCGTCGGTGACGATGACTGTCGACCCGGTCCCGGTCGTTTCGACGGGACCATCGATGCTGACGGTGGCATGTCGGGAGAGGTGCTCGATGACGGCGGCGCCGTCGGGAGCGGAGATCGTTGCGTCGGCCGACGGTGGACCGCGGCCCGCGAGGATCGTGATGTCACCGCGGGCGAGCACCGAACCGGTGCCACCCACGGCGCTCGACAGAGCGCCCAGGATCCCGGCCCCGATTTCCGAGGACGACGCGCCCGCGCCGTTCGACGCGCCAGCGTTGCTCGTCGCCGTGCCTGCGACGATCGCGACTGCGCGCACTGCTCCGCCGGCGAGGAGCGAGCCTGACAACTCGACCCGAACGTCGGCGAGGACGACGTCGAGTGCGACGGATCGACTCGGCACGGTCGACGGGATCGGCACGCTCGGGAGTCTCCACGCCGCCGAGCGAGCCACGGCCGCCGCCAGCGCGGCAATACCGGCGAGCGACGGTGCGGTCGTTGATCCGGGCATCGCGTGGCCACCGCTGATCGCGCTCGTGACCGATGTGCCGTGCGAGACCACCGAGATCGATCCTCCGGCAGACACGTCCCGGTGCACGGAAGACGACGCGTCGTGATCCGCGAAGACCACGGCAGCACGTGACGCTCGTGAACGAGCGGTTGCCTCTTGGCGTGAGACAACCATCACGTCGTCGTCGACGGCGAGTGCGGGACCACTCCCGAGACGAGCAGACGTGGCCGCCTTCGACAGCGTGATCGCATCGGTCACAGCGCGACTGTCGGCGCCACCGTCAGAGTCGGTGCGATGAGACGAGACCGCGGTGAGGTCCAGCGTGCGCAGGCCCGAGAGCGCGGCACCGTCGCGGACCTCGGCGGTGGTTCCGTCGACTGCGACGGCGATCGACAGGCCACTGGCTCCGGGCGCCGTGCGCACCCGTCCAGTGCCGACGGTGCTGGCGGACGACACGATGGCCACGTCGCCATTGCCGCCGACGAGCAACAGGTGCGACCCAGCGCGGAGACCCGCGGTCGTGTCACGGCGGGCGACGTCGACTGCGAGGTCGAATGACCGACTGGCACCGGCCGTCGCGTACGACCCGGCGCGAGTCAACTCACTGCGAACGGTGGTGGACGGGGAGGCGATGGCGAGTCGTCCTCCGAGGGCGGCGTCGGTGACGAGCACAGTGAGGGCGGCGGCAACTGCGGCACCCCTCGTGGCTCCCGCTGCGTCGGCGTCGACCGCGGTCTTGTCGGCAGAGCGTGCGACCACAGTGACCGCCTCGCGCGCGATGACCGAGAACGACTCACCAGCGAGCGCGGTCAGGAGCGATCTCGTCGAGGCCTGCGACCGGCCGAACCCGAGAGCGGCGGCGGCCTTGATCGGCCCTTCGAGGTTGGTCGCCATGCCGACGGTGAGATGCGTCGGAGTCGAGGTGTTGGTTGTGGCGCCGCCGACATTCCCGACGGACTCGACCACGAGGGTCCCGTCGGAGAACGCGTCGATCACCAGCCGTCGGACATCGAGCGAGGACGAGGTGCCCCCCTCGACAGCGGCGCTGGTCGTCCGTTGCACGTCGGAGGTCGCGACGGCAGCGCCGGTGGTCGCGCCGGATGCGTCGGCACGCGCGACGACATCGGTGACGTTGGACGCGAGGACGCGCAGGATGCCGACGAGAGCGACGACGCGCGAGCCGATGAGACGCGCAGAGGCGCTGCTCGACACCCTCGAGGACGCACGCGCCTCACCGCCGGCTCCGTCGATCGATGCGAGAGCGCGTGCGACGACCGACGAATCTGCCTGGAGCGTGACATCGCCACTGGACTCGATGACGGAGTCCGAGACGTGGACGACCGCGCTGGAAGCTGCGTCCGCGGCCGCCGACGATCCGAACTCCTCGGCGGACGCGCTGGACTGTGATGTGAGCGCGACAGTGCCGCTGCGAATGGTCGCGCCCGCGACCACGACCGACGAGTCGGCCGCGGTTCCGTCGTCGAGAGCGGTGAGGGAGATCGAGCCGTCGTCTCCGTCGGAGCGAGTATCGACGTTCGCGCCGTCAGCGACGACGACGTGCCGGGCTCGGACCTCGAGGTCGACACCCGGCAGGACGATCTCGCCGACGAGTTCGACCGTGCCGGTCTCGGAGACGATCACGATCGAGTCGACGTCGTCCAACGAGAGCACGACGGTCTCACCATCGACCGTCACCGTCAGGGTGTTCGTCGTCTCGTCGTAGGTGACGGCGCCGTCGCCGTCGATCTCGAGCGTGGCCACACCGTCCTCGACGGACCAACCGGTCGCGGCCTCGGCCGGCGCGGTTTCTTCGCCACCGGTCGCTGCCCCTTCGGTCGTGGCATCGGCGTCGGTCGCTTCCGCCGCGCTGGCGGTCGACGTGGAGTCGGCGGATGCGGTCGCGTCCTCGACAGGGGGTGCCGTGCCGCCGGCTTCGCTCGGTCCAGTGTCAGACGGTTCGCTCGCGACGGCCGCTTCGGTGGCGTCGGCCGGCTGCGTCGACTCCGACGTGGAGGGTGCCGGGGGTGACGGCACCGAGTGACGTTCGCCGGGCGACAGCACCTCGGCCATCAATCCGCTCGATTCGTGGCCGAGCCCGGCGGCATGGCCCAGTTCGTGGCGGACCACGGTGTCGAGGTCCATCGCCGACCATCCCCAAGTGGCGGCGTCGATGTCGATCACGATGCCGCTATCGACGAAAGCACCCAGCTGCGCATCCGGGAGGTCGGCGATCGACGCTGAGACGGTGGAGACGTCGACCCCGACACTCCCCCAACTCGCGACCGCATCGGCGACCGCAGCGCCGAGTCGCGTGTCCTCGAGTGGTCCACTCGTCGTCGGCTCCGCCGGAAGAGAGGACGCTGTCATTGCGTCGCCGCTCCCGGCGGCGATCGTCGTAGAGGTGGTCGTCGTCGAGGGAACGGTGGTCGTGGTCGTGCCGGTCGTGACCGATGTGCCGTCCCCTCCGGAGATCGATCCCTGCGCTCCGTTGTCGAGCGGGCAGGAGATCGACGCCTGCCCGCCGCTGGTTCCCCCGACGGTGGTGCACTGGCTGCTCGACAGCGCGCGAGCGAGCGCCTCGAGTGCCTCCTGGAGCTGGCGCTGGGCGTCTGCCGCCGCGGCCTCGGCTTCGAGTTGTTCTCTCGACTTCTGCCCGCCCGGCTGCGTGATCAACGTGTACTGCGGCGACGGTTGCACGATGGAGGTACGCGGAGCGCTCGGGTCCGCGACGAGCGCTCGCTGTGCCTCGACTGCGTCAGCACGTGCTGCCTCGCTCTGGGCAGTCAGCGTGCGGAGGCGCTCAGCCGACTCGTCAGGATCCTCGACGACCTCGATGACGATCGCGTCGCGCAGCGACGGGTCTGGCAGAACGTAGACCGCGGTGGGAGGCGACGTCGGCGACTCCGCCGCGGGTCGGTTGGCCGGCGAGGTCGATGCGGCGGCCGCCGAGGAATCGAGCGCGAGCACGGCGGCGAACGTCGCCCATGCCAACACGAGGATCAGAATCCTCTTCACGCTCCCACCTTCGCCACTCGCCCTCCGCACCACTTGACACCCCATATTGCGCCGCCAACTGCGGACACTGGCACGCGGACCGCGCTGCCGCAAGGCGTTCATCGACGATTGCGCCAGAAACTCATCGAATCCCACGCTTCGAGCGGACGGCACTACGGGGCGACGTGAAACCGGGGATGCGACCGTCGGTGGTGCGGGTTCGAGGGCAGCGTGTCGATAGGTTGTTCAACCGTCCACGGGGAGTGGCGCAGCCCGGTAGCGCACCTGCTTTGGGAGCAGGGGGTCGCAGGTTCGAATCCTGTCTCCCCGACTCGTCGACAGCGTCGTCGTCCATCGAGACCACTCGCGTTGCCGAGTGGACACGAGACGGGATGCGTCTCCGGTAGGCGTTGGGAGGCGAACCACCCGGTGTAGGTTCGCCGCCGATGCTCCGCCGCATCATCCTCCTCGCTGTCATCTCGCTCGGCCTCGCGTCGTGTTCGTTGCCGTCCTTCGGCGCTCCGGATCCAGCAACCGAACAGGGACGTGAGGTCTTCGACCTCTATCGCTGGTTCGCCGCTGCGGCCACAGGCGTCGGCGTCTTCGTCACGATCCTTCTCGTCTACGTGGTGATCCGGTTCCGGCGGCGATCGGACGAGATCCCGAGCCAGAAGCCGTACAACGTTCCCATCGAGATCGTCTACACCGCGATCCCGTTGGTCATCGTGAGTGTGCTGTTCGTGTTCAGTGTGCGCACCGAGGACAAGGTCAGCGCCGAGACCGACGAACCCGACCTCGTGGTCGACGTGACCGGCTTCCAGTGGCAGTGGCAGTTCAGCTACTTCGACGGCACGGTCATCGAGACCGGAGGACCCGAGGGCGGCATCCCCGAGCTCGTGCTGCCCGTCGACCAGACCACGCGGCTGGATCTGCGAACCACCGACGTCATCCACTCGTTCTGGGTGCCCGACTTCCTCGTGAAGCGCGACATGATCCCCGGCGTCGACAACGCCATCGACGTCACGCCGACCGAGGTCGGCACGTTCGATGGCGTCTGCGCTGAATACTGCGGACTCGACCACGGCAGGATGCGTTTCTCGGTGCGGGTCCTGTCGTCCGACGATTGGCAGACCTGGTTGGAAGAGAACGTGGGAACGCTGTGACCGTCCTCGACGATCGACCCGTCGACAGCACGCCGCCTGACCGGCCGCACCGCGAGGCCACCGGTCTCCTCGCGTTCCTCACCACGACCGACCACAAGCGCATCGGCATCGCCTACATGGTGACGGCGTTCGCCTTCTATCTCGTCGGCGGATCGCTGGCACTGGTGATCCGAACCGAACTCGCGGAGCCCGGCCAACAGGTGGTCGGCAACGCCACCTACAACGAACTGTTCACGATGCACGGCAGCATCATGCTGTTCCTCTTCATCGGACCGTTCGCGTTCGGACTGGCCAACTACTTCGTGCCCATCCACATCGGCGCGCGCGACATGGCGTTCCCTCGGCTCAACGCGCTGAGCTACTGGTTCTTCCTCTTCGGCGGCCTGACGATGGTGTCGGGGTTCCTCACCGCCGACGGCGCTGCCGACTTCGGATGGACGGGCTACTCGCCACTCTCGTCGGTGATCCGCTCCCCCGGCGTCGGTGGCGACCTCTGGATCATCGCCCTCGTCCTGACCGGCCTGTCCGGCGTGCTCACCGCGGTCAACGTCGTCGCGACGGTTCTCACGATGCGCGCGCCTGGCATGACCATGTTCCGCATGCCGATCTTCACCTGGAACATGTTGGTCACCAGCATCCTCGTGCTCATCGCGTTCCCGATGCTCACGGCCGCCGCCGCCATGCTCTTCGCCGACCGTCATCTCGGGGCTCACATCTTCGACATCGCCAACGGCGGTCAACCGATCCTGTGGCAGCACCTGTTCTGGTTCTTCGGCCACCCCGAGGTCTACATCGTCGTCCTCCCGTACTTCGGAGTGATCACCGAGATCCTCCCGGTGCATGCCCGCCGCCCGGTCTTCGGGTACGCCGGCCTCGTCTTCGCGACCATCGCCATCGCTGCGCTGTCGGTCGGCGTGTGGGCCCACCACATGTTCGTGACCGGCGCGATCAGCCTCCCGTTCTTCACCGCGTTCTCGATGCTCATCGCGGTGCCGACCGGCGTGAAGATCTTCAACTGGATCGGGACGTTGTGGGGAGGACAGATCGTCTTCCCCACTCCCATGCTCTTCGCGGTCGGATTCATCTTCACGTTCCTGCTCGGTGGCCTGACCGGCGTGCTGCTCGCCACGGCGCCCATCGACTTCGCGGTGACCGACACGTACTTCGTCGTGGCGCACATGCACTACGTGCTCTTCGGTGGATCGGTCTTCGCGCTCTTCGCCGGCGTCTACCACTGGTTCCCCAAGGTCACCGGACGGATGCTCGGCGAGGGACTCGGCAAGATCCATTTCTGGATGACGTTCGTCGGCTTCCATCTCACGTTCGCCATCCAGCACGTCCTCGGCCTCGAGGGCATGCCTCGCCGAGTGCCCGACTACCTCGACGCCTATGGCTTCGACTGGATGAACCTCGTCTCGTCGATCGGTGCCGGCATCCTCGGTGCGTCGACCCTCCCGTTCCTCTGGAACGCGTGGCGGTCGTGGCGACACGGCGATCTCGCAGGCGACGACCCGTGGGGCGGGCACACCCTCGAGTGGGCAACGTCGTCTCCCCCACCGACCGCCAACTTCGACGGATCCCTGCCGCCCATCCGGTCCAACCGACCGGTGTGGGACCAGAACCATCCCGATCTCGTCGTCGAGAGCCACTGATGACGCTCGAGATCCGATCGTCCGACGACCGCCAGGTCACGATCCAGAGTCGAATCTTCCTCGGCATCGGTGCCGCCGTGGCGATCATGGCGGCGATCTACGCCCGCGCTTCCTATGAAGAGGCCGGCACCGTGATGCTCGCCCTCGCCGCGTGCCTGTCTCTCGTGTGCGGCACGTACCTCTGGTTCCAGACGCGAGGCACTGCGCACGACGACCCGCTCACCGACGACGGCATGTACCTGCCCCACTCGAGCATCTGGCCGTTCTGGATCGGCGTCGCCGCGTTCCTCATGACCAACGGCCTCGTCCTCGGCATCTGGTTCCTCGTGCCCGGGGCGCTCCTGATGGTCGGTGGCCTCGTCGGGTTCATCCGTCAATCCCGTGCGCGGAGCTAGGCATCCCGAGCCCGCTCCCGACCGGATCTTGCGTGGCTTTCCGTCAGGGGGTCGCCACAACTCTCGCGAGATCCGGTTTGGTCGGGTCAGGGGCTGCCTCGGCGGAGGCGGCCGGTGATCTGGCCGAAGGTGACGCGTGATCGAAGCGGGAGTCCGTCGCGACGACTCAACTCGACGCACAGTCGATACGTGACGTAGCCGAACACCGGTGGCACGCCGAGCGCGGCGAAGCGGAACGACCAGAGCACCGCGTTGACCGACAACCCGAACGTCGTGGCGATGATGTCGGCCGCGCCACCGAGGAACATCACGATGTAGAAGCCGAGGGCGGCGACGCCCAGGGCAGTCCGGACCGGTCGCTGTCTCGGGCGGTCGGCGAGGTGGTGCTCGGCATGGTCGCCGGTGACGCGCGCCTCGAGGAACGGCCACGCATAGAGCAGACCGAAGGTGACGCCCGCGAGCAGGACCGCAGGGAAGAACGGGTTGGGGATCTCGAACCCGAACGCGCGGATCTCCCAGTTGGGGAAGATCCGGAGCGCGCCGTCGAGCCAGCCCATGTACCAGTCGGGTTGGCTGGCGGCGCTGACGTTGGCGGGTTCGAACGGGCCGTAGACCCAGACCGGGTTGATCTCGACGACACCGCCGAGGAGCGCGAGGACCGAGGCGGTGAGGAAGAACACGCCGAGTGCCTTGGCCGCGTACGTGGGGAACGCGCGCTCGCCGACGACGTTCTCGTTGGTTCGTCCCGGGCCGGGGAACTGCGTGTGCTTGTGGCGAACAACCAACGCGAGGTGGGCCATGAGCAACCCCGCGATCGCCGCGGGGATCAAGAGGATGTGGATCACGTAGAGCCGACGGATGATGTCGGGGCCGGGGAACTCACCACCGAAGAGCAGCGATGCCAACCACGTCCCGGCGAGCGGGATGGACAGCGTGATCGAGTAGGCGATCCGAAGCCCCGTCCCCGACAATTGGTCGTCGAGCAGTGAGTAGCCGGCAAAGCCGTTGAAGATGCCGAGGATCAACATCGTGATCCCGATGATCCAATTGAGTTCTCGGGGCCGACGGAACCCGCCGGTGAAGAACACGCGGCCCATGTGGACGACGATCGACGCCACGAAGAGCAGCGCAGCCCAGTGGTGGATCTGGCGCATCACGAGACCAGCACGGACGTCGAAGCTGATGTCGAGTGCCGAGCGGTAGGCGTCGGTCATCTCGACACCGCGCAGTGGCCCGTAGCTGCCCTGATACGTGACCAGGTTCTGACTCGCGTCGAAGAAGAACGTGAGATAGGTGCCGGTGAGCAGCAGGATCACGAAGCTGTAGAGCGCGAGCTCGCCGAGCAGGAACGACCAGTGGTCAGGGAACACCTTGTTGAGCGCGGTGCGTGCGAAGCGCGCGGTGCCGAGTCGGTCGTCGACCCAGCGGGCCATGCGGTGGGTGACCGTCCGATGGCCGATCTTCTTTACGGCCTCCCCCTCTGCCACGTCAGCGCCCCCGGTCCCAGAAGCCTGGTCCCACCGGTGCCTCGAAGTCGCCGGTGGCGATGAGGAAGCCGTCGTCGTCCACGTCGAGCGGGAGCTGCGGCAACGGGCGTGCCGCTGGGCCGAAGACCGGGCGCGCCCCATCGAGGACGTCGAACGTCGACTGGTGACAGGGACAGAGGAGGAGTCCCTCTTCCGCCTGGTAGAGCCCGACCGGGCAACCGACGTGCGTGCACAACTTCGAGAAGGCGATCACGTCGCCGACGACCCAGCCCACCTTCTCGCCCTGGAGCCGAAGCACTTGCGTCGGCCTGGTGCGGATCAGGAGCGTCGGCGCGTCGGCGGCATCGGTGTGCCCCTCGGGCCAGACGGTCAGGACGCCATCGACCGGGAGGTCGTCCGGGCGGATCGGCTGCCCGTTCTCCGTGACCAGTCGTTTCGGCTCGCCGGCATACGGCGTGACCTTGAGATCACGTCCGGGCTTGGGTCCCAACGAACGGATGGGGAAGAGCAGTGCTCCGCCGAGCGCGGCGAACGCCGCTCCGGCGAGGCTGGTGAGGAGTCGACGCCGCTTCAGTCCGGTGGTCCCCGCCTCGAAGTCGGCGGTGAATGCAGCCACGTCCTCCTCGTCGGACGCGACCGACTTCCGTTCCTCGGTGACCTCGTCGTCGGGCATGAACGCCTTGGCCCAGACGACGATCCCGATTCCGATGCTGGCGAACGCCACCGCCAGCAGTACGCCCTCGACCTGTGTCTGCCCGCCACGCCAGTACGTGACGCCGAGTCCGATCGCTGCCAGGACAGCGAGTCCGAATGCTCCGGCGATGACCCGCTCGGACCGATCGGCGTCGATGCCTTCGTTGGCGTCACCGGGCTGTGGTGGCGACGGCTCTGCCGGTGCAGTCACGACACTTCCTCGTCGCGCTCGCGAGCAGAGATCGGCGAACGGCCACCGATCCATGCCACGACCAACAGCAGTCCACCGATCCCGAACAACCAGATCACGAAACCCTCGGGGACCGGGCCGTTGCGTCCGATCTGGAGACCACCCGGGTTGTCAGGGGCACGGAGGAGTTCGACGTAAGCGGCGACGTCGTCGAGCTCCTCGTCGGTGATCGCATCGGGACCGAACACCGGCATCTGCCCCGGCCCGACTCGCACGGCAGCGCCGACCTCGGTCGGCTCGGACGAATGGAGGCTCGGCGCGGCTCGGCCGTAACTCAGCGCGCCGCCGCTGCCGAAGGCGGAGTGGCAGGCCTGACAGTTGGCACGGAACAGCACGCCACCTTCGGCAACGTCGGCGCCGTCGATGTCGATCTCCGGTACCTCCGGCCCGTCGCCGAGCGATGCCACGTAGGCGACGAGCGCGTCGATCTCAGCGTCGTCGTACGCAGGATCCTTCCGGCGCGGCTGGTCGTCGGAGTTCCCCAGCGGCATCCGTCCCGTCGAGAGGTAGTAGTACGCGGCCGCCGCGCCCGAGTCGAGCAGCGATGGCCCGCGCAGCTCCCCCGGGCCATCAGCGTCGGCGATCGTCTCCGACCCGATGCCGTCGGCAGGTTCGACGATGCGGACGCCAGCGCCATCGGTACCGTGGCAGCTCGCACAGCCGGTGACATAGAGCTCCTCGCCTGCTGCCACGAGCGGGTCGACCGTGGCCACCGTCGTCGCTCCCGCCACACCCGATGCTGCCAGAGCGATGCAGGTCAGTGCGACCACGACGAGAACCGGTCTGACTCTCATCAGCCCAACAGATAGATCGTCGCGAACATGGCAACCCAGACGACGTCGACGAAATGCCAGTAGTAGGCGCACACCTCGACCGCCGGCGCAGCGGGAGCTTTGGACTTACCGGTGATGAGTCCCGCGACCGCGGCCATGAACAGGATTCCGCCG
>JBBSLH010000002.1:0-52488 GCA_038255425.1 Acidimicrobiales bacterium
CCGAAGTCGTGCGGGTTCTGGACGGCGGGTGTCGCCATGGTCGAGTCGACCGCGGTGAACGGGCCCTTGATGGCGCCGATGGCCTCGAGGTCGACGATCGACATCATCGGGTTGGCTGGCGTCTCGACCCACACGAGCTGCGTCGGCTTGGCGGCCACGGCGTCGGCGACGGCCGCGGAGTCGAACGCATCGACGAACTCGACATCGATCCCGAACCGGGGACACATCCTCGACAGCAGCTGGGTGGTCACCGAGAACATCGATGCCTGCGCCACGATCCGGTCGCCGTTCGAACACATGCCGAGGATCACCGACGCCGCTGCGCCCATCCCGGACCCGAACGCGATGCCGGCTTCTGCTCCTTCGAGATCCGCGACAGCATCGGCGAATGCCTGGGCCGTGGGCGTGCCGTTGCGGGCGTAGAACTCGGTCGAGAGCGACTGGGATGCCATCGCCGCACTTGCGTCGAGGTCGCGCAGTTCGTAGGCCGATGACGGCCAGATGGGCGTGCCGATCGAGCCATGGTTCGCGCCGCGTCCAGCACGGATGGCGCGGGTCTCGCGCTGGAGGTCTGATTCTTCAGGCATGGCTCTCCTTCGTCTGCACCGCCGCGTGCGGGTCGTTCAGGAACGGCGCCAGCAGGTCGCCGACCGCTTCGTTCTCGATGAGGAATGCGTCGTGTCCGTGCGGGCTGTCGAGCTCGCGATACGCAGCCGGCACGCCGACGGACTGCGCCCGCTCGGCGATCTGGCGACTCTGCGGGGCCGGGTAGAGAATGTCGCTCGACACCCCGATGGTCAGGATCGGTGAGCGGACGCGTTGCAGCGCAGCGTCGGGGCCGCCACGATTGCGGCCGATGTCGTGCAGGTCCATGGCCTTGGTGAGCACGAGGTAGCTGTTGGCGTCGAACCGGCGGACCAGCTTGTCGCCGTGGTACTCGAGGTACCGCTCGACCTGGAATCGCTGCCAGAGCTGGAAGCCGTCGAGCGACTCGACCAGTTCGCGGCCGAATCGGTCGGTGAAGACGCTGTCGGAGCGGAACGTGATCTGGCTGACCATGCGGGCGACCGACAGACCTTCGTGTGGACCGTGGCCCGCGTCGGCGTCGTAGTAGTCGCCGTCTCGCCACCCCGGATCCATACGGATCACGCGTCGCCCGACCGACCACCAACCGATCTGTTGGGCCGAGGCTGCTTCGCAGCTGGCGATCACGACCATGGAGCAGACGCGCTCGGGGTACATGATCCCCCACTCCAGCGCCTGCATGCCGCCCATGGACCCGCCGATCACGCAATGCCATCGGTCGATGCCCAATGCGTCGGCGACCGAGGCCTGACTCCGCACCATGTCGCGGATCGAGACCACGGGGAAGCGTGCCCCGTAGGGCCGGCCATCGTCCGGGTGCGCCGACGCGGGACCAGTCGAACCCTGGCAACCGCCGAGCACGTTGGGGCAGACCACGAACCAACGATCGGTGTCGATCGACTTGCCGGGGCCGATCGCACCGTTCCACCAGCCGGGTGAAGGATGGGCGCCGGTGGGCGGACCGAACGCATGGCTGTCGCCGGTGAGCGCGTGGCAGACGAGCACGGCGTTCGACGCGTCGTCGTTCAGCGTGCCGAAGGTCTCGTAGGCCACGGTGGCGTGGTCGAGCACCGCGCCGCCTTCGAGCGCGAAGCGACGCCCGTCGGCGACATCGACGAAGCGGCGGCCGCCCGGGTCGTCGCCGACCCGCCATGCCCCTGATGCTGGGAGTGCGCTGGGATGCGCACGTCGGCCCAAGTCGGCCAACGGGCGCCCGTTGTCCGGTGATCCGGAGGTCGGCCCACCTCGTGCGCCGGAGGTTCGGCCAGGGATGGGTTCGTGTTCCTCGCTCGTCGCCATGTGGTTCCACCTCCTCCGAAGGGGCGGACACCCGGCTTGCGGCGGGGAGACCCCGGACGCTTCGTTGCCCCGGAGGGCCACATCCCCATCCCGAAGGAGGGAGGCACCTTGGGTGTCCGATCCCAGGTTGCCGGACCCGGTCACCCGGGCCGCTCTTGATGCTGTTTGTCTTCGGTGCGCATCCTACGCGAGTCGTCCGACGGGGGTGCACATGGCTTCGACGGGCCACGGGCATCGTCGGCTCCCAGCGGGCTGTGAGGAAACTCCCAGGTGTGAGCGCTTGACTGGCGGAGATGGGAGACACTCGAGTGCTCGTGGTCGACGATGAGGTGTACATCCGCGACCTGGTGTCGAGCGCGCTGCGGATCGCCGGCCTCGAGCCGACGACGGCCGCGAACGGGGACGATGCCGTCCGGATCGCGACCCGAGAGCAGCCCGATCTCGTGGTGCTCGACGTGGGACTTCCTGGCATGGACGGGTTCGAGGTCTGCCGCACGCTCCGCGACGCCGGCAACCAGGTGCCGGTGGTCTTCCTCACCGCCCGGGACGACAAGGAGGACATGCTCCAGGGGTTCACCAAGGGCGGCGACGACTACATCACCAAGCCCTTCAGCATCGACGAACTGGTGGCGCGGGTCCGGGCCGTTCTCCGGCGGACACAGCAGCAGGAATCACCGACGTCGACGTTGACCTGCGCCGACCTCTCGCTCGACGAAGCCACGATGCGGGTGGTGCGTGGCGGCGATGCTGTCAGCCTGTCGCCGACGGAGTTCAAGCTCCTCCGGTTCCTGCTGCAGCACCGCGACCAGGTGGTGTCGAAGGCCCAGATCCTCGACCACGTCTGGGAGTACGACTTCGACGGCAATGCCAGTGTCGTCGAGAACTACATCTCGTACCTGCGCAAGAAGGTCGACGACCACGAACCCAAGCTGATCCACACCGTGCGCGGGTTCGGCTACGTCCTGCGCACCGAGCCGTGAGCGGTCCGCCATGATCCGCCGCCGCCTCGTGATCGGCGTGACCTGCACCGTCGGCATCGCGATCCTCCTGGGCGCGTGGCTGATGGTGACGTCGCTCGAATCTCGTCTGATCGCGAACGTCGACGACGGGTTCAGCAATGGATCCGTCAACGTCGACCTCCGTGACCAGCTGCTCGACCGCGGCCCGGGTCTGGACCGTCTCGACGAACGTCGCACCGCGATCGTGCGTTATTCACCCACCGGTCGAGTGGTTGCCTCGGTGCCGTCGGGAGCGGTGGACGATCCCGATCCGCTGCCCGATGCGAAATCCATGCGCGGGTCGAGAGACATCCAGACGGTGTCGTCGTCGGGCGACGGTCCCCGCTACCGCGCCATCACCATCGCGGACCGTGGCGGTGGACAGACGCTGATTGCCGTCTCGCTCGCCGAAGTCGACGCGACCGTCACCGAGGCCCGCCGCATCCAGCTCTTCGTGGGCATCGCCGCGATCGGAGTCGTCGGCATCCTCTGCCTGCTCCAGATCCGACGGGCATTCGCTCCCATCGACGGGATGATCGCCTCGGCCGGACGCATCGCCGACGGCGACCTCGCCGAACGCACCGTCGTCGACCAACCCGAGTCGGAGGTCGGTCAACTGGGCACCGCCCTCAACCGGATGCTCGACCGCATCGAGTCGGCCGTGGACGAGAAAACCCAGTCGGAGGAACGGATGCGGCGCTTCGTCGCCGACGCATCACACGACCTCCGCACACCACTCACGTCGGTTCGCGGTTACGCCGACCTCTATCGACAGGGCGCCACCGATCCCGAGTCGGTGGCCCTCGGCATGGAACGCATCGAAGCCGAGGCGACGCGGATGAGTCGCCTGGTCGACGACCTGATGCTGCTCGCCCGACTGGACCAGCGCCGGTCGCCCGGGTCAGTTCCCGTCGACCTCGCGCGCGTCGTGGGCGAGGCCGTCGACGCCGCCCGAGTCGTCGACGGAACCAGGACCTATGACCTCGACATCCCCGCCGAGACAGAGGCGACGGTGGCTGGCGACGCCGACCAAGTGCGCCAGATCTTCGACAACCTGCTCACCAACGGCCGAACGCACACCCCGCCGGGCACCACCATGACCATCTCCATCCGCGCCGCAGCCGACCTGGTGGAGATCGACGTCGTCGACGACGGCCCCGGATTCCGGCAGGAGGATCGCGGACGTGCCTTCGACCGCTTCTGGCGGGCGACGCGCTCCGACGAGAACCCGCTCGATGGGTCGGGCCTCGGACTGTCGATCGTCCGGTCGATCGTCGAGAGCCACGGCGGCACGGTGACGCTCGCTGCGGCCGGTGGCGGCGCTCACTTCTCCATTCGATTCCCGACTGATTCGTCCCCCTCGACCGGTCCAGGAGCCACGTGACCATGTCCTCGCCCACGACGAGATCCAAGAAACCACTGCCCACCGAGGTGATCGTGGTGTCGCTCGAGGACGAGGGCATCATCGAGTTCCAGCTGTTCTTCGCTCGGGCGTAGGCGACCTCAGCCGCCGTACTTCTCCTCGGTCGCCGCGATTCCCGGGAGCCCGACGATCTCGGTGAACTCCTCGAACGACACCAATCGATCGAGGTCGTCTCGCAACGATCCGGCGGACGCCAGGATCTCGAGCGACGTCCGCACGGCGGCCACCATCGAGAACAACGCAGTGAGCGGCGACACGACGAGTCGGAAACCGAGATCGGTGAGCTCGGCCGGTGTGAGCAGCGGCGTGCGGCCAGCCTCGACCATGTTGGCCACGAGTACTGGAGCCGGCACTTCGTCCGCGATTCGTTCCATCTCGGCGATCGTCTCTGGCGCCTCGACGAAAACGGCATCGACACCGGTGTCGACGGCCGCCTTGCCTCGCTCGATGGCCTCGTCGAGATCGACCGCGGCGCGGGCGTCGGTCCGTGCACAGACGAGCAGCTCGGAGCGATGGTCCACTGCGGCCTGCAGCTTGCCCAACCAGTCGTCTCGGGGCACGACCTGCTTCCCCGCCATGTGGCCACACCGTTTGGGCCAGATCTGGTCTTCGATGAAGACGCCGGCGGCGCCAGCCTGCTCCCACAGCTCGACCGTGCGGATGACGTTGAGCGGGTTGCCGTAACCGGTGTCGCCGTCGACCACCACGTCGAGACCGGGATTCGCCGCGGTGACTCGACGTGCCTGGTCGGCCATCTCGGTCTGCGTAAGGAATCCGTAGTCGGGCAAGCCCAGCTGCGTGCCCGACACGCAGTAGCCCGAGAGGAAGACGGTGGAGAAGCCCGCGTCAGCCGCCAGGCGCGACGAGAGCGCGTCCCACGACCCGGGCATGAGCACCGATTCCCCGTCGGCGAGACGGGTGCGGAGACCGTTCATCGAGCCGTCAGCGGCCGAGCGTCTCGGCGGCGTGAGCCTTGAGACGCTTGTAGTCGACCTTGCCGTTGGGCGCTCGACCGATGGTGTCAACGGTGACGACGTCACGCGGCGCCTTGTACTTGGCCAGCTGTCCCTGGACATGGGCGATCAGCACCGCGGCGTCGACCGAGTCGCCAGACGGCTCGACCACCGCGCAGATCGTCTCGCCGAAGCGTTCGTGCGGGAGGCCGACACACACGGCGTCGGTGACCGACTCGTGTTCTTTGAGCGCCTCTTCGACCTCTTCGGGGAAGACCTTCTCGCCACCGGTGTTGATGCAGACCGACCCGCGACCGAGCAGGTGGAGGCTGCCATCGGCGTTGACCTGCGCGTAGTCACCGGGAACCGAATAGCGGACGCCGTCGATGGTCTGGAACGTGGCCGCCGTCTTCTCGGGGTCCTTGTAGTACCCGAGCGGCTGGGGGCCACCGATGGCGACGAAGCCACTCTCGTCCGAACCGGGAGTCACGGAGCGTCCGTCCTCGGTGAACACCTTGACGCGCTCACCCAGCTGGAACTTCGCAGTCTCTCCGGTGTCGTCGGCGGTCGAGACGCTCTGTCCGAGTCCCACCGCTTCGGACGAGCCGTAGCTGTCGTAGAGGATGACGCCGGGGAGGTGTTCGAGGATTCCCTGCTTCACATCGTGGCTCCACATGACCCCCGAGGACACCATGAGGAACAGCGACGACAGGTCGTAGTCGGCGCGGTTCTCTCGGAGCTCGGCGAGGATCGGGCGGCCGAACGCGTCGCCGACGATGATCAGCGACGTCACCTTGTGCTGGTCGACGGTCCGCAGGAGGTCCGCAGGATCGAACGACCGGTTGGGCATGGTGCAGATGGCAGCGCCGCCGACGAGGCCGACGAATGCAGTGAACTGGCCGGTGCCGTGCATCAACGGGCAGGCCGGGAGCAGGACCTGGCCTGCGGCGACCCGCTCTGCCAGTTCCTCGTGGCTGGTGACCTCAGGGATCCCGAAGCCGGCCTGGCCGCCGCGACCCAAGCTGGCGAAGAGGTCGTCGTGCGTCCACATCACACCCTTGGGCATGCCGGTGGTGCCGCCGGTGTACATCATCAGGATGTGGTCGGGCTTGCGTCCCCACGGCGGTTCGCACCGGTCGACGTCGCGCTCGAGGATCGGTTCGAACGGTTCGGCCCAGTGCGGGATCGGCGCGCCGTCGGCGACGACGTACCAGCGCTTCACCATCGGCAGGCGATCGCGGATCTCCTCGATGACCGGAGCGAAGCTGGCGTGGAAGACCACGGCCTCGGCGTCGGCATTGTCGAAGAGGTAGTGGACCTCGTTGCCGGAGTAGCGGTAGTTGACGTTGAACGGGACCAGACCCGCCTTGAACGCCGCGAACATCGTCGTCATGTACGCCGGGTCGTTGTAGAGATAGATCCCGACCTTCGACTGCTCGGTCAGTCCCGCATCGAGCATGTCGGCGGCCAGAGCGTCGGCGGTGGCATCGAACTCACTCCACGAACGGATCTCGTCGCCGTGGATCAATGCTGGCTGGTCGGGAATCGTGTCGGCCACGACCTCGAACATGTTCCCGTAATGCCAATCCATACTTCTTCCCCCACCTGGGTCAACGAGCGGTCGGTCAGCGTAGTGGGATCCGACCGAGCCACCAGTTCCGGAGGGCGACGTCGTCCACGCCGTAGGCCGAATCGGCCAGGAATGCGAACTCTTCCCAACGTTCCTCGCCGGCCGCTATGGCTCGACCCACCTCGGCTGCGGCCTTCCATGCGTCGTCGTCCACGGGTAGCGGCACTCTCGTGATCAGGTCGGCGGTGGGGCGGCAGGTGTCGGCCGACAGCCCGGTGCCGATCGTGCGGTGCAACATCCACGCCGACGTCACCGGAGCGTGCAGCGCTGCGGCGAGCAACCACAGGTCGGCGGCGTCGTCGGGCAGGACGACGACGGCCGGGACGCCTGCGAGGAGCACGCCGCTCTCGTCCACCAGGGCTTCGATGACACGGGTCTGGCTGGCGACGAGGACCTTCGCAGCTCGCTGCGCCTCGACCCAGCGGCCAGCTCGTCCAGACACCAGCGCGGCATCGATCGACGGATCATCCCACCGACGCTTGGCGAAGCGAATCGGCTCCGAGCGCTGACGAAACGGATCGATCGCGCCAGAGGTCACCAGGCGCAGGCCATCGCCGCCCTCTCGCACCGCGTCGACCAGGCCGTAGTACTCGTCGCGGAACCCGGCGATGACCGTCGCTCGATCACCGAGCACCGCAGTCGTGTGGTCGAGATCGACGGGCGGGATGCCCGATGCCGCGCCGAGCGGCGCAAGCCAACCGTTCGGACTGTCGTCGCTCGGCCGGTCGAGACGGAACACCGGGGCGCAGACGTTCACCGCGGCGGCGAAGGTGTTGCCGTCGTCGACCCAACAGTCGGTCAGCGTGGCGACGTCGTCGATGCGAGCACGGATCGTCGCGGCGTCCCGCGAGCCGAGGACGGACTGTGGCAGGACGAGCGAGACCACGCCTCCGGGAGCCGCCGCCTCGATGGCGGCGAGGAGGAACAGCCAGCTGACGTCGGTGTACGGGCGCACGGCATCGCGCCAACGCTCGGTCAGCGCTCCACGTCGCTCCGCGTCGATGCTCGTGCCCGACTTGAGTTGCCCGAGGAACGGCGGGTTGCCGACGACCACGTCGACCGTGGGGATCTCGACCTTCACCAAGGGGTCGCCGACCACCAACTGCTCGCCGGCGACGGTCGGTGTCCCGTGCGACGCCGACCACGACCACAGTTCGGCCTCGCTGACGGCGACGGCCAGCGGATCGACGTCCGCTCCCCACAGGAGTTCCCCGACGATGGTCGACGGCTCGGCGCCGAGCGTGCGGAGTCGTTCGGCGGCGGCGAGCAGGAACACGCCACCACCGCACGCGGGGTCGGCCACACTCGCCCCAGCGGTGACGGTCTGTTCGACGATCTGCGCAGCCAGCCAGTCCGGGGTGTACCAGGCGCCGCGATCTCGGCGCTCGGCTGTCGACACGAGGCGCTCGTGGAGCGCACCGAGGGTCTCCGCCCCGATTGCTGCTGTCGACGAATCCTCAGCTCGGTGTTCGAAGATCCGGAGCGCGGGGTCGGGCGTCAGCCCCTGGCGGGCGCAGCGGTCGACGAACGCACCTGCGACTTCCGCTCCGACGTCGACCATCGATCCATGCTCACAGACCTGATCGACGCCGGGGCGGACCGGACGATCCTTCTCGTCAGCGGTCGATGAGCGGCGCCAGTTGCTCCTCGACCAGACGGACCACCAGGTCGTCGAGGGCGAGCACGTCGTAGTCCTCGTCGTCGATGTTCGAACCTGCGCCCAACGCTGCTCCATCGGCGCCGTAGCTCAGGAACACGAACCGACCGAGCGTCGCCTGAGCGATCTGTCGGAGGACATACTCCGCTTGGTCGTCGGTGCCGCTGGATGCGATCGGGAAGACTCGGACGCCGATGCCAGCCGCAGCCCGGATGCTCTCGACGTAGCTCGTTCCTCGGCCGATGTGCGGCGGAGCGTCGGCGATCAGGAACACGAGTCGCACGACGTCGTCGTCGGTACGCCACCGCGGCTCGGAGACGGCTTGGGCGAACGCTTCGTTCAGCGCCTCCGGGGTGTCGCCGCCGCCGTCGGCGACGAGGCCACGCAGCGACTCGACGAACGAACCGACATCCGCCGTGAAGTCGACGGTCCGAGCCACGTAGTCGTCCGTGGTGTCGCGATAGCTGGTGAGTGCGAACCGGACGTCGGGTTTGGCGTCGGACGCCGAGATCTTCTCGGCGACGCCGACCATGTTGGCCTTGAGCCGCTCGATCTCGTCGCCCATCGACCCGGTGGCGTCCACGAGGAACAACACGTCGAGCCGGACGGCGCCGTCGTGTTCGACGCCCTCGAGGACGATGGTCTGGTTCGGCTCACTCCCGAGTTCCTCCGTCGTCGTCGAGGACCCGTGCGTCACGGTCGCTTCGAAGGTCGGGGCCGACTGCTGCTCGTCGAGGTCGCCGACGGGAGCGAGGAAGACCACGCGGCCGTCGGAACCCGACCGAAGCGTCGTCGTGCCGCCGCCGCCGGTGATCCGCACGGTTGCATCGAGCACCGGCAGACCGTTCTCGTCGTGCACGGTGATGATGCGGCGGCCGTCGACCGGCAGATCGTCGAACGGGATTCCCAGCAGCGCGAACGCCTCCCGGTAGCGGAGGTAGTCCTCCCAGGTCTCGTTGTCGTCGACACTCCCGGCCTGCAGACCCACCTCGACCGGCGGTACGGGGTTGCCCTCGACACCGCGCGAGGCGGTGGAGTCCGCCGCTTCGAGCGCTGCTGGCCCCACAGTCGACGGTGTCGGAGCGCCCACGGCCTCGAAATCGCCGTCGTCGCCCTCGGCCGTGTCGTCCGCGGCCATCGACGCGGCGTCATCGTCGCTCGACCCGCATGCGGCCACGAGCAGCATCGCCGCTGTCAGCCCGAAGATGATCCTTCGCATGATCTGTGCTCCCCGTTCGTCGTCAGGTCATCCGACGACGCGACGGGGGTGTCTGGTTCCCGATCGGTGGGAACGCAGTTGGAGACTCAGTCTGCGAACGGGTCCCAGCCGGCGAGGTCCTGGAGACGCTCGTCGTTCGAGAACATGTCGACGATCGGATGATCGTCGAGCCCGAGGCGCCGCTGGAGCAGCTTGACCGGCATCTCCTCGTCCCACTTCAGCAGGGTGACGGCGACGCCGTCGGTGCCAGCACGAGCGGTGCGCCCGGAGCGGTGGAGGTAGGTCTTGTGGTCGGGCGGCGGGTCCCAGTGGATCACCGTGTCGATCTCGTCGATGTCGAGCCCACGGGCGGCGACGTCGGAGGCGACCAGCGCCTGGATCGTGCCCTCGGAGAACCGCTTGAGGGCTTTCTCGCGGGCACGCTGTGGCAGATCGCCATGGATCGGTTCGGCGCGTACGTCGAGCTTCTCGAGATCGGCGGCGAGGCGATCGGCGGCGCGCTTGGTGTTCGAGAAGATGAGCGTGCGATTGCCGTTGGCGACGATCGCGCCGGCGACCTTGGCCTTGTCCATCTCATGGACCCGCAGGAACCGGTGGTGCATCTGCTCGACCGTGACGGTCTCGGAGTGGACCTCCTTGGTGACCGGGTCGGTCTGGTAGCGATCGACCAGTGCGCCGACCGAGCCGTCGAGCGTGGCGCTGAACAGCAGCGTCTGATGGCCCTCGGGGACGTGGCGGAGGACCCACTCGACCTGGGGCAGGAAGCCCATGTCGGCCATACGGTCGGCCTCGTCGACGGCGACCATCTTGACCTCGTCGAGCTTCACGTCGCCGCGCTGGAGGAGGTCGATCAGTCGACCGGGCGTCGCGACGATGATGCCGGTGCCGTCCTCGATCGACTTGATCTGCTTCTCGATCTTCTCGCCGCCGTAGACCGCGGTGACCGTGTGGCCCTTGACCTTGGCCAGCATCTCGAGCACCTCGGCCACCTGGATGGCGAGTTCTCGGGTCGGGCAGAGGGCGAGGCCAGCGGGCCCGTGCTCGATGTCGGCCGGGTCCGGCAGCGCCATCACCATCGGGAGCCCGAATGCAAGCGTCTTGCCCGAGCCCGTCTTGGCCTTGCCGCACACGTCGCGTCCAGCGACTGCGTCGGGAATGGTCAGTTCCTGGATCGGGAAGGGCTTTTCGATGCCTTGGGAGGCGAGGGCGTCGACCAAGTCGGTGTCGAGGCCCAGTTCTGCAAATGTCGTCATGTTCCGAACAACGCTACTGGCACCCCTCCCCAACCCGCGATTCCACGCCCCCGCCCCACCGTTCTGGTCACCACATCGGCAGTGCTGACGCGCTCTCCATGCACCAGATCGCCGACCGCGAGCTTCTGGTCACCACATCGGCAGCCTCAACCACCGAAGTGGTGACCAGAACGATCACCACTCCCAGGGCGCCTTGGTCGGACGATGGAGGGTCGGGACCGAATCCCGGTTGCGGACGAGGTGGAGCATCGCCTCGGCGACGGTTCGGGCGTCGTGCCAGATGTCGTGCTCCCAGAAGACCACCACCGAGAGGCCGAGGTCGAGGAACCGCGCATACCGTCCATCGTCCGCAGCGCGATCGGTGAGTGACGAGTGGAACGCCTCGCCGTTGATCTCGGCGACGAGTGGCCACGTGTCGACCTTGAAGTCCACCGTGCGGATCGCCGACTCGACGTCGACCGTGACCTGACGCCGGAGTTTGGAGCGAACCGTCCAGGGCACGATCTCCTCGAACCGTTCCTCCAGGCGACTCCCGGCGGGTTGATAGTCCGGCGGTCGCTTCTCGAGGACTTGTCGGAGCACCACGATTCCCGACTTGCCTCGACCTCCTGATCGCTCGGCGAGCTCGTGGACGAAGTCTCCGTCGATCAGACGCTGGCGCCACGCGTGATCGATCGCCACCGCCGTCCGGTCCACGGCGATCTCGTGCCCGAATCGGTGCGTCCACATGCCTGCGAGCCACAGCACGACGAGCTCCGGGCGAGCGATCGGGATGTCGTCGTGATATGTCCGGTCACGGGGATCGATGTGACGAAGAAGGTGGACCTGGGCCAGCCGCTCACCAACGGCATTGCGCCGGTCGACGGCGACGTGCGGCGGGAGCTGGGGAAAACGACCGAAACCCCAACGGCAGGCGGCCGACTTTCCCCACAGGAGACCATCCCTCCCGGCATCGAGAATGCCGAGCATGAGGTCCTGTTCGGTCGACCACGGGACGACCTGGTGTCGCACGACGCGTGGAGTCACCCAGGCGATCTCGGGTTGCGCGTACAGGGTTCGGCGTTGATGGCGATTCGGAACCAGGTCACACACTTGGTGGCCGGCTGCCAATCCACGCTGACGACGAAAGAGTTCGAGCAGACTGTCGGGCACCACGGTGCACCCCTCTTCACTGGCAGGAAGGCACCGATGTGCGAGTGGCCGGAACCGTCGGCCTGTCGCTGACCGTACGTATCCCCACTGACAACAACTCCCGATCTGGTCACCAGATCGGCGCTCTCAGCCACCGATCGAGTGACCAGAACACCAGCCGGGCCGATCTGGTGCATGCAGAGCGCGTTCAGACCGCCGATGTGGTGACCAGAAGCTTTTGGGGTTTCGAGGTGGGTCAGCGGGTGCGCATGCCGGCGACGTGGCCGGCATCGGTGAAGGTGATGCCTTCGGCGTGGAGGCGTCGTCTGTGCTCGGGTTCGTGACCGGGGACGAGGCGGCCAGACGAGTTCACGACCCGCCACCACGGGAGGTCGTCGTGGCCCATCGCCAGGACCCGACCGACCGCCCGAGACTGGCCGGGAACACCTGCCTCGAGCGCGATCTCTCCGTAGGTGATCACCTCGCCGCACGACACCGACTGCACGACGGCGCGCACTGCGGCAACGAAGTCGTCGTCGATCTGCACCGCCCTCTCCTACCATCGGCGCCGATGCGCACGCTCACCGATGCCGACGCCGACCGACATGCCGACGCCATCGCCGAGGCGGGGTTCACGATCGTGAAGGACGCCTTCGACGCCGACTTCGCGCAGTCGGTGCTCGACGAGTTGGACCGGATCGTCGACGAACGTGGCGTCGAACCGGCCGACAACGGGTTCGAGGGCCGATCGACGTATCGCGTCTACAACCTTCTCGTCCACGGCGAGGTGTTCGAACAGGTCCCCGCGGCTGGCTGCGTGCTTCCGGTCGTCGAGCGTGTCCTCGACCCCCAGTGTCTGCTCTCGACGCTCTCGTCCATCGACATCCGTGGCGGCGAATCAGCGCAACCGATCCATTCCGACGACCAGGTCATCGGCCTCCCCCGCACCGGCACGCCAGTGGTGTGCAACTCGATGTGGGCGATCACCGACTTCACCGAAGCGAACGGCGCCACCCGCATCATCCCCGGCTCCCACCTCGACCCCGAGTACCCGGAGTTCGGGAAGGAGTACGACTCGATCCCGGCCGAGATGGCCGCCGGCAGCGTCCTCATCTGGCACGGCAGCCTGTGGCACGGCGGCGGCGCCAACACGACCGACGAGCGGCGTGTCGGCATCGCCGACAACTACTGCGGCGGGATGATCCGCCAACAGGAGAACCAACAACTCGGCATCCCTCGCGAGGTCGCCGCCAGGTTCGACAAGCGACTCCAGCGGCTGTGCGGATACGGCACCTACAACGGGCTGATCGGACACATCGACAAGCAGGATCCGCTCACGTTGCTCGACCCCGGCACCGAACACTCGATGCTCTGGGACGGCGCCTGAATGGGGGCGCTCGACCAGGTCGACAGCTGGGACGTCCCGAACGCTGCCGCCGCCGTGTTCGACCCCACGGGAATTCGAGCAACGCACGGCGACGTCGACCGCGTGTTCGCCCTCGCCTCGGTGTCGAAGGTGCTCGCGGCGATCACGACCCACGTGGCAGTCGAGGAGGGCACGATCGGCCTCGACGACGATGCCGGTCCCGAGGGCTCGACCGTCCGACACCTGCTCGCTCACGCCAGCGGACTCGCTCCCGACGGCGACGTCCAAGTCCTCGGCCCACCCGGCCGCAAGCGGATCTACTCGAACCTGGGTTTCGAAGTCCTCGCCGAGTTCCTCGGCACGCGGGCGGGGATGCCGTACGGGGAGTACGCCAGGCTGGCGCTCGTCGAAGCGCTGGGTCTCGGGCAGACCGACGTCTCGGGTTCTTCCGCCCACGAGCACCGATCGAGCGTCCGCGACCTGTGCACCATCTTGCGCGCGGCCGTCGGCGGCGAACTGCTCGCCAGCACGACGCTCGGCGCGATGACAACGCCCGCGGTCCCCGAACTGGCCGGCGTCCTTCCCGGCTTCGGCAAGCAGGATCCGAACCCATGGGGACTCGGCGTCGAGGTACGAGGTGACAAGCACCCGCACTGGACCGCTCCCGAGAACTCGCCGCGCACGTGGGGTCACTTCGGGCGCACGGGCACCTTCGTATGGTTCGATCCCGACGGCGGGCCATCCGGCATCGGCCTCGTGGTCCTCACCGATCACGACTTCGACCAATGGGCCATCGACGCATGGCCACCACTCTCGACCGCAGTCCTCGACGAGCACACCTGAACGGGAACCATGAGCACCGACATCCGGCCTTTCCGCATCGACGCCACCGACGAGGACCTCGAAGACCTCCGTCGGCGGCTGCGCGCCACCCGCTGGCCAGAGGCCGAGACGGTCGACGACTGGTCGCAGGGGATTCCGCTGGCGTATGTGCAGGAACTGTGCCGTTACTGGGCCGATGAGTACGACTGGCGAACGCGGGAAGCGCTCCTCAATGCCTTCCCCCAGTTCACGACCACGATCGAACTGCCCGACACCGAGCCGCTCGACATCCACTTCATCCACGTCCGTTCACCCCACGACGACGCGCGCCCGCTGCTGATGACGCACGGGTGGCCTGGCTCGATCGCCGAGTTCCAGGACGTGATCGGCCCGCTCACGGATCCCACGGCACATGGCGGCGGCGCCAGCGATGCGTTCCACGTCGTCTGTCCGTCCATCCCGGGCTACGGCTTCTCGTCGAAGCCGACGCAACACGGGATGGGCGTCGGCACGATCGCCGACGTGTGGGGCGCGCTGATGGAGCGTCTCGGCTACGACCAGTTCTTCGCTCAGGGCGGCGACTGGGGTTCGATGATCACCACGCTCGTCGGCGTCCGGAATCCTGACCACTGTGCGGGCATCCACCTCAACATGCCGATCGTGATCCCGTCGTCGCTCGACGACATGACGGACTTCGAGCAGCAGTCGCTCGCCGACATGGCGACGCATCGTGAACACGGCACCGGCTACTCCAAGATCCAGAGCACGCGTCCGCAGACCCTGGGCTACGGCCTGACCGACTCACCAGCGGGGCAGGCGGCCTGGATCGTCGAGAAGTTCCACGCGTGGACCGACAACGACGGCCATCCCGAGGACGCAGTCGACCGAGACCATCTCCTCGACAACGTGATGCTGTACTGGCTGCCCGGCAACGCTGCCTCCAGTGCCCGTCTCTACTGGGAGAGCTTCCGCAACCCGCCGTTCGACGTCCCGAAGGTGCCGATCGGCTGCAGCATCTTCCCGAAGGAGATCTTTCGGACGTCGCGTCGCTGGGCCGAGGCGCAGTTCGGCGACAAACTCGTGCACTTCAACACGCTCGACCACGGCGGCCACTTCGCCGCGTTCGAGGTGCCGGAGACGTTCGTCGACGAAGTCCGCACCTGCTTCCGCGCCATGCGCTGAGGCGACGTCGCCCTGGAACCGACCAACGCGCCGATCGTCACGTTGGAGGGCCACAGATGGAAGGCGGTTCAGCGGGGGCGGTGTTCGGTTCCTTCGCCGGAGGTGATGAAGACGACGGTGGCCGAGGACTCGACGTCGGCGGTGTGCCACGTCCCGGGTTCGTTGATGGCGTACTCCCCCGCCGACAGCGTCACCGCCCGCTCCTCACCCGACGGCAACTCCTGTTGCAGCGTCGTCGAACCGGCGACGCAGAGCACGACTTCGTGACCGGATGGATGCACCTCCCACGAGTCCCACGATTCGGTGAACGTGTGCATCGACACCAGGCGACCATCGGCCCCGTCGTCACCGTGACGCTCGCCGTAGCCCTGATACCAGTCCATCGACCCGTGCATCGCCGGTTGGACCACGGCGGTGCCACCACGGCCGAGATGGATGGGATGGCTGCTCGCCTGGTGCGGTGCGTCGTTGCTCATGCGAGCGCACCGTAGGACGGGCGCGCCATGATGCGGGGCGAACGCGCAGCAGACGACATGAGGAGTGACGCCATGCGGGTCGGACAGTCGATGCTGGAGATGGTTGGCAAGACACCCGTCGTGCAGCTGTCGAAGGTCGTGCCCGAAGGCGCAGCCGACGTCTTCGTGAAGCTCGAGTGGTTCAACCCCACGGGTTCGTACAAGGACCGGATGGCGTTGGCGATGATCGAGGAGGCCGAGAGCCGAGGCGAGCTGCAGCCAGGCATGACCGTCGTCGAGTACACCGGCGGGAGCACGGGCGGATCGCTCGCGTATGTCTGCGCGGTGAAGGGCTACGAGTTCAGGGTGGTGTCGTCAGACGCCGTCGCCACCGAGAAGTTGCGCACCATGACGGCGTTCGGCGCCGAGCTGACGGTCCTCGAGAGCGAGGGCGGGAAGGTCACGCCGTCGCTCGTTCATCGCATGATCGCGCAGGCCGACGAATACGCGCGCGAGCCCGACACCTACTGGACGAACCAGCTCGAGAACACCGACTCCCTCGTCGGCTACCGGACCGTCGGCGACGAACTGCTCGAGCAGATGGATCGACCCATCGACGTGTTCTGCGCCATCGTCGGAACCGCCGGACTCGTCATGGGCGTCTCCGGTGCCCTCGCCGACGGTGGGTCCGACGCCCGGATCGTCATCTTCGAGCCGGCGACGAGTGCGGTGATCTCGGGAGGCGAACCGGGCGCGCACGCGGTCGAAGGAACCGGCATCGGCTACGAGCCGCCACTTCTCGACCACGACCGGTTCGACGAAGTCCGACCGATCGACGAGCACGCTGGTCGCGAGATGGCACGACGACTCGCCCGCGAGGAAGGTCTCCTGGCCGGGACTTCGAGCGGGCTGAACGTCGCGGGAGCCATCGACCTCGCAGTCGAACTCGGCGCTGGCCACACCGTGGTGACCGTCGCCGTCGACACCGGTCTCAAGTATCTGGCGGGCGATCTCTTCGCGGGCTGACGATGCCCACCCGCTCGATCAGAACTGCGTCGGCGACAGCTCCATGAGGTCGCCGAACCCGGCGGTGACCGCGCCGACCATGCCCGCGGCCTGCGGGAGGATCTGCGTCGCGTAGAAGCGTGTGGTCGTGTACTTCGCCGTCAGGAACTCCTCCGAGAAGCTGCCGCCGTCGCCAGCGAGCAACTCCTTGGCCTCGAGCGCCGACTCGGCGAGCAGCCAGCCGCCAGCGACGATGCCGAACTGCCGCAGATACGGCGTGGCGCCGGCCAGCGCGTTGCGGACGTCTTCGAGGCCGTTGGCCAAGAGCCAGTCGGTCGACTCGTTCAAAGCGGCGAGCGCCTTCTCGAGCTCGTCGGCGATGACCGCGTACTCGTCGCCGGCGTCACGCACACGTGCCACGGTTGCTGCGACATCGGCCAGGAAGTCCTTCACCACGTCGCCTCCCCGCATGGGCAGCTTGCGGCCGACGAGGTCCATGGCCTGGATGCCGTTGGTGCCCTCGTAGATGGGAGCGATGCGGGCGTCACGGAAGTGCTGCGCCACGCCGGTCTCCTCGACGTAACCCATGCCGCCGAAGACCTGGATGGCAGTCGAGGTGATCTCGACACCGAGGTCGGTGCCCCAGCCCTTGCAGATCGGGATGAGCAGGTCGACGCGCTCCTGGGCGGTCGTGCGGGCGTGCTCGTCGGCACCCTTGTGGGCGATGTCGATGCCCTGGGCGGTGCGGTAGACGACGGCGCGCAACGCTTCGAGTTGCGACTTCATCGTCAGCAGCATCCGGCGCACGTCGGGGTGCTCGATGATGGGCGACTGCACGCCGGGCTCGGCACCGATGGCTCGTCCCTGGAGTCGCTCGTTCGCGTACTGCCGGGCGTCCTGGTACGCACGGTCGCCGACGGCGAGGCCCTGGAGCCCGACCGAGAGGCGTGCGTTGTTCATCATCGTGAACATGTACGACATGCCACGGTTCTCCTCGCCGACGATGTAGCCGGTGGCCTCGTCGTAGTCGAGGACACAGGTCGGGCTGGCCTTGATGCCGAGCTTGTGTTCGATCGACTGACACACGACGCCGTTGCGGTCGCCCAGGCTGCCGTCGTCGTTCACGAGGAACTTCGGGACGATGAACATCGAGATGCCCTTGGTCCCGGGGGGTGCGTCGGGCGTGCGGGCCAACACGAGGTGGATGATGTTGTCGGCCATGTCGTGTTCGCCCCACGAGATCCAGATCTTGGTACCCGTGATCTTGTAGGTGCCGTCGTCCTGCTGCTCGGCGCGTGTGCGCACGGCACCGACGTCGGAGCCGGCTTGCGGCTCGGAGAGGTTCATCGTCCCGGACCACTCGCCGGTCACCATCTTCGGGAGATAGGTCTCCTTCTGGATCTCGTCGCTGTGGGCGAGGATGGCGTCGATCGCACCCTGCGTCAGCAGCGGCGCCATCGAGAACGCCTCGTTCGACGCGGTGAGCATCTCCTGCATGGCGATGCCGACGAGCCACGGGAACCCGCCGCCGCCGTACGACTCGGGGAGCGCAACGCCACCCCAACCGGCGGCCACGTAGTCCTGGTATGCGGCGATGAAGCCCTCGGGCGTCGTCACCGTGTTGTCCTGATGCCACACGGTCGTCTGCTCGTCGCCGATGCGGTTGAGCGGCGCCACTTTGTCCTGCATGAAGCGGGCGCATTCCTCGAGCACGCCGTGGACCATGTCGGGCTCGGCGTGTTCGTATCCCTCGTACGAGGAGAGGTCGCCGAGACCGGCGATGCGGTTCAGCACGAAGCGGATGTCGTCGAAGGGGGCGATGTAGTCGGCCATCCCTCCAGGTTACCGGTGGGTAGTGACTGACCCGAAGGTCAGCCCGACCACAGCTTGACGGGCGTCATGGTCGAACGAGAGAAATCGGTTGATACTTCCATCTTGGGCGGAACGGGTGGAATGGGTGGAGTGCACGGTCGGCGTGGCACCAGCAGACGGGTCTTTCTCGTGGGCGCTGCGGCCGCAGCACTCTCGCCCGTGATGAACGGGTGGTCGCCGGCCGGGTCGATCACTCGAGAACCTCGACCACGTGGTGATCGATCCCGTTGACCCGTCACTCGTGCATGTCGGAGCCGGCGCCACGATGGACACGTTGCTGGCGACGCTCGAGTCGGCTGGGCGTGGCCTCCCGTCGGTGCCCGCGGTCGGCGAGTCGATCGCTCGGGGCCATCCTCCGGCCGCAGTGCTCAGACTCCCGTCCCGCTCTTACGCGACGTGGTCAGCGACGGCCCGCACGCTCGATCGTCTCGATCCCTCCCGGGTGTTCACCAACGACTTGCTGGACCGGTTGTTCTCCAACGGCTGACCCGAACATCAGCCCGCGACGGGGAGCTCGACGGTGAAGCAGCAGCCAGGACCACTGTTCTCGACACGGATGGTGCCGTTGTGTGCGCCGACGAGACCATGGGCGATGGCGAGGCCGAGTCCGCCCCCACCGTTCGCGCTCCCTCGGGCGTCGTCGCCCCGGAACGCCATGTCGAAGACCCGACCGAGGTCGTCATCGGGGATACCACCACAGGCGTCGGCGACCGAGACCGTGGCGTTGCCGCCGGCCATGCCGCAACGAACCTCGATGGCGGACCCCGCTGGAGTGTGGCGGATCGCGTTGTCGAGCAGGTTGCGAACGACGCGCGTCAATTCTGCCGGGGCGACCCGGAGCGATGGCTCGTCGCCGTTGCTCTCGCCCCGGAGTCGCACGCCCTTCGCCGTCGCCACCGGCATTGCCCCGGCGACGGCCTCGGCCACGATGTCGCCGAGGGTCACGTCCTCGAATCGGAGATCCAGCGCGCCGGCCTCGATCCGACTCAACTCGAACAGGTCGTCGACGAGCATCGCCAGGCGATCGGTCTCGCGGCGCATGGTCGCGTGATAGCGATCGACATCTGCTGGCTCCTCGACAACGCCGTCTTCCAGCGCCTCGACCATCGCCCGGATCCCGGCAAGCGGAGTGCGGAGATCGTGGGACACCCAGGCGATCAACTCGCGCCGCGCCGACTCCATCGCTCGCTCCTTACGGCGCGCCTCGTCGAGGCGCTCCGACGCGTGATGCAGTTCTTCGGCCAGGCGTTGGAGCTCCTGGGCGACCGGTACCTCTCCAACCATGATGAGGTCGCCGTCGCCGAGGCGCCTGGCCAGATCCTCGAGGTCGCGACTCGCGGTGCTGATCCGAGAGCCGAAGCGAATCGCCATGAGGATCGCAGCAGTGGACGATGCCATCAGCACGACCATCAATGCGCCGAGATCGTGCGACGACACGAACATCGCGTAGGCAGCGAGCACCACGCCGACGCCGGTGCCGAACACCGACACCAGAGCGACGGCGACGCCTTGGGCCCGAAGGGTGGCGGTCTGCATCGAGCGGAGGACCAGCGCGCCGATCAACGCCGCAGCGAGCGCCCCGCCGCCGGCCAGTCCCAGGAGCGCAGCAGTGTCTCCTCGCGGGAGCTCGAGCAACCAGGCCGTGAACACGGTGAGCGTCACGCCGACCGCGACGATGACCGCCTGTGCCCGCCAGCTCATCGTCTCGTTCACGGTTCGAACCGGTAGCCGACGCCCCACACCGTGGCCAGGTGCTTCGGGTCGCTCGGGTCGGCCTCGACCTTCTCGCGGAGCCGGCGGATGTGCACGGTGACGGTCGACGTGTCTCCGAAGGTGTACCCCCAGACCTTCTCCAGCAGGTCCTCACGGCGGAAGGCGGTGTTCGGGTTCCGCATCAGGAACACGAGCAGTTCGAATTCGCGAGCGGTCAGTGACACGACCTCGCCACCGAGGCGTGCCTCGCGCGCGGCAATGTCGACTTCGATGTCGCCTGCCGTCATCACCGGTGACGACCCGGCCTCGATGGTCTCGAGCGACCCCTGCACACGACGGAGCACGGCCTTCACACGTGCCACGAGCTCGCGAGGGGAGAACGGCTTGGTGATGTAGTCGTCTGCACCCATCTCGAGACCGATGATGCGATCGGCCTCGTCGCCGCGCGCCGTCAACATCACGACCGGAACGGGTGCCAGTGCTCGGAGGCGGCGGAACAGCTCCGCCCCGTCGATCCCGGGAAGCATCAGATCGAGGATCACGAGATCAGGCGGATCGGCCAGCAGCGCGTCGAGCGCCTCGCCACCGTGACCGTAGGAGTCGACTCGGAAGCCGTCCTTCTCGAGGTAGCGGACGACGACTTCGGCGATGGCCATGTCGTCCTCGACGACCACGATGTGTTGGGCCCCGTCCATGAGCATGCATCGTACGGACGGCGCCTCAGGCGGGGGCGACGACGAACGATGTTCAGGACTTCGTAACCGCCCGAACCGGTCTGGCGCCTCCGCGGCATGGGTACGTTCCCGACGATGTTCGTACTCGTGATGGCGAAGGAACCGGTGCCCGGGCGGGTCAAGACTCGCTTGTGCCCACCGTGCACGCCCCTACAGGCCAGCGACATCGCGTGCGCAGCTCTCGCCGACACGTTCGACGCGGCAATGGCGTGCGGCGCCGACGAGGTCATCGTCGCACTCGACGGCGACGCTGGCCCATGGCTCCCGGCCGGCGTCCGAGTCGTGCCGCAGATCGGGGGGACCTTCGACCGTCGACTGACTGCGGCGTGGGCATCCACGAACGGACCCGGGCTCCAGATCGGCATGGACACGCCACAACTCAACGCCGATCTGCTCGACGAGGCGATGGCCGCGCTGCAACTCGGCGGCAACGATGCGGTGCTCGGTGCCGCCGCCGACGGTGGCTGGTGGGCGATCGGGCTTCAGGACGCCGCCGAGCGCGTGGTCCTAGATGTCCCTCTGAGCACGCAGCACACCGGGAGCGCCCAACGCGCTCGACTGGAGTCGTTGGGCATGCGGATCGGCGACCTCCCAGAGTTGGTCGACGTCGACCACTTCGCCGACGCCGTGCTCGTCGCCGAATCGATCCCGCACACTCGGTTCGCCGAAGCGGTCCAGCGCGTCGACGTCACGGCCGGCGCCCTCTGATGACCGCGACCATCCCGGCCATCCCCGCCATTCGCCTCACGTCGTCGAGCGGATTCGAGCTCGCCCCTGACGCTGACCGATGGTTCGCGGCGCCCGACGAGGACGACCTGTTCGCGCTCGACGGGCTCGACGAACCCGTGCTCGATGTCGGCTGCGGCCCTGGCCGGATCGTCGCGCACCTCGCGAGCGTCGGCGTCACCACACTCGGCGTCGACGTGAGCACCGAGGCCATCATGCGTGCTCGAAACCTCGGGGCACCCGTACTCCACCGCTCGGTCTTCGACCCACTACCCGGGACCGGACGATGGGGTGCCGCAGTGCTCCTCGACGGCAACATCGGGATCGGTGGCGATCCTGCCGCGCTGTTGGATCGCCTGCACGATCTGTTGCGGCCTGGTGGACGCGTCGTCGCCGAGGTCGGCAAGCCCGGGTCAGAGACCGAGATCATCCAGGCGCGGATCTCGATCGGCGAGAACGCAACCAAGTGGTTTCCCTGGGCCGTGGTCGGGGCAGACGGGATCGCAGAGGCGGCCGATCTGGCAGACATGGATCTGCTCTCGATCCGTCCGTCGAACGATCGCTGGTTCGCCACACTCCAGCGCGACTGACGCCGATGCCGGAGGGCCCGTGCCACCATGCGTGTGTGGCCGACGTCGACATCCAACGATCACGTTTCGCCGACCTCGACCCTGGCGATCTCTACGACATCCTCCGCCTGCGCAGCGAGATCTTCGTGGTCGAGCAGGACTGCGTCTTCCTCGATCTCGACGGGCGTGACACGGAAGACGACGCACTGCACCTGTGGGTCCGCGATGACCGCGGTGTCGTCGCCGCCGTCAGACTTCTCGATCCTGGAACCGCCCGAGCGTCGATCGGCCGGGTGGTGACCCGCATCGATGCGCGCTCGACCGGTGTCGCGTCTGCGCTGATGACCGAGGCGGTCGATGTCCTCGATCGAAGTGGCGCCCCGACGATCCACCTCGGAGCGCAGGCGCACCTGGCCGACTGGTACGGCCGCTTCGGGTTCGACGTCAGCGGGCCGGGGTACGACGAGGACGGCATCGCGCACGTCCCGATGGCCCGCCCGAACCCGTCGGCGCGAGCGACGACATGACGCTCGTCCCACTCGACGCGGGCATCCATGCCTGGCTGGCAGACGACCCGGGCGACGGGCGACCAAACGCAGGTCTCGTGGTCGACGAAGACGCTGCGACAGCGATCGACACCCTGTGCGTGCCGTCGCAGACCGAGGCATTCATCGCAGCGATCGACGACCTCGGTCTCCGCGTCCGGCGCACGGTGCTCACCGGATCGACGATCGAGTCGGTCGGTGGGACGGCGCTGTTCACGATGTCGGGCATGTACGGCCGCGAGCAGACCAGCATCCACCTCGACCAGGCACCGACTCCGGACATCTACCGTCGGCTCCACCCAGCCGTTGCCCCCGAGTTCGACGACGAACTCCTCACGCGACCCGTCAGCCATGTCGTGAACGAGATGGTCCGGCTGACGCCAGCGGTGACCCTGCATCCCTGTTCCGGGTCGCAGCAGGAGAACCTCGTCGCCGTCGTCGCTGGCGCCGGGATCTGCTTCGCGGGCGCCATGGCGAGCTTCGGCGTGACGCCGCGTTGCTATCAGGGCGATCCGGGGCTCTGGGCCGACCAACTCGACGGCCTGCTCGAACTCGCCCCGGTGATCATCCCCGGCCATGGACCGATCGGCGGCGAGGAGGAGGTCCGAGATCTCCAGGGCTACCTACGGGCGTGCGTCGATGCGAACGGTGATCCGGCGCGGATCGCCACCGGCCCCTGGGACACCTGGACCCAGCGAGAGTTCGACGAGATCAACGTCGAGCGGGCGGCGATGCTCGGGCGCGGCGACGACGCCATCCCACCGTCGATGCTGCGCGCCGCTGGAATCTGATCAGCGGGTGTCGAGCACCCGGAAGCACTCGGCCAGCCGACCGGGGGCCAAGCCACCGGCTTCGGCGTTGGTGCCGTTCCATGCCCGGAGTCGCTCCTCCATCTCGTCGCCGCCGGTGTTCTGACTCACATGACACCGCAGCGCCTTCATCTTGCGATCGAAGGTGTCGGTGATGTCGACGTAGGTGTCGGTGTCATCTCCGCTGCCCATGATCCAGAGTTCGTCGGCCGACCAGGCCTCGTGCCCCTCGCCGACCAGCTCCGGGAACGTGAACGGATTCCGTGCGTCCGGGTAGACGGCACAGCAGGCGGCTTCACCGGTGGCGATGTGGTCCGGGTGGTTCCGGTACATGCTGTCGAGGCTTCGGAGCGGTGACTGCGTGACGACCCGTCGGGGCCGGGTCATGCGGATGATCCGCGAGATGTCCCGCCGCAGGTCGAGCGTCACTTCGAGTCGACCGTCGGGATAGCCGAGGAAGTGGAGCTCGTCGACGCCGATCGCCTCGGCCGCCGCGGTCTGTTCGCCGCGCCGGATACCGGGAATGTCCTCGCGGGGCACATCGGGGTCGAAGCCACCGGCGTCGCCGTCGGTCACGATGCAGTAGGTCACCGACGCACCCGCATCGGTCCAGCGGGCGATCGAACCTGCGACGCCGAAATCGACGTCGTCGGGATGCGCGGTGACGATCAGAACCCGTTCGACCTCATCATCTGCGAGCATCGGACCACGCTATCTGCCCTCGCCCGGTGGCCCGGGCCCACGGCCCGCGCTCCCCGTTCTGGTCACCACATCGGCGGTCTGAACCGCCGATGTGGTGACCAGAACGAGAGGGGTGAACGAATGGTGAAGGCTCCGCCGAGGGCGGGTCGGATGCCGCCGACGGTCCTAGCCTGACCGCATGTCCATCTTCGGCCGCAACAAGACCACCATGATCTCGCCCGAGGAAGCCCTCCCCGGTCGTGACGAGAAGATGCCGGTTGCGCCGGCGCACGTCGTGCTCGGCACGCCGCTCGAGGGTCCATGGCCCGATGGCCACGAGGTCATCGTCGTGGGCATGGGCTGCTTCTGGGGGGCCGATCGGATCTTCTGGGAGATCCCCGGCGTGTACTCCACCGCTGCCGGCTACATGGGTGGCTGGACCAGGAACCCGACCTACGAGGAGACCTGCACCGCTCGTTCTGGCCACACCGAAGCGGTCCAGGTCGTGTACGACCCCACGAAGGTCGACATCGACACCCTCATGAAGGCCTTCTGGGAGAACCACGACCCCACCACCGAGAACCGGCAGGGCAACGACGTCGGTACGCAGTACCGGTCGGCCGTCTTCCCGACGACCGACGCGCAACTCGCTGCGGTCGAGGCGTCGCGGGAGCGCTACCAGCGGGCGCTCGACGAGGGCGGGTTCGGCGCCATCTCGACCCAGATCGCGCTGGCTGCGGATGCTGGCGACGGCGTCTTCTACTACGCCGAGGACTACCACCAGGGATACCTGCACAAGCATCCGGGCGGCTATTGCAACCACGGCTACTGCCAGGTCGGCTATCCCGCCGACGAGCACGGCCAGACACCCTCCGACGTCCGGCTCCCGGACGCATAGTCCTCAGCCAGCGACCACCGCTCGCAGCGTCGACAGGTCCTGCGCTGCTTGATCGAGCAGCAATGCCGGTTCGTCGCGATCGGTGAGCAGTCCGGCCACGAACTCGAGGGTCCACGAGCCGGCGAAACCGAGACCGCCGACGAGATCGCGGAATGCGCGGAGCTCGTCGACCACGTCGCAGAGACGTGGGTGCGTCATCGCGTCGAAGTCGAGGAAGTTCACGTGAACGTGCGTGATGCGGTCGCCATATGCATCGAACTTGGCGCGCAGCAGGTCCGGGGCGTCGTGCGTGTGCACCAACGCCCGCAACCGCTCGACGGGTCCTGCTCGGTCGAAGATCCGCGCTGCGACTGCGGGATCTTCGGCGACCGAGATCCCTTGGTGACACTCACACATCGCCGCCACATTCGACGGGAGCTCGTCGATCCACTGGGACAACCGCTCGACGTAGCCGTCCTCGTCGGCGGGGTCGTTCCCGACGTTGAACTTCACGGCGCGGCTGTCGGCTCGTCGCACCCCCGATGCGGCGTCGTCCCGAGACCGCTGCGCCTCCTCGCCGGGTCCGAAGTCGGCGTAGCTGTTGAAGATCGTCACCGGCAGCGGACCGCTGACGATCCGTTCGCCCTCGTCGCCCGACGCGCGGAGCAGGTGGCCGTCCCACAGTTCGAGACCATCGAACCCAGCGGCGTCGATCGAGTCGAGCAACGCGCTCACCAGCGTGACGGGAGCACGATCACGAGACACGGTGCCCCATCGGTTGGGCTCGATGGCGACGGTGCCGAGCAGAATCTCTGTCATGCGAGCGGGCCAGTCGTGTGACGCACGATACTCGGACGACTTCCGTCGACCACTGGAGCATCGCTGGTGATCCCCGCAACCCGTCCGACCCGCCCGATCCGTGGCATGTCGGCGATCTTGATTCCCTACGACGATGGCGGCGCGATCGACTGGGATGCGTTCGAGGCACACGTCGCACGGACGCACGACCACGGCCTCACCCCTGCGGTGAACATGGACACCGGCTACGTCCAGCTCCTGGGTCTCGAGGATCGACAACGGGTGCTCGACATCACGACCTCGGTCACCAGTGGTCGCTTCGTCGCTGGCGCCTACGTCGCAGACGAACCCGGAGCATCGTTCGATCTCACGACGTTCGTCGATGTCGCGGCGCCGATCGCCGCCGGCGGTGGAACGCCGGTCGTCTTCCCCAACCACGGCCTCAACGCCCTCGACGAAGACCAGTGGGTGCAATCGCTCGCATCCTTCGGAGCCGCGGCCGGCGACTTCATCGGCTTCGAGCTCGGCGCCATGTTCGTGCCCTACGGGAGGATCTTCTCGCTCGATGCCTACGAGGGACTCGTCGGCATCGCCGAGTGCGTCGGCGCCAAGCACTCCTCCCTCGACCGCTGCGCGGAGTGGGACCGCATCGCCCTGCGCGACCGGGTCCGACCAGACTTCTCGGTCTTCACCGGCAACGATCTGGCCATCGACATGGTCGCCTACGGATCCGACTACCTGCTCGGTCTCTCGACCATGGCGCCCGACCTGTTCGCCACACGCGACCGATGCTGGGCGAACGACGACCCCAGGTTCTGGGAGTGCAACGACCTCCTCCAGTATCTGGGGATGTTCACCTTCCGGGATCCCGTGCCCGCCTACCGGCACGACGCGGCCATCGTGCTCCAACTCCGAGGGTGGGCCACCACCGACAGCACTCCCCCGGGAGCACCACGCAGACCCGACTCGGAGTGCCGTCCTGGCAGACATCGTGGAACGTATCGAGGCACTGGTCGACGAGGTGACGGCATGATCCGATTCACGCAGGTCAAGAAGCTCGACTCGCCCGAGGCCCTCCGACAGCACCTCCACTCCGTCGGTGCCGACCTCCCGGTGGACGACAACGTCGATGCTGCCGGTCCCCTGGCGCAACCGATCCAGTTCACCGACGGGTCGGCCGGAGCATTCACGGTCCCGAACCGCTTCGCCGTCCTCCCGATGGAGGGGTGGGACGCCACGAGCGAGGGACAGCCAACGGACCTGGTCCGACGCCGTTGGGGTCGTTTCGGATCCAGCGGGTGCGGTCTGGTCTGGGGGGAAGCCACCGCCGTCGTGCCGGAGGGTCGCGCCAATCCCAACCAGTTGGTCATCGACGAGCGGACGGTGGACGGGATCGCCGAGCTCCGCCGACTGTTGGCGCCGGGGCAGGTCACGGGGCTACAGCTGACGCACTCGGGACGGTGGAGTCGTCCGGACGGCACACCGAATCCGCGACCGGCGCAACGACACGCCGTGCTCGACGAACGAACGGCAGAGCCGGGCGCGCTCATCAGCGACGAAGAACTCGAGGCACTGGTCGAGTCGTTCGTCGGTGCCGCGGTCCTCGTGGAACAGGCCGGCTTCGACTTCGTCGACGTGAAGTGCTGCCACGGCTACCTCCTGCACGAGCTGCTGTCGGCAACGCATCGCGACGGAACCTTCGGCGGCGACTTCGAGTCACGCACGTCGTTCTTCCGGCGAGTCGTGACCGGCATCCGCGCACGGGCACCGCGACTGGCGATCGCCGTCCGCCTTTCCGCCTTCGACTTCGTTCCCTACCGAACGGGTGAGGACGGCGCTGGCGAACCGGAGGAGGTTGCCGGTATCCCGAGGCCGTTCGGAGCCGACGACTCCGGCCTCGCCATCGACCTGACCGAACCCAGCCGGTTCCTCGACCTGGTGTCCGAGCTGGGTATCGGGTTGGTCTGCACCACGGCGGGCAGCCCGTACTACAACCCGCACATCCAACGGCCGGCGTTCTTCCCTCCATCCGACGGCTACCAACCGCCCGAGGATCCACTCGCCGGCGTCGCTCGCCAGGTGGCGGCCACCGCCGACCTGAAGCATCGACATCCAGATCTCACATTCGTCGGCTCGGGCTACAGCTACGTCCAGGACTGGTTGTCGCACGTCGGCCAGGCCGTCGTGGAAGCCGGTGACGTCGACGTCGTCGGCCTCGGGCGGATGATCCTCTCGTACCCCGAACTCGCCGCAGACACACTCGCCGGCAAACCGTTCGACCGACGTCTGGTGTGTCGCACCTTCAGCGACTGCACCACGGCTCCGCGCAACGGTCTCGTCTCGGGGTGCTATCCGCTCGACAGCCACTACAAGGAGATGCCTGCACGCGTGACCCTGTCGAAGGCCAAGCGAGCCATGCGACAGCAGCGGTCGTGACCGACCCTCGCGCCAACCCGATCGCCGGCAACCCCTGCGCGACCAGAGCCGACATCCAGCGCGCGGTTCTCGATCTCCACGAGCCACTGCTCCCGCACACCTCGGACGGTGGTGCCAGGGTCCGGCTGGGCAGCTTCGGCGCAGGGTTCGAGCGCAGCTCCGCCGAGCTCGAGGGGTTCGCCCGCCCCCTCTACGGCGCGGTACCGCTCACCGTCGGCGGGGGCGGCTTCCCACATTGGGATCGAGTCGTCGACGGATTGGCCAACGGCTCGGACCCGGACCATCCCGAGTACTGGGGCGCAGTTCTCCGCGGCGCCGACCAGCGCATGGTCGAGCAGGCGGCGATCGGACTCACCCTCGCATTCTGTCCCGACGAGACGTGGGGTCGACTCGACACACGGGCCCGCCAGAACCTCGTCGCGTGGCTTCACGGGATCTTCGAACATGACCCGGTCGGGAACAACTGGCAGTTCTTCCGAGTCCTCGTCGCGCTCGGCCTCGAACGTGTGGATGCACCGGTCGACCACGACGCCGTCGAGCGTTCGCTCACGCTGCTCGACACCTACCGCCGTGGCGCGCACTGGTACGTCGACGGCGACTTCGACAACGTCGACTACTACGTCCCGATGGCCTTCCACACCTACGGCCTCATGTACGCGGCCGCCAACCGACTCGGCCTCGGCGATGACCGAGTCGCCGAGGAGTACCGCGAGCGCGCTGCCGGCTTCGCCGACGACTTCCAGTGGTGGTTCGGCCCCGACGGTGCGGCGATCGCCATGGGCCGCAGCCTCACCTACCGCTTCGCTACGGCCAGCTTCTGGGGTGCACTCGCCTGGGCCGACGTCGAGCCGGACATCGGATGGGGTGCTGCCCGAGGCCACTGGCTCCGTCACCTGCGGTGGTGGACCGACAAGCCAATCAGCGACCGGGACGGCGTGCTCTCGGTCGGGTACGGCTACGACAACCGCATGTTGTGCGAGTCGTACAACTCAGCCGGGTCGCCGTACTGGGCGATGAAGGCGTTCACGGGACTGGCCGCACCCGCGAACCACCCGTTCTGGACCGACCCCGAGTCCGATGCTCCTCCGACCGCTGTTCCGATCACGATCCCCGACATCGGCTGGGTGGTGACACGAGACGACGAGCAGGCCGTCGCGCTGATCGGTCGACCCGGATTCGACTTCGACGCGCCCGAACAAGCGTCGGCGAAGTACCGCAAGCTCGCCTACTCGTCGGCGTTCGCGTTGGCGGGCGACTGTCCCGACTTCTTCGGTCGCTTCAGCACCGACTCGATGCTCGCACTGACCGACGACGACGGGAACCGACGCGTCCGTGTCGGCATCGACGCTGCTGGTACGGAGGACTCGATGGTGTGGTCGACATGGCGGCCGTTCCGCGACGTCCGCGTCGACACCGTGACGTGGTTCGTCGGTGAATCGACAGCGCACAGCCGCATCCACCGCATCCGCAACGGGCGTGCCGTCAGCACGGTCGAGTCTGGGTTCGCAGTCGGCTACGAGGAGGACGACGTCGCGCCGATGACGTTGCGCGCTGATCTGGCCCCAGGCACCGCCGCCATCACGGGCAGCGACGGCACCACGCTCGTCCACTCGAGCGACGCCGAGCGAGCGGTCGCCGTCGAGAACCTCGCCACCAACGCGCATCTCGTGCATCCCCGGGTCGCCGTTCCCGTGCTCCGCAAACGTCTCGAGCCAGGGGACCATCTGTTGACGGCGACCGTGTTCGCCAGTCGTAGTGCCGAACCGCCGGTCCTCGACGACGGGATCCCACCCGAGGCGCGGTCGTTGCTCGACCGCATCAGCCAGGCCGGTTAGACGATCCGGTCAGGCGATCCGGCCGAGCGAGTCACGGGTGATCTCGTTGTTGGCCGGCTCGCCAGCCTTCCAGCGGCGGATCTCGTCGACGACGTGGTCGGTCATCCGGCCGAGCTCGGTGCCCTGCGAACCGGCGAGGTGGGGTGTCAGGTAGACGTTCGGCAGCGTCCAGAGCGGGCTGTCGGGCGGCAGCGGCTCGGGGTCGGTCACGTCGAGCACCGCCGACAGCCGACCGGTCTCGACCTCGACGATGAGCGCGTCGTGGTCGAGGAGAGCGCCTCTCGCCGTGTTCACGACGGTCGCTCCGGTCCGGAGTGCCGCCAACTGCGGAGCGGCGATCATGTGTCGCGTCTCGGGGATGTCGGGCGCATGGATCGAGACGACGTCCGAACGACTGCACAGCTCGTCGAGTTCGACCTTCTCCACGCCGAGGCGGTCGGCCTCGTCGGCGTCGACGTGCGGGTCGTACAACACCACGCGCAGCTTCGGGAACGGACGGAGGAGTTCGATCACCCGCCGGCCGATCATCGAGGCACCGACGATGCCGACGGTCTTGTCCCAGTTCCCGACCGGTCGACTCAGTGGCTGACGGCGCTCGGAGATCGCCGGGTCGCGCAGGACATCTCGCTGGAAGAAGACGTCCTTGTTCACCAGGAGGATGGTGGCGAGGGTGAACTCGGCCACGGGTTCCGCGTTGGCCGGGGCACCGGACGTGATGCGGATGTCGTGGTCGAACACGTCCTCGGCAACCGTCCCTTTGACCGTGCCTGCCGTGTAGGCGATGAGTCCGAGCGACGGCGCCCGGGCGACGACCGAGCGGTCGATCTTCGGACAGCCCCAGTGGCCGAGGAGCACGTCGGCCTCCGCCAGGAGGTCGTCGGCCCGCTCGTCGTCGAAGCTGCCGAGCGGCTCGGGATCGAGCACCCGACCGACCGACTCGATCGCGGCCATGCCCGACCGTCCGTAGAAGTCGAGACCGTTCCAGTGGGCGAGGACGATGCGCGGCGAGTCCATCGTCACAGTCTGCTCGTCCCGGATCTGCAACCGTGGAGGCGTGTCCTGGTCCTACGACTCGTCGTCGCCGAAGCCGCACCTCCATCCGCTGACCTCGCCCTCGGGCCGGGTCCTGTCACGCTCCGAGACGCCAGACCATCCGTGGCAGCGCGGACTGTGGTTCGCGGTGAAGTTCGTCGACGGCGACAACTTCTGGGAGGAAGTCGAGCCGTTCGGATCCCAGCGCCATCGCGACGACCACGCGGTCGAGTGGGTTCGCCCGGACGGCTCGATCGCCATCGTCGAGGAACGGCACATCGAGACCGTCGACGATCGCACCATCGACTGGACGACCGTCCTGACTGCCGACGATGACGTCGTCCTCGATCGGACGCCATACCAGGGATGGGGCGGGTACGGCGGTCTCGCCTTCCGCGGTGCAGGCGACTGGCCCGGCACCCGCATCGCCACCGAAGCGACCGATGGTCCGACCGTGACTGGAGAGCGATCTCGGTGGTGCGACCTCTCCGGATCCGATGCCGGGGTCACATTGCACGACCATCCGGACAATCCCCGCCATCCGACGCCCTGGTACGGAGACGTGGCCAACGCGCTCTACGACACCGACGAGCCGACCAACTTCGTGAACGCCGCGTTCTTGTTCCACGAGCCGATGCGACTCGATGCCGGGACGCCGCTGCGCTTCCGCTTCCGGGTACGGACGCATGACGGTGTGGCGTCGTGGAGCGCGTCGGACACCGGCGCCGACTGGGAGGAGTTCTCCGATGTCTGACGATCGACACCGAGCGATCGCCGCGTGGGCCGACGATCTCTTCGACGACGCCACGGCGATGGTCTGGAATCCACCGGGTTCGCTCGACGACGAGGGCATCATCCCGCGAACACTCCACCAGGTTCCGCAGACTGCGTGGTATCTCCTCGCGCTCCTCGAGCGGGGCAATGCAGACGCCGCCACCCGCGTTGCCGATGCGCTGCTGGCGATCCAGTATCGGGACCCGGGAACACCGTGGGACGGGACGTTCGCCCGATTCCTCGAGTGGCCGACGCCCACTTCCGACGCAGTGGAGTGGGACGACTACGACCCCAACTGGCGTCAGTTCGTCGGCATCTCGTTCGCACTCGCACTCCGCCACCACCGCGCACTCCTGGGAGCCGACCTGAGTCGGCGTCTCGAGGACTCGATCGAGATCGCTGTCAACGGCGAGCACGCGTCGGGACGTCTGGCGTGGCACTACACCAACATCGCCATCCAACACGCCTGGCTCCTGGTCGAAGCGGGAGAGACCGAGGCCGGCGAGGATCTGGCCGAGACAATCTGGTCGCACTGGCGAGAGCACCGGACGTTCCCGGAGTACAACTCCCCCACCTACGACGGTGTCGATCTCTGGGCCTTGGCTCTGTGGCGGGGGCACACCGACAGCAAGAAGCTGCAGGCGTGGGGAACCGAACTCGAGGCCGGGCTGTGGCACACCGTGGCGCAGCGCTTCCACGCCAGCCTGGCGAACATCGCAGGACCGTTCACCCGCGCGTACGGCCTCGACTGCGCGCGATACGTGGCCAAGGTCGCCGTGGTGATGGACGTCGCAATGGTCACCGCACCGCCACTACCTCCGACACTCACGGCCGCGTCGCACTCGCACGACTTGCTCTCGCTCCCTGCACTGCGGCTGGTCCCGTCGGTGATCCCCGAGGACGACCGGGCCGACCTCGAACAGTTCCGGGGCGAGCGGTCCGTGCACGAGATGATCACCACCTGGCCCACGCAGCGGGAGTCCCGTGCGTGGCTCGGTGACGACCTCATGATCGGCGCCGAGGACGGCGACTCGAACTGGGCGGGCTGGTACCAGTTCGTCGCTGGCACCGTGCACTGGCGGCGGGCCGACGGATCGGTCGGCGTCCTCCGCTATGTCCCCGACGGACCACCGACAGGACATCCCGAACCAGGCCTGCTCCGCGTCGGATCGCCCGGGCGACTCGAGGTCCACGAACCCGAACCCGACGGCGTCGGGCACAGCACCAAGGCAGCGATGGGCCACCCCGGCGTACGAACGCTCGACGCGGGACGCACCCGACTCGATGGACTCGACGTCACCATCACGCCAGACGGCGACGGCTTCGTCGCCGAGTTCGAGACGCGCTAACCGACGTTGGCGATGCCGCCGTCGACGACGATCGTCTCGCCGACGAGGTAGGTCGAGCCCTTCCCAGCGAGGAACAGTGCCGCCGCCGCCATGTCGTCGGGCTGCCCGATCCGACGCGCCGGCACGCCAGCAGCAACCATCTCGCGTCCTTCCTCGCTGCCCAGGGCGAAGGCCATCATCTTCGACTGGAACGGCCCCGGTGCGATCGCGTTGACCAACACGTTGTCGCGGACCAGGTTCTTGGCGAGATGCCGCGTGAGGGCCAGGATCCCCGCCTTCGTGGTGCTGTAGGCGTAGGTCTCCATCGCCGGCGTGCGGATCCCGTCGATGGAACCGATGTTGATGACACGGGCCGGATCGTCGTCGGTCGCCGCCCCCTTCAGGGCCGGCAAGAAGGCCTGCGTCAACAGGAACGCTCCCTTGACGTTGATGTTGAAGAGCTTGTCGAACGCATCCTCGGGATACTCGTCCAATGGCGCACCCCAGGTCGCTCCGGCGTTGTTCACCAAGACGTGCAGCACCTCGGTCCGCTCGGACACCGCGGCGACCAGCGCGTCGACGCCGCTCCTCTCCGACAGGTCAGCGGGGACCGAGACACAACTGCCAGCGGCGTCGAGTGCGTTCAGTTCATCGGCAGTGGCGTCGCATGCCTCCGCCTTGCGGGCAGAGATGTAGACGGTGGCGCCGGCCTCGACGAAGCCGGTGGCGATCATGCGGCCGATACCGCGCGAGCCGCCCGTGACGACCACGTGCTTGCCCTCGGCGCCGAAGAGTCGATCCAGGATTCCAGTCATGGACCAGAACCTAGACGCCGTGCTCCCCAGGGTCTTGACCCGACGGTCAACCCGCATCGCGTCGCCCGCCGGTGGGAATGCGACGCGGTTTTGCCATCCTGAGGGGGTGACCGAGAGCCAGGACGAGAGCGAATCGACCGCCAGACGTGGACTGCGCGACCGCCACATCGAGGGCGGCACCTGGATCCAGTCCGACCTCCCGATGGCGAAGGCGGTCGGGCGACGACTCCGGACCTTCCTCCACATCGAGACCGCCGGCGGGATCGTCCTCCTCCTGGCGACCGCTGTCGCTCTGATCTGGGCCAACAGCCCGGTGAGCGAGAGCTACGACACGTTCTGGCACACCGACCTCACGCTCGTCGCGTTCAACGACTTCAAGCTGACCGAGACGCTCGGCCACTGGGTCAACGATGGCTTGATGGCCATCTTCTTCTTCGTGGTCGGGCTCGAGATCAAGTCCGAGCTCGTGGCGGGCGAGCTACGAGATCCACGCAAGGCGGCCGTGCCGGTCATCGCTGCGTTCGGCGGCATGATCGTCCCGGCCGGTCTGTTCATGCTCATCAACGGCGGCGGGGACGGCTTCGACGGCTGGGGCATCCCGATGGCCACGGACATCGCCTTCGCCCTCGGCGTGTTGGCGCTGCTCGGACCGAAGATCCCGTCGTCGCTCAAGGTCTTCCTCCTCACGCTCGCCATCGCCGACGACATCGGCGCGATCGCCGTGATCGCGATCTTCTACACCAACAGTCTCTCGTTCGGTTGGCTGGCGATCGCCGTCGGTCTGCTCGGCGTCATCGTCTTCATGCGTATCGGGCGGGTCTGGTACGTACCGCTCTACGTCGCGGTGGGCACCGGGGTCTGGCTGGCCACGCTCGAGTCCGGGATCCACGCCACGATCGCTGGCGTGACGTTGGGCGTCATCACCCCGGCCGTCGCACTCCGCCCACGCACGACGGAGGCTCAGGTCGATCCGGAGACCCCGATCGACGAGGTACGGGCTGTGGTCTTCGACGTGAAGGAGACGGTGCCCGTGACCGACCGCCTCCAGACGATCCTGCACCCGTTCTCGTCGTTCCTGATCCTGCCGCTCTTCGCGCTTGCCAACGCCGGCATCGAGATCAGCAGCGATGGAGTCAACGACGCTGCGACCTCGCCCGTCACCATCGGGGTCATCGTCGGACTGGTCGTCGGCAAGACCCTCGGCGTGGCGCTGGCCACGTGGATCGCGACCGCGATCGGCGTCGGCGATCTGCCGGATGGCGTGTCGTGGCGCGACATCTTCGGCGTCGGCGCACTCGCCGGGATCGGCTTCACCGTCGCCATCTTCATCGGCGGCCTGGCCTACGAGGACGAAGGCCTCATCGAGGAGGCCAAGCTCGGCATCCTCGTCGCCAGCGTGCTCGCCGCCGTGGTCGGCGCGCTGGTGTTGCGCCGCCCCGCGACCCAGCCAGCAGAACTGGACGAGACCTCCGAATCGGCCGACTGAGCGACCGAGCCGTCAGGACGTGCGGTCGATGAAGTCCACCAAGACGTTCGCCAGCTCTGGACCACGATCTTCCTGCAGGAAGTGCCCACCGCCCTCGATGGTGACGTGGGGTTGGCCGGTGGCGCCCGGAACCTTGGCCGCGAAAGGAGCGTCGCCGCCGGCGGTCACGGCGTCCTGATCGCTGAACGTCAGGAGGAATGGCTGCTCGAACTGCTCGAGCACCTTCCATGCGGCCCGATTGGCGTCGCTCGCGGGGTCATCCGAGCTCGTGGGGACGAGCGTCGGGAAGATGCGAGCGCCAGCCTTGGCTTCGTCGTCCGGGAACGGCGCGTCGTACCCAGCGATCACGTCATCGGCCAGGTCGGTCGCGCAACCGCCGCTGATGATGGCCCCGACGGGAAAGTGCTCGGTCTCCTGGGAGAACTTCTGCCACGCGAGGAATGCCTCGCTGGGTGCGCCCTCACCGGTCGGCAGTCCGGTGTTCCCGATGGCGACCCGGGCGTATCGATCGGGAGCGGCAGTGACGAGTCGGAGACCGACGAGGCCTCCCCAGTCCTGGCCGAAGAACGTGATGTCGCGCAGGTCGAGGTGATCGAAGATCAGCCGACGCATCCACTCGACGTGACGGGCGTAGGTGTAGTCGGACTGCTCGGTCGGCTTGTCGCTGCGCCCGAATCCGACGAGATCGGGGGCCACGACTCGATGACCTGCCTCGACCAGGACCGGGATCATGTGCCGATACAGGAACGACCATGACGGCTCGCCGTGCATCAGCAGTACCGGGGCGGCGTCGGCCGCACCCTCATCGAGGTAGTGGACCCGGAGGGATCCGTCGTCCCCATCGTCGATCTCGGCGTAGTTCGGGGCGAACGAATAGCCAGGCAGACCCTCGAATCGGTCGTCGGGCGTGCGGTAGATCTGCATCATTCCTCCAGGTCGCGTGTCCCACGCAACCTAGGTGCTGTCGTCGAATCAGTCGTCGAACATCGACGGCGGGAAACCACCCTTGCTGACGGGGCTCCATCGAGTGGGCTCGATGAGGATCACGCACTTTCCCTGGTCAACCATCGCCTGGCGGTACTCGTCCCAGTCAGAGTGCTCACCGGAGATCGAGCGGAAGTACTCGACAAGCCCATCGAGCGCGTCGGGGAGCTCGAGAACGACGGCGTCACCGTCGATCTGCACCCAGGCATCGTTGAACTCAGCGCCCATCACGCCAACCGACACCGCAGGGTTGTTCCGGACGTTCTTGGCCTTCGCCCTCTCGGGGTAGGAGGCGATCGCGAGCCTTCCGTCGCCGAGCATCCCACCGGTGACGAGACTCAGTTGTGGGCGACCATCGGACCGCGTGGTCGCCAACACCCAGCGATGCTTGTCGGCGACGAACGCGTCGAGCTCCGCACGGTCGACCGAGACGTCGCTCGCTCGATACCTGGCCCGTGGATCATCGGCATGGATCTTCTTCACGGCAGTTCCGTTCAGCGGGTCACAACAGGCGGGTCGCTCCCATCCACAATGCCATGGCCACCAAACGCCATCACGAAGGTGATGGCGAACAGCGTCACGACCGGGCGGTAGGTGGTGCCGTCCTCATCCGGAGACCTCCGACGGTCAGGGTCGGTCACCTCGGACCATCCGTGCGAGCGTCTCGACGAATCGCTCTCGGTCCGCGCCGATCGGCGCACCGAAGAAGTGTTCGGCGAGGTGGTGGCCGACGAGCGCGAACATCGCGACCGCTGCGACGCCATCGGCGTCCGCCTTCGCGATCTCTCCCCGCTCCATCCGCTCAGCGAGGAGCGCGCTCTCGGCCCGCGCCCCGTCTTCGGCCAAGACCCGCTGCAACGCTGCGAGCAGCCCCGGCCGCTGCCGTCCTTCCCGGGCCGCGATCGCCATCAGCGGCTGCAGGCGTACGAGGTCGTCGAGCGTCCGTCGGTAGGCGACGTCGAGGCGGGAGGGTTCGCCGATCCGAGCCTCGCGTGTCGCTTCGGCCCGAACGATCTCGCGATCGACGACCGCGTCGAGCACCGCTTCCTTGTTCTCGAAGTGTCGGTAGAAACTTCCGCTCCCCGGCGACAGACCGGCGGCCTCCTCGATCTCGACGACGGTCGTGCCGGCGACGCCACGGCGAGCGAAGAGCTCCAGCGACCGGTCCAGGATTCGTTCACGTGTGTCGTTCGCCACGGATGCAAGATAGCTCTTGCAGAGCGCAAGAGTCATCTTGCATACTCGTGTCGTGCCATCCGCCTCGACCGTCACGTCCTCCCTCGGCTTCGCTCGCCCCGACCGTGTGCGCCCTGATCACGAGCGGCCGACCGTGCGACGGTCGGCCACCATCGAGCCCGCGCCGCTCGACGAGACCACACTCGCCATGCACGAGTGTGAGATCCGCGACCTCGCCGCTCTCGAGGCCCCGGAGCCGAGCTTCGACGATGCAGGCTTCGCGATCGCCGACCTGCCCAACCGGCGCGGCCTACACCAGACACTGCATCAGGTGCGCCGCGATCACGGGCTGAGCCCGAGGACCGAATCGGCCATTCGTCGCTCGCTGGGCCGGGCGCGGGTGCGCCTCCAGGACGGTACGCAACTGCTGATCCTGTTCATCCCGGGCGAGGGTCTGCTGTTTCGTCGCGAGGGGCCGGCGGGGATCGACGTCGAAGGCGGTGTCGACGATGAAGTCCGGCACGGCGGCGCGGTCAACGTCCACGCCGACCAGGACGTCCTCGGAACGCCCGTGCGCCAGATGATGCGGGGCCACGCACCGAGGATCTTCCGCCACGATGCGCCCGACAGCGCCAACCGGCGATCACCACTCATGCTGGTGAACCTGTGGCTGCCGCTGCGGCAGGTGACCCGGCCACTCACCCTCATGCACAGCGCGTCGCTCGATCGTCGACGCGACCAGTGCCGCTACGGACTGCCGACCAAAGGCATCTTGGACCGGTCCGGTGACCGCGCGGTCAACGACATCTGGGCGTTCCTGCACGACGAGGCGCAGGAGTGGTACTTCCACTCCGAACTCGGTCTCGGCCAGGCCTACGTCTTCGACACGCTCAGCACACCACACGGCAGCTGCGTGCTGCCGGGCGAAGAGGACGCCGCCGATCGCTACCGGCGCCTCGCTGCGGCCGAGGCAGCCATCGGGGACCGGGACACGTCAGCGCTTCGCGCGACCGTCGCAGGTCGCGATTCGAGTGATGTCCCCACGACCTCACTACGCCGGGCGATCGCCACCATGGACGCGCTGCTCGACGAAGCAGCCACGCAGCCCGAGCAACTCACCGCGACAAACGGACGCCACTGGCTCCGCCGCTCCGAAGCCGCCCGCGCAGCGGTCGTTCGCAGCTCCATCGGGCTTCGCGCCGTCGCCATCCGCCTGCCGGTCCGGACCTGAGCATCGCCGACGAACTTCCGGCAGTCGGGGCGGCGGTGTTGCGCAGGTCACGGGAGTGGGCGCAGAGGGACTCGAACCCCCGACATCTGCCATGTAAAGGCAGCGCTCTAGCCAACTGAGCTATGCGCCCTGAACGCGACAACGGTAGCCGTGCCGACGTCGTCCACCACCAGCATCCACGATGAGCGCGAACCATGTGACTACCGTCATTTTCAGCCAGTTCAGCGTTACGGGTGCTCAAGTTTCCGGGGCATCTGACCGACGAAAGGGAGGTGCAGATGGCCGGTCCGAAACGCAGCGGTCATCGGGGGGCACGTGGACCCGACGACCTCGTCGGCCGCTATCTCACCGAGATCGGGCAGTACCCATTGTTGGTCGCGGCCGAGGAAGTCGAACTCGCGCAACAGATCGAAGCCGGCCACGAAGCCGCCGAGCGCCTCGAGGCCGACGACGACCTCACGCCGGCCGAACGTGCGGCGCTCCGTCGAGCAGTCCGCACTGCCGGCAAGGCCAAGCAGCGGTTCATCCAGTCGAACCTGCGCTTGGTCGTTTCCATCGCCAAGCGTTACCAGTCCACCGGCCTGCCGCTGCTCGACCTCATCCAGGAGGGCAACCTCGGCCTCATCCGTGCGGTCGAGAAGTTCGATCACCGCAAGGGCTTCAAGTTCTCGACGTACGCCACGTGGTGGATCCGTCAGGCAATCGGCCGCGGCGTCGCCGACAAGGGTCGGACCATCCGTCTCCCGTCACATGTCGTCGACACACTGACCACGCTGTCCAAGGCGTCGGGCACGCTCCTCAAGGAACTCGGGCGTGAACCGACGGCGGAAGAACTCTCCGAGCTGACGGGCATGGCTCTCGACCGAGTCGTCACCGCCCTCGGCGCGACCGCCGACGTGATCTCCCTGTCGGCCGGCGTCGGCGAGGACTCGACCGAGTTCGGCGACCTCCTCCCGGACGAGAACGCTCCCGTTCCCTTCGACGTCGCCGCTGCCAGCCTCGAGAAGATCGCGCTCCGCAATCTCCTCTACACGCTGTCCGACCGCGAGCGCGAGGTCCTCGAACTCCGTTTCGGGCTCATCGGCGATCGACCGCTCACGCTCGACGAGGTCGGCCGCCACTTCGAACTGACACGCGAGCGGATTCGTCAGATCGAAGCGAAAGCGCTCACCAAGCTCCGGCACCCGTGCTCGCCCAACGCACGCGGCCGAGCGATGGCCGTCTAGTCCAGGCGAGGCCAGACGGGATCAGGCAGTCGTCGCTCCACCGGTGACGTCGCGGCGCGGGCGAGCGTCACGAGGGCGTCGGCCGTCTCGAACTGGAGCTCGGGAAGACCGTCGGCCGCGAACCACTGCGCCGCCACGATCTCCGGCGAGCGAGGCCGCACCGCGTCGAGCACGTCGTCGGAACCGACCGGGCGAGCACGGAAGATGACGTCGACCCGCTGCGGCTCGGCGTCGATGACGACCGCGGGCTCCCCCAACAGTTCGATCTCGATACCCACTTCCTCGCTGACCTCACGCATCGCACCGTCGCGTGCGCGTTCACCACGTTGGAGCAGTCCGCCGGGGACGCCCCAGCGCTCGCGATAGGAGTGGCGGACGAGCAGCAGCGCTCCGTCGTCGCGTTCGATGAAGCACATGGCGCCGACAGTGAACGACGGCGAGATCGTGCGGACGACACGACGGCGTACGGGAGTCGGCAGGTGTCCGAACACCCTCAGTGCGCTGCGATGGAGGAAGCCGGCCACCGACGAAGCCTACCGACGGCTCGGTCAGCTCCCGACGGGTATGGGCGGATCGTCAGGCCATTGCAATGAGCGGCGCGCGTCGACGAGTTCCTGCAGGAGGTGTGGTGTGGCGCCGGCGATCGGGGTTCGCCGATCGGCGTGTCCCAGCATGACCAACTCGCGGTCGAAGGCATCGACGACCGGGACCCCGGCTTCCTGACAGATCAGCATTCCTGCGGCGTAGTCCCAGGAACCGTGCGCGCTGGGCGAGCAGTCGACGTAGCCGTCGAGGACGCCCTCCGCCACAGCGCACAGATCGAGCGCAGCGGCACCCAGCGCCCGGAACTGCTTCCAGCCGAAGTATCGGTTGGGATAGCCGGACATGCCGATGATCGACGCCGACACAGCCGTCGCCCCTGACGGTTGCATCGGGAGATCGTCGACGGTCGCTCCCCCGCCACGAGTCGCCTCGAACCGGCGACCGCTCGCCTGGTTCACGACGAGCGCGCAACGAGGTCCGTCATCGTCGACGGCACAGAGGCTGGTGGCGTACCAGGGGATGCCCCGGCTCGCGTTCGTCGAACCGTCCACCGGGTCGACGATGACGATCACGTCCCGCTCGCCGTGAGCGACACCACTCTCCTCGCTCAGCCATCCCAGGCCTGCGGCGTCGAGGACCGACAGACATGCCTCGTCGGCGGCGAGGTCGGATCGGTACTGACCGGCTCGCGTTCCCGCCAGCCCCCAGTCCGCCAGATCATCGAGCGCGCGCCGGACCGCCGCAGCGGCTTCTCGCAGTGTCGCCAACAGCTCGTCGTCGCCCATCGCTGGTGGACGGTAGTGGGGTCGAGGCGCGTGTCGGCTGAACGGGGATCGCGTGGCAGGCTTGTCCCGATGGCTTCCATCGATGTTCCCGGCTTCGTGGCCGATCTCAAGGACCACGCCGTCGATCACGGATTCCACGTGCACGACGAGCGTCACTTCGTCGAGACCTACTCGCTCCGTCAGGCGTGGGAAGTCGACCTGCATCCCGACGAGGCGTGCGGCGGTCCACTCGATCTGCACCTCGCGCTCGACGTCGACCCCCGATCGCTGCTCGCCTTCGAGGACGTGCTCCTCTCCATCGGCGAAGACGACGACCCGCCAGACGAGTTCCACTTTCCGCTGATCTTCACGTGGGCTCTGCCGCCGCTGCCGAGCGGGCCGGATCTGCTCGTCCTCGCCACCGAACTGGCCGGGCTCGGCGGTCCCGACCTGCCGCTCGAGGTGTCTGCGATCGACAGTTTCGGCGCCGTGACCGATGCGCCCGAACGCTCGCTGGCGATCGTGGCACGCGTCGAGGTCTCGCTCGCCCGGGTGTTCCTGGGCCAGGAGCAGTTGTGCGACACGCTCGATCGCTGCCTCGACGTCTCGTCCTTCCTCCTCGACCGAGCCCCCGTCTGGCTCGACGAGTTCTGATCACGATGGCCGCCGTCTCCCAGTGCCCCTTCTGCGAACTGCGCTTCCAGGCCAAGTGGGAGCTCACCGCCCATCTCGACAGCGACCACCCGGGCCGAGTGATCGAGAAGGATCGAAGCGAGGGCGAGGTCATCGTCGAGGACAGCGACCCGCACAACCCGAAGCCGCTCTAGGTCGTTGGCCGCGACGCCGGCGATCGCTGCCCTCGAGGCTGCTGGCATCGACTTCGAACTGACCGAGTACGACAGTCCGGACGATGGAGCGAGCTATGGCGACGCGGTCGTCGACACCTTGGGGCTCGATCCTCGACACGTCGGCAAGACCCTCGTCGCCATACTCGACGACCGTGCCGTCGCAGCCGTGGTCCCGGTCGCCGGCAGTCTCGACCTGAAGGCCCTGGCTCGTGCTGGCGGCGGCAAACGAGCGGTCATGTCTACGCACGCCGACGCCGAGCGGTTGAGTGGTTCGGTGGTCGGCGGGATCGCCCCACTCGGCCATCGGACCCGGCTGCGGGTGTTCATAGACCAGTCGCTCCTCGATGCGGCGATCGTCCACGTGAGCGGCGGTCGGCGGGGACTCGAGATCTCGCTCGCTCCGACAGCACTGGTCGCTGCTTGCGAGGCGACGGTCGCCGACATCGCACGATGACACGCGGGCGGCCGAGCAGTGCGCCAGTATCAGGGCGATGATCGACGACGAGCCGTTGGATGACGACATCGCCGACCGCGCGGTGGCGCTCGTCCAGCAGTGGCTCGCAACCGCGGACGACGTCACCGACAGCGACGATCTCGAGGCCACCGAACGACTCCACGACCTCATCGACGACCCCGATGGCGTGGCGTTCACCATGCAGTTCGTCGATCGCGTCATCCGCCCGGACGACAATCGCGTCGCTGCCGATCAGCTCGCCTCGCTGGTCCTCGACGAGGCACCGCTCCCCTCGTTCCTCGGGCGCCTCGATCGGCTGCTCCTCACCGCCGGCGCCCGACTGGCACCCATCCTTCCGCGCCTGGTCATGCCGCTCGCCCGGCGTCGTATGCGCCAGATGGTCGGCCACCTCGTGGTCGATGCAGATCCGAAGGACCTCGCGACGCACCTCGGCGCCCGACGGGACGAGGGGTTCTCGCTCAACGTGAACCTCCTCGGCGAGGCAGTGTTGGGCGAACGCGAGGCCGAGCGACGGCTCGCGGCGACGCTCGCGCTCCTGGACGATCCGAACATCGACTACGTGTCGGTGAAGATCTCCGCCGTCGCGTCACAACTGAACCACTGGGCCTGGGACGACTGCCTCGAGCGGATCTGCGATCGGCTCCGGACCATATGGCGGGCAGCCGCAGGTCGAGACACGTTCGTGAACCTCGACATGGAGGAATATCACGACCTCGAACTGACCGTGGAGGCGTTCTGTCGCGTGCTCGCCGAGCCAGAGTTCCTCGACACCGAGGCCGGCATCGTGTTGCAGGCCTACCTGCCCGACTCGTTCCCCGCCCTCCAACACATCGTGGCGTGGGCGTCGGAGCGGCGATCGAACGGTGGTGCCGACGTCAAGATCCGCATCGTGAAGGGCGCGAACCTGGCGATGGAGCGTGTCGACGCTGCCATCCACGACTGGGAGCTCGCGCCCTATCCCACCAAGGCCGACACCGACGCCAACTACAAGCGTTGTCTCGACTGGGTGCTCACTCCGGAGCGCACGGCCGCCGTCCGTCTCGGCGTCGGCAGCCACAACCTCTTCGACATCGCGTTCGCCATGCTCGTCGCTGACGAACGCGGTGCAGGTAACCGAGTCGAGGTCGAGATGCTCGAGGGCATGGCCCCAGCGCATGCCCGCACGATCAAGGCCGAGCGCGACGGCCTCCTGCTCTACACGCCGATCGTGGCGAAGGCCGACTTCGACGTGGCCATCAGCTACCTCTTCCGGCGACTCGAGGAGAACGCCGCGCCCGGCAACTTCGTGCGCTCGCTCGCCGAGCTCCGGCCTGGCTCCGGTGCGTTCGCCGAACAGGAGAACGCCTTCCGGGCGGCCGTGGACGATCGCTGGCTCGTCGAAGCCGGACGGCGCCGGACGCTGGACCGCCAGACCCGCAGGGGTCCGGCCCCCGACGGCTTCGTGAACGACGCAGAGACCGACCCGACGCTCGCCGCCAACCGGGCGTGGGCACAGTCGATCGTGAACACCCCGTCAGCTCGTCCGACCGCAGCGGTCGACGACTCGCTCCTCGAGATGGAAGCACGCATCGGCACGGCCCGCGCCGGGCAGTTGGTCTGGTCGGCACTCGACCCCGAGGACATCCGAGCGACGTTGCGAAGGGTGGCGGACGAACTCGACCGGCGACGACACGACCTCATGGCTGCGATGGTCCACGAGGCCGGCAAGACCGTGGCCCAGGCCGATCCCGAGGTGAGCGAAGCCATCGACTTCGCCCGGTACTACGCCGAGCGAGCCATGGAACTCGAGGCCGACGGCGCACGGTTCGCCCCGCTCGGCGTGATCGCGGTCATCCCGCCGTGGAACTTCCCGGTGGCGATCCCGGCTGGGGGTGTCCTCGCCGCCCTCGCCGCCGGAAACAGCGTCATCTTCAAACCGGCGCCGGAGACGCCACGCTGCGCCGAGATCGTCGCCGAATGCTGCTGGGCGGCTGGTGTCCCGGGAGAGGTCCTCCAGTTCGTGCGAGCACCGGAGAACGAGGTCGGCCGCCATCTCGTCACCCACGCCGACGGCGTGATCCTCACCGGCGGGTCGGCCACCGCGCAGATGTTCCGGTCCTGGAAGCCCGACCTCCGGCTCTTCGCCGAGACGTCGGGTAAGAACGCCATGGTCATCACGCCGAACGCGGACCTCGACCTCGCGGTGCGAGACCTCGTGGCCTCGGCGTTCGGTCACGCTGGCCAGAAGTGCTCGGCCGCAAGTCTCGCCATCTGCGTGGGCGACGTGTATCGATCCGACAGATTCCGACGCCAACTCCGCGATGCCGTCGAGAGTCTCGTCGTCGGTCCGTCGACCGATCTGCGCACCACCGTGAACGGGATCATCACGCCTCCCGGTGACGACTTGGAACGGGGCCTCACCCGCCTCGACGAGGGTGAGGAGTGGCTCGTCGAGCCACGACAGATCGACGAGACGCTGTGGTCGCCGGGGGTGCGTCTGGGCGTCATCGCCGACTCATGGTTCCACCGCACGGAGTGTTTCGGTCCCGTCCTCGGTGTGATGTACGCCACCGACCTCGAACACGCCATCCACCTCCAGAACTCGAGCGCATTCGGTCTCACCGGTGGTATCCAGTCGCTCGACCCCGACGAGATCGACGAGTGGACGGCCCAGGTCCACGTCGGCAACGCCTACGTGAACCGGGGCATCACCGGCGCCATCGTCCAACGGCAGCCCTTCGGCGGCTGGAAGGCCTCGTCGGTCGGCCCCGGAGCGAAGGCGGGCGGTCCGGGCTATGTGATGCAGCTCGGCATGTGGATTCCCACGTCGTCGCCGTCGCTGACCGAGCCCGGGGCGTGGCTCCAGGCCGCGGAGGCGGACGACCACCGATGGTGGGCCGAGCACTTCAGCCGCGGACACGACCCGACCGGCCTGTTCTGCGAGACCAACATCTTCCGCTACCGCCCACTCCCCGCCGTCGCGATGCGAGTACACGCAGGCACGCCGACAGAAGCCGTCGAGCGGGTCCGATCAGCCGCCAAGCGTTGCGGAGTCCCGGTGATCGAGTCGTGGGCGCCGCAGGAGAGCGACGCCGAGTTCGCGGCACGTCTCGAATGGCTCGACGTCAGCCGCGTCCGCATGCTCGGTCGGGTCGCCGACGAGGTACGCGAGGTCGCCAACCGCCGCAACATCCACCTGGTCGACGATCCCGTGACCCGGAGCGGACGCATCGAACTGCGGTACTACCTCCGCGAGCAGGCCGTCAGCGAGACGACCCACCGCTTCGGCAACCTCGTCCGCCGCTGACCCGCCTCAGACGACGAGGACCGCGCCGATCCCGAACATCATGAGGCCGCTGGCGCGGGTGAGCGTGGTGCGTGACCGATCGCCGAGACGGCTGCCGAACGTGGCGGATACGGCGGCCAGGCTGCTGTGCCACACGGCCGATGCGAGCACGAGTCCGACACCGAACATCGCGAGTGTTGCGGGCGTGCTGATGCTGGACGGGAGGGCGAGCGCCAAACCAGACCAGGCGACGAGGCTGAGCGGGTTGAAGGCGGTCATCGCAGCGAGCGTGCGGGTCGGACGGCGAAGCGACGCGATCGCCTCACGAGCACGCTCGGCGCGAGCGACGGTGAGGATGGCGATGGCGACGAGCAACAGGCCGAGGACGATCTCGACGTCATGGACGAGGCCGGCATCGAGCCCGGCGAGAAGGCCGGCGCCACCGAGGGCGATCGGGACGGTGAGGCCGTCGGCCATGACGACGCCACCGGCGCCAGCGAGTGCTGCCCGTTTGCCCTGTTCGGCGCCGAGGCCGACGAGTGTCAACGAGACCGGGCCGATGGGGGCGACGAGGGCCAGACCGGTGAGGAATCCGAGGAAGAGGACCATGACGACAATGATGACGGCGATCGAGGCAAAGAACTTGCTGACTCTCTAGGTCAATGTGTCGATCTTTCGTAGGATCTACGGCTATGGACGACATCGACCGCAGGATCATCGAGCTCCTCGTCGCCGACGGGCGAACTTCGGTCACCGACCTCGCCGACGCCGTGCATCTGTCGCTGTCGGCAGCGTCGCAGCGACTCCGCCGTCTCCAGGAATCCGGCGCAATCGAGCGGTTCACCATCCGACTCGGCGGTCCGGCCACCGGCCGGCCGGTCGAAGCGCTCGTCGACCTCCAACTCTCCCCTGGTTCGCCGTGGGAAGGCATCGACCACGCGCTCCGCGAGCAGGAGGACGTGGTCGATGCCGTGCACCTCACCGGCGGATTCGACTACCAGATCCGCATCCGTTCCCGATCGATCGAGGAACTCGACAATCTGCTCCGATGGCTGAAGGAGTCGATGGGTGTTCGGGAGACGTCGACCAGGATCGTGCTCCACACCGTCGCGGGATTCCCACGCGAGGCCATCGGTTGAACTCGGACAGACCGGACCGAGCCTCAGTAAGGTAACGACCGTTGCCAAAGCAGACCCCCGCCCGCACTCCGTCGCGTTGGAACGGCCTCTCGACCGAGGAACGCCAGCGTGAGCGGCGTCAACTCCTCGTCGAGGCAGCGCTGAGCCTCCTCGCGTCCGAGGGTTCGTCGGGCACCACGGTCCGGGCGGTCTGCGCCGAGGCACGACTGAACCCCCGCTACTTCTACGAGAGCTTCGATGAACTCGACACGCTCGTCGTCGCGGTCTATGACCACGTGATCGGACGGCTACGTCGCCAGGTCGCCGACGCACTCGCCGACGTCGGCGACGACCCGGTCGAGACCGTTCGAGCCACGGTCGCGGCCATCGTCACCTTCATCGACGAGGACCGGCGGATGGGCCGCGTGCTCTACGTCGAGGCCCTCGGCAACGAAGCGCTCAACGTGCGCCGCATGCAGACCGGATTCAACCTGGTCGACCTGCTGCAACGCGACGTGGCACGCCGACGTGGTCACGCCGGTGCGGAGCAGTTGGCCCGCCTCGCAGCGGCGATGCTCGTCGGCGGCATGTCGGAGATCTTGTCGGCATGGCTCGACGGACGGATCGAGATGAGTCCCGATGAGGTCATCCATGACACGACTGCGCTGTTCCTCGCCGTCGGTGAGCGTGCCGGTCGCCTCGAGGCAGCCCGCCTCAAGGGATGACACCACCTCCTCCTAGAGTCTCGCCGTGAACCGACGGAAGTTCCTGCTCCTCAGCCTCGCGTCCGGAGGAGCGTTCAGCATCGGCCGCGGATTCCTCGCACCGGCATTCGCCGCACCCGCCCAACCCGGCGAGAGCCCGTACGGACCGCTCGGCGAGCCTGACGCGCTCGGCCTCCGCCTGCCCGAGGGCTTCACCTCTCGGCTGATCAAGCAGTGGAACATCCCGATCGAGGGGACCACCGAGTTGGGAAACGTCTTTCCCGACGGCTCGGCCACCTTCCCCACCGACGACGGCGGGTGGATCCTCGCCTCGAACGCGGAGTTCCCGCCGCCGGCCGACATCACCGACCCGACGCCGATCGGTCTCGACGAGTTGGGCGGCGTGCAGGCGATCCGCTTCTCCGCCGACGGCACCATCACCGACGCGTATCCGATCTTGACGGGGAGCCGGTCGAACTGCGCCGGCGGAGCAACCCCATGGGGAACGTGGCTCTCCTGTGAGGAGGTGGACGACAGCGACGACGCATCGAACTCCGGGAAGGTGTGGGAGTGCTTCCCCGAGGGTTCCGCGGCCGATGCCGTCGACCTGCCGAAGTTGGGACGCCTCAAGCACGAGAACACCGCTGTCGATCCGACACGCGAGCAGCTGTATCTCAGTGAGGACCTCCCCGACGGGTTCTTCTACCGATTCACACCCACCGGCTACCCGGACCTGACCGACGGCGTGCTCGAGGCCGCGCTCGTCGCCGACGACGGCTCGGTGACGTGGCTCGAGATCACCGACCCGGAGTGCGGCGGGGGGACCCCGTGTCGCCAGCAGGCCGACGCAACGACGTTCGACGGCGGCGAGGGATGCGCCTACGACGCCGGCAAGGTGTTCCTCACGACCAAAGGCGACGACCGGGTCTGGCTGTACGACGCAGTCGAGTCGACCATGACGATCCTCTACGACGCCGGCGATTTCACCGAGCCGATCCTCACCGGCGTCGACCACATCATCGTGCAGCCGGAGACCGGCAACCTGATCGTCGCCGAGGATGGCGGCGACCTCGAAGCCGTGATGATCCGGCGCAGCGACTTCGCCGTGTTCCCGATCCTCCAGATGACCGGTCAGCAACACTTCGAACTCGTCGGTTCGCCGGTGGTGTCCGAGGTCAGCGGCCTCGCGTTCAACCCCGCTGGCGATCGGCTCTACTTCAACTCGCAGCGTGGACTCGGCGGCCTCACCTACGAGGTCACCGGCCCCTGGCTCGATGCGTTGCAGGAGTCACCGGCGCCAACGTCGTCGACGACGACGACCTCACTCGTGCCCACGCCAGTTGCACCGGTGGCCACCGAGGCGCTTCCGGCGACGGGTGGTGGCGGTCTCACCCCGCTGGCGATCGGTGCGGGCGTTGCTGCCGCGACCGTCATCGCCCTCCGAGAGCGACTCGATCAGCAGCTTCCCGACTGACTCAACACCGGAAGCGGCGGAAGAAGCGGAAGGCAGTGTGTTCTGGGTCACATCGACGTGGGGTAAAGCTACGTGGCACCTCGACGAACGGAGCCCGCCATGTCCCTGACCATGGATCCACCGACGATCGACCTTTGCGACCTCCCACCGCTGGCATGCGACGACCACACGCCAGAACGCATCACGCAGTGGCTGCGTACCTCTGGCGGGACCATCGGCGAGCGAACGTTGAAGTGCGCCGCCGCCGACCTGATCGACTCGAAGGGTCCCGGCGTCTGAGCAACCTCCGGTGGGAGGAGTCAGCACAGCGTGGGCCCGGTGGGGATCGAACCCACGACCAAGCGATTATGAGTCGCGTGCTCTGACCAACTGAGCTACAGGCCCTGCGCCGGGGAGCGTAGGTCGGAGCGGTCCACCGAGCACGCATCCCGAGGTCCCGCTGCGCTCAGCTGTTCTGGCTCCGGGGGTGGGGCTCGAACCCACGACAAACTGATTAACAGTCAGTTGCTCTGCCAACTGAGCTACCCCGGAAGGAATCGCCGACGATAGCAACCGGCGGGGCCGGCTCCGTAGACGGAGTCGGGCGCACCAGATTCAGCCGTCGAGGTAGTCGCGCAACTTCTGGGAGCGATGCGGGTGGCGGAGTTTCGCCAGCGTCTTCGACTCGATCTGACGGATTCGTTCGCGGGTGACCCCGAACTCCTGGCCGACCTGTTCGAGCGTGCGGGCCTGGCCGTCGACCAGACCGAAGCGCAGGCGCATGACCTCGCGCTCGCGTTCGTTGAGTTCTTCGAGTGCCTCGAGCACCGCCTGGTTGAGGAGCATGCGGGCGGCCGCGTCGGCAGGCGCGTCGGCGTTGGTGTCCTTGATGAAGTCGGCGAGATTGGAGTCGTCCTCCTCCCCCACCGGCGAGTCGAGCGACAGTGGGTCGAGCGAGATGCGCTGGATCTCGCGCACCCGATCGGGCGTGAGATCGGCTCGCTCGGCCAACTCTTCGACCGTGGGCTCGCGTTCGAGCTCCATGAGCATCGTCCGCTGGATGCGGTGCACCTTGTTGATCGATTCGACCATGTGGACCGGGATCCGGATGGTCCGGGCCTGGTCGGCGATGGCGCGGGTGATGGCTTGGCGGATCCACCACGTCGCATAGGTCGAGAACTTGAAGCCCTTCGTGTAGTCGAACTTCTGCACTGCACGCATCAGCCCGAGGTTGCCCTCCTGGATGAGGTCGAGCAGCTGCATGCCCCGGCCGACGTAGCGCTTGGCGATCGACACCACGAGACGAAGGTTGGCCTGGATGAGTTCGCTGGTGGCGAGATCGCCGTCGCGCACCCACCGCTGCATGCTCCGCCGGTCCTGGAACGCGAGTGCGGCGAGTTCGTCGCTGGCGGCGAGATCGGCGAGGCGCACCTTGGCCATCTCGCCCTTCTCGATGCGTTTGGCGATCGAGACCTCCTCGGCACCGGTCAGCAGCGGGACGCGACCGATCTCGCGGAGGTACATGCGGACTGAGTCGCTGCTGCCGCCAGCGCCGGTCTTCACCGTCTTGAGGCTGCGGGCGGCGGCTCGACGCTTGCGGGCCCGGGCAACCTCGTCGGCGGGCGTCATCTCCTCGTCGGGCGGGGCTCCTTCTTCGACGCCCTCGTCGAGGGTCACCCCGGCCTGCGTACAGGCGTCCTTGAGCGCTGTGAGGACATCTGGCGTCAGCTCGACCCGGAGCTTCATCATCGCCATGTCGAGGTGGATCGAACCGTATTGCCGCGCGTCATCGACGAGCTGAGTGATCAGCTCCGTCGGCACCCCCGTGTCCTCGGCAAGTTGGGTCATACGTCCCCCTGTTGGGAGACGAAGGTTAGCAATTCCCTGGCGACGACATCTCTGCCATCAGCAGTCGCCTGTCCGAGCTGAGCGATCAGGTGGCCCAACGGCGTGAGTCGGGCCAGGTCGTTCGGATCGGCAGCCTTGATCCGCGACTGCTCCCGACGCCCCGCCGCATGGATCAGCAGGATCAAGGGATCCATCGGGTCCTCGTTCGGTTCCTCGACTGCGAGCTTGGACAAGAGCGCAGCCACGTCCGGCGGCGCCGAGTCGATCGCTTCGTGGATCGTCGCCGATTCGATGAGCGTTCGGTAGGCGTCGAGATGGATCCCTTCGTCGAACAGCACCTCGTCCAGCCAGTCGATGACAGCTTCCGGGCGGTTCACGGCGAGGCGGAGCACCTCCAGCGCGGGCGAGGACCGGGTGTCGGACGCGGAGACGTCGCGACGTGGGTCGGCGCCGGAAGACCGGGGCCCGGGATCATCGTCGTCGCCCGGCTCGCGTGGACCCGGATCTTGGTCGTCGTCGCTGCGCTTGCGCCGACGGGGCTCGTCCTCGGCCTTGCGACGCTTGACCTGCCCGGACCGGAGACGATCTCGCAGTCGAGCCACATCGACCCGGCAACGATCGGCCACCTGCATCAGGTACTGGTCGCGCACCAGGTCGTTCGGGTGCTCGACCACCACCGAGAGCGCGTCCTCCGCCGCCCTCGCCCGGTGCTCGGCCGTCGACATGTCAGCGGCATCGAGGATGCGGTTGAGCCGGAACTCGAGGAACGGGCGAGCGTCGGCCACTGCCTGCACCAACCCCTCGGGGTCGTCGTCGGCCATGTCACCCGGGTCGACACCGGGAGG
>JBBSLH010000003.1:0-43339 GCA_038255425.1 Acidimicrobiales bacterium
CCTTCAGGGTCTCGGCCTCGAGGTCATCATGATGACCGGCGACAACCGTCGCACCGCCGGAGCGATCGCCCGCACCGTCGGGATCGACCGGGTGCTGGCCGAAGTGCTCCCCGAACACAAAGCCAACGAAGTCCGACGCCTCCAAGCCGAAGGCCGCACCGTCGGCATGGTCGGCGACGGCATCAACGACGCGCCCGCCCTCGCCCAAGCCGATGTCGGCTCGGCTATCGGAACCGGCACCGACGTCGCCATCGAGTCCTCCGACATCACCCTCGTATCCGGGGCGCTCTCCGGGCTGGTGACGGCGATCCGCCTCTCCCGAGCGACCATGCGCAACATCCGCCAGAACCTGTTCCTGGCCTTCGTCTACAACGGTGTCGGCATCCCCATCGCCGCCGGCGTCCTCTATCCGTTCGTCGGCATTCGACTCAGCCCGATGATCGCCGCCGCCGCTATGGCCCTGTCGTCGCTGTCGGTGGTCACCAACGCCAACCGGCTCCGGCGGTTCCATCCCGAGCCGCTCCCCACCGCCGTCACCGCACGGACCGTCGAACCCACCGTCGAGATCGGAGTCGACCCCGAACCGGAACCCGCCGACTCAACCGACGCGTCAGCCACGGTCGATCCTGTGTGCGGCATGACTGTCGACCCCTCCACCGCGCTGACCGCACGACACGGCGACCAGGACCACTGGTTCTGCTCGCCCGGCTGCCGCGACACCTTCACCACCAACCCCGACCACTACGTGGCCGAACCCTCCAGGAGCTGAACCCACATGACCAACTTTGCAACCTTCGCCCCAGTCATCGCCGACACCGACGGATGGGGCCACATGAACGGCTGGGGCGGCGGATGGATGTGGCTGTGGGGAACCCTCATGATGTTCTCCTGGGTAGCGGTCATTCTCGCCGCCATGTGGTTCACGTCCCGTTCACGCGCCCGCTCCCCTCGACAGACCCAGGCAGCCGCGATCCTCGACGAGCGTTACGCACGCGGCGACCTCACCACCGAGGAGTACCGCGAACGCGTCGATCAGCTCTCATGACCGAGCCCATCCACAAGGAGACAGCACCATGACCGAAACCCACTCCCACGACGCGCAGACCCCGACGTCGGGTTCCAAGCCATCACCGGCCTCATCCGGCCACCAGATGGACGGCCGGATGATGTGGGTGATGATGATCGGCTGTTGCCTCGCGATCCCCCTCGCGCTCATCATCGGCGGCGCCGGACTCGGCTCACTCGCCGGGGCCAGCAACTGGCTGATCGGCGCCGGTGTGATCCTCGCCCTCGCCCTGGTCATCACCCGCCGAATCTCCCGCGGGCCAGACTGCGATTCCCCGACCGAGCCGTGATTCCGCGCGGTTACGCCCACTGTGCGCAAAGCCAACGACCGCACTTGGGCTCGCCGGGCAGTGCCGGTGACCGCCAGGACCCTTCAGCGTGCGAACGCTCGATGGGTCTGCCGCGCGTTGAGGGGACAGTTGGTTGTCAGGCAGCGGTTGCTGTCTGAGGGGTCATGATCATCTCGTATTCGATCGGGGTCAACCGGCCGAGGCGGGCTTGGCGTCGACGGCGGTGGTAGGTGCGTTCGATCCAGGTCACGACCGCGACGCGGAGCTCGTCGCGGGTGGCCCAGGTGCGTCGGTCGAGGACGTTCTTCTGGAGTAGCGAGAAGAACGATTCCATGGCGGCGTTGTCGCCAGCTGAGCCGACCTGGCCCATCGAGCCGACCATGCCGTGACGGGCCAATGCTCGGTGGACTTTCCGAGCGCGAAATTGACTGCCCCGATCCGAGTGAAAGATGCAGCCGGCCACGTCACCGCGTCGCGACGGGCGACGGCCATCTCGATCGCCGAGACGACCAGGCGGGCTTTCATCCGTTCGTCGATCGCCCAGCCGATGATCCGGTTCGAGAACACGTCCTTGATCGCCGCCACGTAGAGCTTGCCTTCCCGCGTGCGGTGTTCCGTGAGGTCGCACAGCCACAACTCGTTCGGGGCTGACGCGGTGAAGTCGCGGCGGACCAGGTCGTCATGCGACGGGGTCCCGGGCTTGGACCCCTTGCCGCGCTTGGGTTTCCCGAACACGGACCACCAGGCGTTGTCCCGACAGATCCGCCACACGACCCGATCTGACACGTCGTGGCCGGCGAGCCGGGTTTCGTCGGCAAGGAATCGGTACCCGAACTCGGGGTCGTCGAGGTGGGCGTCGTGGATCGCGTTCGCGAGATAGGCCTCGTCGAGCTGGCCGGCGGTAATCGGTTCATCGAGCCAGCGGTAGTAGGCAGAGCGTCCGAGGTTGAGTACCCGACACGACACCGTGACAGGAATCCCGTCGACGGCGAGCTCGCGCACGAGCGGGTACATCAGCCTTTTGGGAGGTTGGCCTGGCCGAGATACGCGGCCGCTCGACGGAGCACCTCGTTCTCCTGCTCGAGCAACCGGATCCTCTTCTTCGCTTCACGAAGCTCGGCGGCCTCGATCGTCGTGACACCGGGGCGGTCGCCGCTGTCGATCGCAGCGTCACGGAGCCAGTTCGACAACGTCATCGGATGGATCCCGAAATCGTTCGCGATCTGCTCCAGCGTCGTTCCCTCAGGCCGACTGCGAGCGACCTTCACGACATCGTCGCGGAACTCCTGCGGATAGGGCTTGGGCATTGCGACATCCTTCCAGGCCCGCCGAGGCAAGCCATCTCAGATGTCCCCTTCACGCGCGGCAGTCCCGATCGACGAAGGCGTCGAAAGCTGCGTGGTCGAACTCGATGTGCAAGACCCCGTCGGGACGCGTGATGTCGAGGCTGGGGCAGAACGTGCCGCTTCCATTGAGGAAGAAGTGCGGGGACCCCTCGACACCGCGGTGCCGCCCCTCCTCGTAGTCGGCGTCGACGGCCTCGACGCTTGCCGGGATCTCGAGTTCGTGACGAGCGGCGAGCGACTCGAGCACGGTGCGATCCCCGACGTCGGCTCCCTGTTCGAACAGCAGGTCTCGAACCTCGAGGGCGACGCGCTCGCCGACGGTGGGCGACACGGCGTAGGCAGCTGCGCTCAACGCCAGCGCCGGAACTGTCGACACCGGGAATCGGTCAGGGTCGAAGCCGGTGAACAGATCAGGCGCGACACCGCCTCTCAGAAGATCGACCTCATGGGCGATGAGGGCAGGATCCACGGGTTCGCCGTTGACCCGCTCGAGAGGCCAGCTCCGGATGACGAAGGTGACATCGGGTCGGTCGAGCTCGGCGCGTCGAGTTGCGAGTCGGCTGAGCCCGACATGGGTGAAGGGGCAGACGACGTCGGCGAAGACCTCGATCACTGCTCGGACTCCGGACGGTCGTCGACGCGAACCGGGACAGGCAGCGGTGCTGGTCCCGCCTGCGTGAGGACCACGAGTATGCCGAGTGCCGCCGCGCCGACGATGGTGAGGATGAAAGCTGAGGCCATACGTCGATGCTCGTCGTTCCAAGTGAGCGAGCCATCCGGGGCGACTACGGATCTTCGATGCGGGCCGTCCACCGCTCGGATGCGAACCGTGGACGGCAGCCTGCCGCCGCGTGCGGTCGATCGGCGGATTCCCGTGGCATGGATCCGTGCCAGCTACGGATGCGACGCCGGTCGGCTCCAGGGACACTGGGCTCCATCATCGAGTTCACGCGCGGCGCCTCGTCAAAGCGCGGACGCCGGGCGCACCTGACCCTCACCAAGGAGTTCGACCATGGGCACACCCCCCGACCGCCATGTCGACCATGACCACACCGCGACCAGCGGGCCGCGCCAGACGACCGTCGTTCTCGACGTTCGGGGCATACAGTTCGCCACCGAAGGCGCAGTGGTGGAGTCCGTGCTCGGCCGTGTCGACGGGGTGACCGCAGTCCAAGCGAACCCGGTGGCCCAGACCACGGCGGTGACCTACGACGCGACCCGCACGAGCGTCTCCGAACTGCGTGAGATCGTCGAGGAGTGCGGCTACCACTGCGCAGGACGATCCGTACCCGGCCACCTGTGTACCCCCGATACCGAGCCACCGGCCTCTCACGAGCACCACGACGGCAACGACGGTGACACAGAGCGCACCGCCCAGGACGCCATGGGGCACGGTGGAAGTCACGGGACCATGTCGATGGAGGACATGGTCACCGACATGCGAAACCGGTTTGTGATCGCGGCTGCGTTGTCGCTCCCGATCCTGCTGTGGTCGAGCATCGGACGTGACGTATTCGGGTTCGACGTCGCGGCCCCGTTTGGCGTGCGCGACGACGTGTTCGGATTCGTGCTCAGCCTTCCGGTCGTGTTCTGGGCGGCATGGATCTTCTTCGACGGCGCCTACCGGGCGCTGCGGTCCCGAACGCTCGACATGATGGTGCTGGTCGCGGTGGCCGTCGCCGCTGGCTGGATCTACTCGGCCGGAGTCACGCTCACCGGCGGTGGCGAGGTGTTCTACGAGGCGGTGTCGGTCCTGACGTCGTTCGTGTTGCTCGGTCACTGGTTCGAGATGCGAGCCCGCGGCGGCGCCAACGAAGCCATCCGCACCCTGCTCGACCTCGCACCACCCATGGCAACTGTCGTGCGCGATGGCCAGACGGTCGAGGTCCCGACGGCTGAGGTCGTGGTCGACGACATCATGTTGGTGCGGCCGGGAACGAAGATCGCGGCGGATGGAACCGTTGTCGACGGCGAGAGCGACATCGACGAGTCGATGGTCACCGGCGAGAGTCTGCCGGTCCACAAGCAGCCCGGCGACACGGTGATCGGCGCCACGATCAACACCACCGGCACTGTCCGGGTCCGCGCCACCAAAGTCGGTGCCGACACTGCGCTGGCGCAGATCGTCAAGCTTGTACAGGAAGCGCAGAGCTCGAAGGCACCGGGCCAGCGGCTGGCTGACCGGGCCGCCTTCTGGCTCGTGTTCGTCGCGCTGTTGGGTGGTTCTGGCACCTTCTTCGTGTGGAGCGTCATCGCCGGACGGCCGGCGTCGGAGGCGATCCTGTTCGCCATCACCGTGGTCGTCATCACCTGCCCCGACGCGCTCGGGCTGGCGACGCCGACCGCGATCATGGTCGGAACCGGACTCGGCGCCCAGCGCGGGGTGCTGTTCAAGAACGCCACCGCGCTCGAGACCTCTGCGCGCATCGACACCGTCGTGATGGACAAGACCGGCACCCTCACCAAGGGCGAGCCCGAGGTCACCGATGTCATCGCGGTCGACTTCGACGAGAATGAGATGCTTGCCTTGGTGGCCGCGGTCGAACGTGAATCCGAACACCCGCTTGCCCAGGCCATCGTCATTGCGGCCGAGAAACGGGGACTTCCGGTCATGCGCGCTGGAGAGTTCGACTCGGTTCCAGGCCATGGCGCGATCGCCACCGTCGACGGCCACCGGGTGGTGGTCGGGAACCGGCGGCTCCTCGACCGCGAAGGCATCGACCTCGGATCGCTGGCCGAAACCCGCGATGAGTTGGCTGCCGGAGGCCGCACCGCCGTGGTCGTCGCCATCGACGGAACTGCTGTCGGTCTGGTGGCCATGGCCGACGCGCCACGCGAGACATCTGCCGAGGCCGTCGCCGATCTGCGTTCCCTCGGGGTCGAGGTCGTCATGCTCACCGGCGACAACGAAGCCACCGCCCGCCGGATCGCAAGCATCCTCGGCGTCGAAACGGTCATCGCCGATGTCCTCCCCGGCGACAAGTCGGCCAAGATCGCCGAACTCCAAAAGGCCGGACGCATCGTGGCCATGGTCGGCGACGGGGTCAACGACGCCCCCGCCCTGGCCCAAGCCGACGTCGGCATCGCCATCGGCGCAGGAACCGACGTCGCCATCGAGACCGCGGACCTCGTCCTCATGCGGTCCGATCCGCTCGACGTCACTGTCGCCCTCCGCATCGGCCGAGGAACGCTACGCAAGGAACGCCAGAACCTGGGCTGGGCCGTCGGGTACAACGTGATAGCGCTCCCGATCGCAGCCGGCGTGTTCGAACCGGCCTTCGGGCTGGTCCTGCGACCGGAGATCGCGGCACTCTCGATGTCGGGGTCGAGCTTCATCGTCGCCGTCAACGCTCTGCTCCTCAAACGACTCCACCTCCCAGTCGCGGCACCGACGCCTGAAGCGGCGATGACTCCCGGTGCCGCCGATGACGCCGTCCGAGTTGAACAGTGAAGACGCGTGCCACCGTTGTCCTGGCCGCCGCCGCCGCTGCGGTCGCGGGCGCGGTCCATGCCGCGCGGTACTGGTCCACGGCACGGCGGATCACCTGGGCGCCGGGCGCTGGCGAGACGCACAACTGCACTCTGCATGCGAGGGTGAGCGGCACGGGCACGGGCGGGGTGCTGCTGCTCCACGGCCTTGGTGGGTCGAACTCGTACTGGGGGGAGCCCTTCGACCGTGTCGCCGGATCCGGCCGACTCGTCGTGCCCGATCTCCTCGGATTCGGCGCCTCGCCCCGACCCGATGTGAACTACGACGTCGACGACCATGTTGCTGCGCTCATCGACACCCTCGATGAGCTCGGCGTGACCTCGCCGATCGTCATCGGCGCGCACTCGGTCGGCTGCCTCGTGGCTCTGGCGGTCGCGCAACGCCACCCGGGCCGGGTGTCGGGGATCGTGGCCATCTGCCCGCCGCTCTATGAGGACGCCGACCACGCTCGCGACCGGATCGCTCGGATGGGCTGGATCGAGCACCAGCTCGCGTTCGACACACCAAGCGCAGCGACCGCATGCCGGCTGGTGTGTGACCACCGTGAAGCGGCCGCAGCGCTCACGGCTCTGGCCCGTCCAGGGATGCCAGCGGTGATCCGTCGGGGTGGCGTTCAGCACACATGGGCGTCGTACTCAGGAACGTTCCGGAGCCTGTTCGCCACCGCGGAGGGCGACCGATGGCTCGCCGAAGTCGAGTGCCCGGTCGCACTGATCGCTGGGACGCGAGACGGCATCACCGACCTCGACCACCTCGCCGCACTGGCCAAGGCATATCCACACGTGACCCTCGATGTGCAGCCGGGCGCCGACCACTCGTTGCCTCTCACGCACCCCGCCGTGTGCGTCGACGCCATCCTGAAGGCCATGCGTCTGGCGGCGGCGCGCCGGTGACGGGCACCGAGGGCGTCACGTCGCGTCGTCGAGGACGGTCCGTGGGTCGACGGGTCATCGACCTGTTCCTGCGCTCCGTGGCTTTCGTCGCCATGCGTGCGTTCTTCCGGGCAGTCGACGTTGTCGGCCGCGAGCAGATCCCGACAGGCCGCCCCGTCCTGATCGTGTCCAATCACTTCAACGGCTTCATCGACCCCGTGATCTTGATCCGGGTCTTCGGAAGATTGCCCCGTTTCCTGGCCAAGTCAACGCTCTGGAGGATTCCAGGCGTCGCCCCCTTGTGTGCGCTTGCCGGGATGATCCCCATTCATCGCTCCGTTGACGGCGACGTGTCGCAGAATCAAGACGTGTTCAGCCGTTGCCACGAGGTGTTGGCCAATGCTGATGTGATCGGGATTTTCCCAGAAGGCGCGACCCATGACGTGCCGTCGATCCAAGGCGTGCGAACCGGCGCGGCCCGGGTAGCCCTCGGCGCGTACGCGGCCGGGGTCACCGATCTTGTTGTCGTTCCGGTCGGGTTGACGTTCGACGACAAGTTCGTGTTGCGATCACGCGTTCTCGCAGAAGTGGGCGAACCCATCTCCGTAGCTGACTTCAGCGTCGAGTTGGAGAGCATCGGCCGGCTGACGGAGACGACAGACCATGTCTCGGTCGAACGTCTGACCAGTCGGATCGGCGAGGGAATGCGTGCAGTGTCACCCGATTATGCGGACGCAGCACAGGCACGCGCCTTGGGCCAGGCCGCCGAGATCTTCGTGCGTTCGAGCCGCCCGAAGGGACAGACCTACGTTTCGCTCGGCGAGCAGGAACCTGTTGCTCGACGTCTGGCCAAGGCGGCCATCCAGGACCGAGAAGATGTCATCAACGCGCTGGGGCGCTACCGACTGGATCTGGACTTCATGCACGTGCCCGACCATCTCCTGGTACCGGGATACCAGGCCGGTCGACTCGTCCGCGAGACAGTCCTCTCGACACTCCGACTGGTCCTGCTTGCCGTCCCGGCCCTCGTGGGGATCCTCTGGAACTTGGTGCCGTACATCGTCGTGCGATTGGCCGGCTTCCGGGTGAACGCCCCCGCTGTGAAAGGCACGGTTCGACTGTCCGTGGCGCTTGCCGTCTTCCCGTTGAGTTGGGCGCTGGTCGCGCTGAATGACCCATGGAGCGGCGCGCTGCCCGATCTTGCCGTCTTCGTCGTTGCCCCGTTCTTGGGTCTGCTGGCCACGAGCCTGCTGGAGTCTTCTGCTCGGACCGTCCGGGCATGGCGGGCCGTCATCGCACTCCAAACCCACCATGCGCTCATCGACGAAGTCCTCGTTCACCGTGCAACCCTGATCGCGACGGCGCAGGCGGCCCTCACACACGGCGGTGTCAGGCTGGCGGCGCCTGGCGCCGACGTGGAATAGGGCCGAATGGGATGACGATGTGGGATCTTCGGCCCTGGCCAGACCGACCGCAATGGTCGACGGTGAACAGATGACCGAACTCGCCGGACCCGTTGTAGATCATCATGGCCTTGCGGTGCTCACCGCCGAGGATTGCTGGGAGCGCATCGTGGCGACGCCGATCGGCCGCATCGCCTTTGTCGACGCGGGCGAGCCTCTCATCTTGCCGGTCACCCATGGAGTTCATCGTCACTCCATCGTGTTTCGAAGCGGCATCGGCACGAAGCTCGACACGGCCGAGATGGCGAAGCCGCTCGCGTTCGAAGCGGATCAGTGGAATGCCGAGGATCGAACCGGGTGGAGCGTGCTGGCTCGTGGGGTCGCGGACACCGTCCTTGACGACGAGCTGATCGGTGAGCTCGACGCTCTAGGAGTCTTGCCGTGGCTCGAAGAGGCAGCCGACGGTACCTGGGTCCGACTTCGTGTCGACGAGATCAGCGGCCGAGAACTTCGGTGACCTGTGGGCTAGATGAAGGAAGAGAAGCCATCTCGCGATGCTGGACGCCGCCGTTTCTTCCACCAGCTGGTGACCTTGCTCCAACACATCTGTCTGTAGCGCCTGCATTCACTCCGACACAGTGTCGTAGGTAGGTTGGCGAGCGTGCGACGGATGGTGCTGCCTTTGGCCGTGACCGGCGTGGCCATGGCGATGACCGCCGCGTGTGGCGGCAGTTCGAACTCCGCCTCGTCTCCGGCCGCCGATCTCGACGGCGCCGCGCTCTACTCCGCCAGCTGCGCCTCGTGCCATGGCGCGGACCTCAGCGGAACGAACAAGGGCCCTTCACATCTGTCGATCGTGTACGAGCCGAACCACCACCCCGACGAGGCGTTCCGATCGGCGATCCGCAACGGGGCCGCCCAACATCACTGGGACTTCGGTGACATGCCGCCAGTTGAGGGCCTCACCGACGACGAGGTCGACGCCATCATCGCCCTTGTCCGGGCCGAACAAGAGGAACAGGGATTCGAACGGTGAGCCGACTGATCGTCGCCGGAGCCCTTGTCGTGGCCAGCGTGTTCGCGCCAGCATGCGGTTCCGGCAGGGACACCGAGGCCGCCGACACACATGAGGAAGTGGTGCACGTCCACGATCTCCTCGTCCGCGGCGACGACACCGTGCTCGCCGCAACTCACCTCGGTCTCTACCGAGTCGCCGACGGTGGACTCGACCCGATCGGCGCTGGCCGCCACGACCTCATGGCCACCGCGCTCGACGGCGACACGATCCTTGCCTCGGGCCATCCCGACCTCCGCGACGACACGCTGCGCGTCGAGGATCGACCACCGCTGCTCGGCATCGTCGAATCCATCGACGGCGAGACCTGGATGGAACGATCGCTGCTCGGCGACGCCGACTTCCATCGGCTCGTGTTCGCCGACGGTCAGTTGTTCGGGGCGAACTCGTCCGACGATGCGGTGTGGGTGAGCCCGGATGGCGGTGCGACGTGGGAGCCCCGAGGCGGCGCGGCCCAGCTGGTCGCCATGGCCGTCAACCCGGCCGATCCCTCGGAGCTGGTTGGTGTCGACCTCGATCGTGGGTTCGTCCGATCTGGCGACGGCGGTGACTCCTGGACCGATGCGCAGGGACCGGAGCTCGCTGATGTCGAGTGGACCGGTCACGGGATCATCGGCCACGACGAAGAGGGCGCCGTCTACCGATTCGACGGGGAAACCTGGACGCCGATCGGCGACCTCGCCGACGTGGCAGCGCTCGGGACGAGAGGCGACGAGCTCTTCGCCCTGCAGCTCCCATCGACCGTGCTCCGATCCACCGACGGCGGAGCAACCTGGACGGAGTTCCCATGACCGCACCCCAGAACACCGATGCGGCTGACGCCGCCGGCGATCGGTCGCCCGAGGCGTCGAGTCGAGGCGTCCACCATCTGACCCATGCTCGACGCCGTTCTCGGCCAGATCCCGGCGCCGTCGGTGCGCGATTCCTCCCGCCGAGCACCGACCAGCCGGGCTGGCGCCTCGTCGACCTCATCATCGGCTGGATCTTCCTGGCGATCGCTGCGTGCTACCTCTATCGCGTACTCAGCGGCACTGTCGTGACCTCGTTGCCCGGAGAACCGGGTGGCGGGCTCCCCTGACCCACGGATCCACCTTCCGCAAAATCTCCTACTAGGTGTAATAGCCGTTGCCCCTCCCGGGTATGACGCCGATGTACGCGCCTGCGACCGAGGAGAAGTATGGACATGGCCACCGGGACGATCGACCGGACCGACACCCCCGAGACCGACCACGGAAATGACCATGGCGGCGGGATGACTCCGTCGTACTGGCGGTTCGGGGCGATGATCGCCACTTCGACGGCCGTGATGTTCATGCTCACGTACACGAACTCCATGGAGTGGGGGCATGTGCAGTGGAGCGAGGAGCGGGTCTACATGTCGCTGCTCATGGGCGGGGCCATGGCGATGATCATGCTCGGATTCATGTGGGGCATGTACCGCAACACCAAGGCCAACATCGGGATCATGCTCGGCGGGTTCGCGCTGGCGCTGATCGCGCTGTTCCTGTCCCGGTCGCAGCTGTTCGTCGACGACGAGGCATACATGAACGGGATGATCCCGCATCACTCGATCGCCATCTTGACCAGCGAACGCGCCGACATCGACGACGTCCGCGTCCGCCAGTTGGCCGACGACATCATCAAAGCGCAGCGCAAGGAGATCAAAGAGATGGAGTGGCTCCTGAACGACATCGACGCCAACGGTGAAGCCACGACCGATGCCGAGGCGGACGAGCGTCCGATTCCGAAGTTCGAGGGCGAGCTGAACCCCGACGGCGAGGACGAGTGATCGCCGTGGCGAACACCGCGACGACGGAAACGAAGACCGCGACCATCTACCGGCTCGTCACCCCCGAACATGTCTGTCCCTACGGGTTGAAGTCACTCGACCTGCTGAAACGCAACGGGTACGAGGTCGACGACCGCCACCTCGAGACCGAGGAGGAAGCGACGACGTTCCGCGAGAAGTGGGATGTCGAGACCACGCCGCAGACGTTCATCGACGACGAACTGGTCGGCACGCTCGACGATCTGCGAGAACGATTCGGCAAGGACGTCCCCGACGAGGACGCCACCACCTATCGGCCTGTCGTGACGTTGTTCGCCATCACGTTCCTGATGGCGCTCGGCTCGGCGTCGGTGGTCGAGGACCAGTTCCTGAGTGTGCGGACCTTCGAGTGGTTCATCGCGTTCTCGATGTGCGGGCTCGGCTACCTGAAGCTGCGTGATGTCGAGAGCTTCTCGCTGATGTTCCTGAACTATGACCTGTTGGCCCGTCGCCACGTCCGGTATAGCTACGTGTATCCCTACGCCGAGGCGGGCGCCGGGTTGTTGATGATCCCGGCGGTGCTGAATTGGGTGTCGGTTCCGGTGGCGTTGTTCATCGGCTCGATCGGTGCATTCTCGGTGTTCAAGGCCGTCTACATCGACAAACGTGAGCTGAAGTGCGCCTGCGTCGGTGGTTCGAGCAACGTGCCCCTCGGCTTCGTGTCGTTCACCGAGAACGTCGCCATGGTCGCCATGGCCATCTGGATGGGCGCAACCCGGCTCCTGTGACCGCTTGGCTCAGCTGACAGCGACGTCCATCACCATTCCGGCCTCGAAGTGGCTGGGTTCGTGGCACCCGATCTGCACCGTGCCCGCGTCGTCGAAGGTGTAGGTCAGCTCGCCGGTCTTGCCGGGTTCGACCGTGAGTACATCGTCGCCTCCGTGGTCCATCCCGCCCATCGACGCCATCTCGTCGGCGTGATCCTCCTGGGCCGCGGCATCGCCGATGTACGCCTCGTGCGTCAGCTTGCCGGTGTTGGTGAAGACGAAACGGACGGTGTCCCCGGCCTCGACATCGATCGATGTGGGGGAGAAGGCGATGTCTCGCATTTCGACTTCGATCGCCGTGCCGGCGTCACCGTCGGGGACCTCGTTGGCGTTGATGTCGTCGTCACCGCCGCACGCCGCGATGAGAAGGACGGATACGACACCGACGAGCGTGATGGAGCGGGGGGTGGGCATGGAGGATCTCCGAGGACTAAGGCAGCCAGAGCGGCAGGATTCGGGAAGGAGAGAATCTACGACAGAACGTCGTGGGGACCTCGTCGGGCCGAGCGTGCAGGAGGGCGACCAACGTGCTCAACGTCAGAGCGAGCAGAAGCCGACTTGCAGCACGAGCGAGAAGCACGGAAGTGTGGACCACATGCTACAGATTGTCGTAGACCAGCTCACCGGGTGCAGTCGTCGAGACGGCCAACGGTCGTCGGAACTTTCGGCGGTCTGGTTCCTCGGATGATCACGCCCTATTGGGTGCTCGCTGCCGCGTGGGCGGTCGGCGCCATCGCCGATGGAGAACGCAGTTCGAACACTGGAGCCGGAGTCGCAGGATTCGTACTTCTGGTCTTGTGGATCTGTGTTGCGGTCGCGCAGGTGCTCCGCAGTCGGCGACGTCGTCGTGCCGACCGCCGAAAGTCCTACGACGGGACGTAGTATTTCCTTCGATGGCAGATCTGGGATACATCGCGACGAAGCTGCGGCGACGAAGCGAACAGCTCGGGTCAATGCCTGGTGGAGGTTTCGCGCAAGAGACCTGCCGGAGCGCTCGCCGCAAACAGCCTGGCGACTCTCGTCCACGGATGGGGGTGGCTCCATGAGTGCCCAGCCCGTGGTCCGCTGGGTGGGGCGGTTGGGCCGACTGTTGAGCGGCGCCGGCGTGCTGATGCTCCTGTTCGTCGGGTATCAGCTCTGGGGAACGGGCTTCGTGGAGGCACGCGCCCAGGACGACTTGGTCGAGGAGTTCGAGCAATTCGTTGACGCGACGCCGGTGGACGTCGGATCCGAGGACACCCCGGCGACGTCTGATGCCCCGGAGGCGGCGACCCAGCCAGCGGCCGTTGATGCCGGGTGGCCCGTGTCGCTCGACGCAGGATCAGCGCTGGCACGACTTCGAATCCCCGCGATCGACGTGGACAAGGTCATTGTCGAGGGCGTCGCTCGAGACGACCTACGCCGAGGGCCCGGCCATTATCCTGGGACAGCGCTCCCGGGCCAGGCGGGCAACGCGGCCATCGCCGGGCATCGCACGACCTACGGGGCGCCCTTCTTCCGTCTCGACGAACTGAACCCCGGCGATGAGATCCTCATCGAGACGCCAGCAGGCGAGGTCCGATACGTCGTGTCGGGCAGCGAGATCGTGGCACCGACCGAGGTGGACGTCTTGGACGATGTCGGCGACAACCGCCTGACGCTGACGACGTGTAGCCCGAAGTACTCGGCCGCCGAACGGCTCATCGTGACGGCGCTCCTGGACGCGACGGAGGAGCCGGCCGTGGTGGCGCCCGTCGAGCCGGGCACGCAGTCAGCTCTGCCGGTGTTCGAGCGCCAGACGCTCGACGAGACTGCCGAGGGCCGACCCTCTCGCCTGCCCGTTGTGCTGTGGGGATTCGCGGCCGGCGTTGTCGCAGCGGCGATCTGGTACCTCGGACGTCGGTGGCGGCGCTGGCCGACGTACCTGGTCGGCTCGCCGGTGTTCTTGGTTGTGTTGTTCGTGTTCTTCGAGCACCTGAACCGACTTCTTCCACCCAGCGTGTAGACGAGCGAGGTCCCGAGGCCAGAAGGTGTCGCGTGCGACGGATAGCATCGATCTTCGTGAATGAACGCGAGGCAGTATGCGTCGGAGTGGGGATGGTCGCTGATGGCACCTGAACCGGATCCCGAACAGGTCGGGCCGGGAGAACTCGAGTCCGCCGTACTGCACTGCCTCTGGTCGGCAAGTGAACCGCTCACGCCCCGCATGGTGCTCGATCGGCTCGATCGGCCGCTGGCCTACACGACGGTGATGACGATCCTCACGCGCCTGTGGGCGAAGGAACTGGTCACGAGGGCCAAGTGCGGGCGGGCCTTTGCCTATGAACCCACGGTCGACGAAGCCGATTTCCATGCCGATCGGATGCGCGCTCCTCTGGAAAACACGACCAACGCTGGCCTGGCGCTGCTCCGGTTCGTGGATCGATTGTCGGCCAAGGAACGGCGCGCTCTCGAGAAGGCGCTCGACACCCGGCGGGAAGGATGACGGTCATCGGGCCGTTCGCTGTTGTCGCAGTCCTCATCGCGATCGGCTTGCGGCGGCATCTACCCCCGAAGCCGGCGGTCCGGATACTCGTGGCGTCGATGACGACCGCCGGCATCCTCACCATCTGGATCCTTGCTGCTGCGGCGCTCCAGGGGGTGGCCGCGCTTCCGTGGCTTCGGGAGCATCTCGCGTGGTGCTCCGGTGCCTACCCGCTGGACCACGATGTGCACCCTGCGGCGTCCGCGATCGCGCTGGTCGCGGTCGGCCTCATCGTACGAACGCTGGCAGTCCGCGTTCCCGTGGATGTGCTTCGGTTGGGGCCGAGCGCAGACGTCGGACCGCTCCGTCTCGTGCGGTGCGACGACCCGGTGGCCTTCGCTGAGCCGGGAGCGCCCGGAAGAGTCGTGGTGTCCACCGGTGCGCTCGCTGCACTCGACGAGCCGGAGCGGCGAGCGTTGTTCGCTCACGAGCACGCACACCTGCGCCATGCCCATCACCGTCTGCTGGTGCTGGCCCAGGCCAGTGCGATCGCCCTCCCCCTGCTGTACCCGCTGGTTCGAGTCGTGCGCTACCTACTGGAACGCTGGGCCGACGAGGAAGCTGCCGTCGAGATCGGAAGCCGCAAGGTCCTTGCGTCGGCCATGGCGAGATTCGCTCTGAGTTCGCCGGAGGTCAGCCCCGCGCTCGGGTTTGCATCGCTCGGTGTCGTCGGGCGTGTCCGTGAGCTGGTTGAGCCTCCGACCCATCGTCGATGGAAGGCTGTCGCAGCGCGGTGCGCGTTCCTCGTCATCTTCGCGTCTGCGTCGCTCGCAGCAATGGGGCGATTGGAGTCCGTCGTCCGACTCCTCGCGCATCTCTGCGGCACCAGTTGAACGCGCTCGCCGAGCAATCTCAGCGGGGTTGGCCGGGCTGAGTCTGTTCTTGTTCTGCGCCGTGTCCGGTCGCTCCGCCCCGGCGCAGCATGATCCACGCCCCGCCGCCGATTGCCGCGACTGCGCCGAGGACGACGCCGCCCGCCAAGGCGGTGCCAATTGAAACCGCGCCGAGGACGATGAGCATCGGCAGGCAGCACGCGAGGCATGCGCCGACGACGGCCAGTGTGGGGCGAGCTTGCCCTGAGCGGGTCGAGGTGTTCTCGTGAGAATCGTCCATGTCGCCGAAGACTACAGAGCGTCGTAGGTCGATGGACGTCGTGATGGTTCGAGCAGCTGAAGGGCCTCGACGAACGCGGGTCATTCCTCCGGCGGTCCGCTACCCAACTTCACAGCGATGCGCTCCGGGCGCCCTGGCCCGACCAGCAGCGAGACCACGTCGCCGGGCCGACGCTGACGGAGGGCGGCCATGAGCGTTGGGATCGAGGTCACCTGGCTGTCATCCACGGCCAGTATCTGATCTCCCTCCGATATTCCGGCAATCGCCGCTGGGCCTCGGGGATCCACCTGCGTCACCAGCACTCCGCTTCCGTCCGCGTCGTTGTCTTGGTCTGGTTCCGTCACCCCGATCCCGAGCCACGCATGGCGGGCAGATCCCTCGGCGATGATCTGTCCGGCGATGAGGGCGACGACATCGGCTCGGACGGCCTCGGTGCCCGGAGCGTGTCCGGATCCCGCGAAGGGCATTGCGTTCACCAGCCCGACGACGTCCCCGGCCTCGTTCACGACCGCGCCTCCGGACATTTCTGGGCGAACGGGTACGTCTGTGAGCAGCATGCCGTCAATGGGCGCGCCGGTAGAAGTTCTTTCCCGGACGTCGATGTCTTGCACCGTGCCGGCCGTGTCGGTTTCGCCATTGGTGGCACCGATCACGGCAACGAGAGAGCCGAGCGTCGGAGCGGACCAGCGCATCGAACGGCCGACACCGTCACCGACCTCGAGCACGGCGATGTCGGCGTGGTCATCGGTGCCGAGGACCCTCACCGGTCGTAAGTCTCCACGCCCGACAACAGCCAAGATCTCGTCGGCACCGTCCACGACCCGTCCGGTGGTGACGGCGTAGCCCCCATCTCCCGGGAAGACGGTGGCGGTTCCGATCTGCCACGTTCGGTCCCGGCGCACCCGTACTTCGAGCACCCCGGGCGACTCGGACGCGCCGCCGGAAAGCCCAAGGGGAACTGTCAACCCCGATCCAGCGGCCCGGCGCCTTGCTGGGTCGCTCTGTTCCTCGAACGTGTCCGTGAGGACGATGCCCGCAATCGCTGTCACGAACACGACGATTGCGGCTGAGCGCAGACTCCGTCGGGGTCGTGGAGTACGCCGGGGCTCGTCGACGAACGCCCCGACTCCGAAGAGCTCCGAAGGGTGACGCCAAATCCGGTCGTCGGGTGAGGGTGGTGGCCCCGGGCCGTTGCCGTCGCCGTCGATTTCCACGACGCGACGGTATCCAGCCCGTGTTGCTCGTTGGCTTCGCGGGTATGACAAGGATGACGAGAGCTCTATCGCGGGCAAGAGTGTGTCTCGACGGCGTGCTTCGTCACTCGACTCAGTACGACGTAGTGTCGTAGTAGATGTCGGCACACTCGTCAGGAGGCGTGTACATGAGCAGACCCAAGAAGACCGGATCCCGGATCACGCCAAGAGGGACGACGCCCGAGTCGCGAGTGCGAGCCGACCGGACTCGGCGCCGGGCGCCGACCGCGCACAACGTGGACCGAGCGGCGACGCAGGTGGAGCCACCGCCCTCGAACCGGTACACGCCACCCGAACGGAACGACCTGACGTTTCGCCCTCAGTGGCACCGTGTCGTGGGCTGGATCGGCGTCGCCTGCGGCCTGTTGATCGTCATCCTCAACGATGGGATGCTCCTGACCGAAGACGTGACCCTGCTGCCATTCGGTCATTCCGAGTTCTATCTGATGGTCGGCGTCCTCGTCGCTGGCTGGTCGACGCGTTTCCTGGGTCTCTTCGACCGTGAGACGGTCTATGGCTGAGTCCCGACGGCCATTGACGACCTGTTGCCTCCCGGTGCGATGGTGACGATCCTCGCAGCCATTTCGTACACGCCACTCGTACGAATCCATCTCGGTCCACTCGCGATCTCTCCCCACGGGATCTTCACCGCTGTGGGCTTCCTCATCGGTGCGCGCTTCTTGCTGACCGACACGAGGAAGCGGAACATCTCCGACGATCTCATCTACTCGATTCTCACCCGAGCCGCGATCGGCGCACTGATCGGTGCCCGCGTGGTCTACGTACTCAACAACTTCTCCAACTACGACTCCCCGATCGAGTGGTTCAAGGTCTGGGAAGGTGGCATCAGCCTTCTCGGCGGGATCACCGGAGCACTGCTCGCCGCGACTCCTCTCGTCAGGCGAGCCGGCTTCGGATTCTTCGAGCTCATGGACCTCGCGGCACCGTGGCTCGCGCTCGGTATCGCGGTCGGCCGTATCGGCGACATCGTCATCGCCGATCATCTCGGGGAACCCACGACGCTTCCGTTCGGCTTCCAGTGTCCGGACGTCGTCGATGTCGGTCGCACCGTCGGATCCTCGTGTCCTGCCGGCGAGATCGTGCATCTGACCGCCGCCTACGACCTCGTGATCGCGGCCATCGTCGCGACCGTCCTCATCTCGTTGCGCCGCGTGCGTCTGCGCCGTGGGGAACGAACGCTCCTATTCGGGATCTTGTACGGGGCCGGTCGACTGACCTTCGACTTCCTCCGCGAGGACGTCCGCCGTCTCGGTCTGACCGGGAGTCAGTGGTTCGCCATCGTCGTGATCCTCGGATGCCTCGCGCTTCTCGCTCGGCGTCGCCGTCGCAACGACATACCGGTGATCGTCACGACTGAAACGACACCTGCCGAGGCCCATGAGTTCGTCGAGCCATGAGACGCCCCTCGCGATCCCGCCCCGTGTTCCAGCAACAGAAGCGCCGCGGGTGGCCGGTTGTGTTGGCGTTTGTCGTCGCATTCGGCGGCGTGACGTTCGCGCTCGCCGACACCGTCCTCGAGATGGCGGAAGAATCTCCCGAGCAGCCAACCGTGACGCTGCCCACGGACGCCACGCCCGATGGCCCCAGCACGACGACAGCGAGCCACGCGCCGCACTGAGTGCCTCCCACCAATCTACTACATCACGTCGTAGAATGGGTCCATGGCCATCACGCCTCCGGCACTCGGTTCTGGCACCACGACGATCCGTGCGATGGGCCCACGCGATGGGCGCTTCGCAAGCACGCTGCACCGGAGCGCGCTTCCTCATGGGTTCTTCCCCATGCTGGGGAGGCGCTTCCTCCAGAGGTATCTGTCGTCGTTCGTGTGCAGTGAACATGCAGTGGCCCTCGTGGCTGAACGGGACGGAGAATCGGTCGGCTACTTGGTCGGCGTTCTCGACGAGCCCCGCCACTATCGACACGTCGTTCGACATCACGGGCCGATGCTGACAGCAAGCGGCCTTGTCGCACTCTCGGTACGCCCCTGCTTGGCTTGGTGGTTCATCCGGTCCCGTGCGCTGCGCTACCTCGTCGGGCTTCGACGACTCTCGCGAGTCCAGGTTCCGTCGTCCGGTCGAGTCATCGATGGCCGCTCGGCCGCAGTGCTCACGCACCTTGCAGTCGCCGCAGACGCACGTGGGTCGGGCGTGGGCGGCGAACTCGTCGCCGCCTTCGAGGCGGCGGTCGTGGCAGCCGGATTGACCTCCGCTCGTCTCCTCACCCGGGCCGGCGACGCTGGCGCTGGACGCTTCTATGAGTCCCGACGGTGGGTGCCTTCGGAACTGACGATGGATCGTGACGGCGTGGCATGGTCCCGATACCGCATCGAGTTGCGTTGAAGGCTCGACTGCTCACAGCGGTCGTGCTTCTGGCGATCCCGCTCGGGTGTGGGTGGGTGGACGATGGGACGTCCGCGGGGGAGACGGGCAAGACGACATCGACGACCGCAACCTCCTCGACGACAACCGTCCCAGTCCTTCCGGCACCCGAGCCGTACGCCCCACTCCCCGGCGAGCCGGAACCGGAGGCCAAGCGGCTCGCCGCGGAGGTCGTGCAGACGATCGGTACCTATCCGATTGGTGCTGGCAACGTTTCCACCGCCTCCGCCCGCGTGTCGACGCTCGTTGACCCAACGGTCGTCCAGGCTGCTGACGCGTTGCTCGTGCCAGATGCGGCGTCGAGTGTGGAGATCGTCTACCCCCAGCTCGGTGGTCTCACGGCGGCGAAAGCATCAGTGATGGTGGTGTTTCGTCAGACTCTCCTGCGGTCCGAAGGTGAACAACAGGTGGTGCGCACCGCCGATGTCCGACTCGAGCGTACGGAGGGTGATTGGACTGTCACGTCCATCGACTCGATCGGCGGCGATCCTCCGACCGAGCCTGCGGTGGTCTCTCCGGCGGGTAGGGCAGTTCTCGACAGCGCGGCCATCGATCTACCGGACTCCGCCCGCTGGGACATCGAGGCCGGGCGTGTCGACGACCGGATACTCCGCCTCCTCGGCGACCTCGCCCGTGCCCACACGTTGAGTGTGGCGGTCCTCGCCAGTGGACATCCCTACAACGTCTTCGAAGCCTCTTACGTCAGCAACCACACGGTTGGTCGAGGCGTCGACATCTGGGCCGTGGACGGGGAGCCGGTGGTGATGCAGCAAGAGGTCGGGAGTCCCGTCTATGCCTTGGTCCAGGAGCTCCTCGATCGGGAAGCGGTGACCGAACTCGGCTCGCCGTGGGATCTCGACGGAGGCGGCTCAGCCGTGTCCTTCACCAACACGGTCCATCAGGATCACCTCCATCTGGCATTCGATGGCTGAGCGGTCGGTTCCCCGGTTCGGGCGCGGTGCCGTGGGCATGGCGGCGGGGACCACGCTCAGCCGAGCGACCGGGCTTATCCGAACGATGGCCCTGGCCTCCGCTCTTGGGGTGACGGTGACGAGCGATGCCTACAACATCGCCAACACGGCCCCGAACATGATCTTCACGCTGGTAGCCGGCGGAGCGCTCAGCGCAGCAGTCGTTCCCATTCTCATCCGCGCTGAGAACCGCGCAGATACGGCGTCGGCACTCCTGGGGGCGACGCTCGTCGTCGGCGTCGCGGTGAGCGCCCTGGCCGCCGTGGCGTCGCCTCTCCTCATACGCGCCTTGACGGCCGGAGCGACGGGACGCGACGACTACGGCAGCTACGCACGGCTCGCCAGTGATTGGCTCCGCATGTTCGCCCCGCAGATCGCGCTCTACGCTCTCAGTGTTCTGGCTGTGGGCATCATGACAGCGAGGAGGAATCTGGTCCTCGGCGCGGTCGCTCCGGTGGCGACCAACGTCGTCACGACCGTCGCGGCCATCGCGTACATCCGGGGGGCGAATGGGGTGCTTCAGAGCCCCGACCAACTGTCGAGCGGCGGCCGGGCCGTTCTCGGCTGGGGAACCACGATCGCCGTTGGGGTAATGGTGGCGATTCAGATCTTCGGGGCCTGTCGATCGGAGCCCGGGCTTCGCGTCCGAGTTGCGTTCGGCCATCCCGCGATCAGGGAACTCGCGAGGGTGGGGAAGTGGGTCGTCGTCTACGTGATCCTCAATCAGGTCGGTTTGGCAGCGGTCACTGCCATCGCCAGCGTCGTGCCGGGCGGCGTAACCGCCTACCAATGGGGATTCACCGTGATGCAGCTGCCGTACGCCATCGTTGCAGTGTCGCTTCTCTCGGCCGCCACTCCCACGATCGCAGCGGCAGCCTCGAGGTTGGCTCGCGCTGAATCGATTGCGCGCCCCGCGCGGCTGACCCTCCGATGGATTGTTCCGTCGGCCGTTGGCTTGTTTCTCATGGCCGGCCCGCTGGCCACGATCGTCGTCGGGACCAGCGACTCCTCGCTGGTGCGAGTCGCGATCATGGGTTTTGCGCTGTCCCTCATTCCGTTCTCGATGTTCCAGCTCCTGGTGAGGGCCTCCTATGCGCTCAACGACAGCCGTCGTCCGGCCACGGTCAACGTCGGTGTGAACGTCGTCAACATCGCGGTGGCACTCGTTGCCGTGTCCCTCGCGTCCTCTCCCACCCAGCAGGTGGCGGGGCTGGCGGTCAGCCACGCTGCGTCATACCTCTTCGGGGTGGCGGCACTCGGTTGGTCGTTCCGTCGACAAGGTCTGTTGGCGATGTCGGCAGTTGTTGCGGACGGGCAGAAGGTCGTCCTTGCCACCGTTGCGATGGCGACGGTCCTGCTGTCGCTACGAGGATGGGCGGGCGCCCATGAGCTCAGCCGGAACTGGGCGCTGATGACAACGATGGTTGTTTCCGTGGGCGCCCTCGCCGTGTACGCAACAGCAACGGCGATGCTTGGGCTCGGTCCCATGAACGTGAACGACACGGTGTCGTAGATACGCTGCGCTTGGTGCTGCCGCTGGTCGCTGTCCTCCTCAATGTCCTTGCTGGCCTCGCTGTCGTGCGCTTCGTCGTTCGGTCACAGCGCCCAGACCCAGCGCCGGCGCTGTCGGGCGGGGACTTGTTGGGATCAGTCCTCACGCGCCAGCCGGAGAATCTCGTCGAACGGTTCGTCGTGGTACTCAAGCGACGCAGGGTGGCACGGCTTGCTCTCTCCGGACTCTCCGTCGTACTCCTTCTCGCGGCTGCAGGAGTGATCGGCTATCCCTTCTATACGAACCTCTACCAGGGGCGTCTGCAGGGCGACCTCGATCGTCAGCTCGCCAGCCCAGCGCTGCGCGATGCCTATGTCCGAAGAGACCTACAGGTCGGCGACAGCCTCACCCGGATCAAGATCCCTCGGATCGGTGTCGATGTCGTGGTCGTCGAGGGCACGACCGCTTCGGCCCTCCGCGCCGGTGCGGGCCACTATCCGGGCACGCCTCTCCCCTGCGAGGTCGGGAACGTGGCGATCGCCGGGCATCGGACGACATATGGCCGTCCGTTCCACGATCTCGACGTCCTCGAACCGGGTGATCGCATCACGCTCGAGACCCCTGTGGGCGCGTGTACGTACGAGTTGCGCGAGGAGTCGTTCGTCGTCTCGCCCACGCAGACCGAGGTCGTGGACAACACCCCGGACGAGGCTCGCCTCACATTGACCACCTGTGAACCAAAGGGTTCTGCACGTTCGCGGTTGATCGTGACCGCAACGATGGTGAGCGCCGAGACGTTCGACGCCTGATCGATGAGTCGTCCTCGCCGGTTCGTCGCCGTGGTCATCGCGCTGGCAGCGCTGCTGTTCGCCACGGGATGCGTGGAGAGCGATCCGCCGGCACTCGAAGGAGATCCTTCGGATCAGCCGTCGGTCACCTCGGACACCCTGCCCCCGTGTTCATCTGAGAGTCCTGCATCGACGTCGCCCGCCGGCTGCCTGGACTCCGACGGGAACGTCGTGCGCGGGTGATCACAGTGTGGACGCGGAGCGCACGAGGATCGCGGTCAGTACCGTCACGACGGTGAGCGCCAGTACTTCGTTGCGAAGCGTCGACTGCAGTCGCGCAACTGCTTCATCGTCTTCCTCGCCACGTTCCAACGCGGGGACGATCACGTGGTGGTTGTGCGCCCCCAACGCTGCTGCGACCGCGACGACACCGAACTTTGCCAGGAACACGCGTCCCCAGTCGGTCGTCCACAATTCGCTCGGCGCATCGAGGATCACGAAGGCCAGGTAGACGCCGGCGACAGCGACAGCGACGAGTCCGATCGTTGCCACGATTGAATACCGGGTCACCATCACCAACGCATGCGTGGGCTCATCGCGATTCGACCGTCGTCGGATGACGAGCGCGAGAGCGACGACACCACCTGCCCAGATCGCCGCGGCAAAGACGTGAACGGACGAGGCCACCCCCATCAACCAGCGGCTGCCCTCGCTCGCGGTGTGGCCGTCGATCACATGCGACAACAGCACCAGAGCGAACCCGCCGACGGCCACGGATCCGCGTCGGTCGAGTTCCCATGCGAGGTCATACGGACGCCACTGGTCGGTCGGGTTGTCCGCGACTCGGGAAGATCCCGCACCGATGGGGATTGCCGCGGACACGGGACGAAGCGGATCCCGCGCATGCTTTGCGTGGACCATCACGAGGTCGGCTCGTGTGGCGACGATGCACGCCCCGACGAAGCGTCCCAACAAGGACACGCCGACGGTCCCGGAAAGGACGGCCGTGTACGCGCTGGGCCGCACAAGCGCGTCGAATCCACCCTCTTGGTAGGCGACCTGACCGAGTGCATCCAGCGCGGTACCGATGGCGATAACGACGCCGGCGCGCCGCACCCAGAAGAGAAGCAATCGCAGCTCGGATCGCGACCCGCGCATGACGGTGAGGGCGAATACGAGGAAGCCGAGGGCGACCATCGTTCCCCCCATGGCCAGAAACCGGCCAAGATCGCCCGCTGTTTGACCGGCTGGGGACGTCGTGTCCGTGACGAGGAACGTGTCGAGATCGGGTCCGGGATTCGACGGCTGTGCAGCGGCGCCTTCTGTGGTGACCACCGGCGTGGTGAAGCGGAACGAGCCATCGATCGGATGCGCGTCGGGGGCACGCACAGCCCAACGCACGCCAACTGCGCCTCCCGAGAGCGGCGGATCGAGGGCGAGCACGTAGACCCCCTCGGCGACCTGTTCGACCGAGTCCGGAGCCCGTTCGCCGAGCACCGGGTCGAGAACGACGAACCCCTCGCCGGCCGGCTCGGCTGGGCCGGAGAAGGTCAGCGTGATCGCGTCGACCGGTGCGTCGACGCTGGCACCATCAGCAGGGTCCGATGACTCGAACCCCGTATGAGCACCGGCGGGGCTCGCTGTGAACACGGTTGTCGCGAGGAGCAAGAGTGCGCCGAAGAGAAGTCGACGAGGCGCGGAACGTGACATGAAGTCTTCCGGTAGGCGGCCCGCGCAAAGTACTACAGGGCATCGTAGGATGGGTGGAGCAGGGCCACCAACTCTCACAGCGCCCACACCGTGACCCGGCCCTCGCGTGTGGAGGAGGTCGAACGGTCATGTCCGCACCCCTCATCTCGGCACTGGTCATCCTGATCGTCTTGGCAACCATCGTCGTGATCGCGAGCATCCGCCGAGCAGACACACAGAAGGCGATCGGAGCGCTGTCGCGCGAAACGCGCCAGAGCGATGCCGCGCACCGCACCGCGAGCATTCGTACCGAAGGCACAGCCACGCCATCGGGAAGAGAGATCGAATTGGCGGCGAGGCGGCCGCTCTCGACCGCCGTCGTCGCGTCGCCGTCTGGACCGCCGACAGAATGGCGTCCACCAGACCCCGACGCGCTCGGCGCCACGCGACGCCAGTTCCTCAACCGAAGCATCGTCGGATTCTTCGTCATCGGCCTGTCGGGCTTCGGAGCGGCAGCGATCGCCTTCCTGTGGCCCAAGCTCGGCGGCGGATTCGGATCACAGATCCGCGTCGGCAACGTCTCCGAACTGATCCAGCAGGTCCGCGACAACAACGGGTTCCTCTACAAGCCGGAAGGACGGATGTGGATCACCGAGTATCCACCGGACGCTTTGGACAGGGCCACGGCCGCCTACTCGCCCCCCGAACTCGCAGGCATGGAGGCCGGATTGGTCGCGCTCTACCAAAAGTGCCCGCACCTGGGCTGCCGAGTCCCGTCATGCAACACCTCGCAGTGGTTCGAGTGCCAATGCCACGGTTCGCAGTACAACCGCGTCGGTGAGAAGAAGGGTGGCCCGGCGCCACGAGGGATGGACCGGTTCGCCATGACCGTTTCCGACGGAGTGCTCAGCGTCGACACCGGCTCCGTGATCCTCGGCCCGCCCATCGGGACCAACACCACCGGGCAAGAGGCCGAGGGTCCACATTGCGCCAGCGCAACGGAGCATTGATCTGCTCCCAGAGATGGTGCCTCGGCTCCCTGGCCGTCGGACCTCAGACCTCGTGAACGAATCTGTGGCCCAACCAGGACGACGAGCCGTACTCGTGACCTGGGCAACGCTCGATGCCCACCCCACGTGGTGTCGGTGGGTCGGTGCCGGGGCAGTCGGTGCTACATCGCTGGCGGCGTTCGGGCTTCCGCCGATCAGCATCCATGGTCCGCTGCACTTCGTCGGCATCATGGGGCCGACGTGCGGCCTGACCCGAGCCGTCCGGTCCGTCGCCCTTGGGGACATCGCCGCTGCGCTGCGCTACAACCCGTCCGTTCTGCTCCTCCCGGTGCTCGCAGCGGTGGTGTTCGCTCGAACGGCAGTCGGACGTTTGACCGGTCGCTGGCTCGAACTCTCCATACGGTGGCAGAGCATCAGGGTCGGACTTCCGGTTGCGCTCGCGGTCGTGGTCCTCACCATCCGCCAACAGGCCAACGTCGGACTCCTCGGGCCATAGACCGGGGCGAACTCTCGACGGGCGATGTGCTCAGCGGGCCACGTGGTCGCAGCGACGACAGGGCGCTGCTCCACCGGCTTCGCCGATGTCGAAGAATGGTTCGGCGTCAGCGAACCAGGTGCTGTTGCTCGACGGTGGAGGGTGGCGGTCGCAGGCGATGATGTCGGTGCCGCGCTCATGGAGCAGGTGGGCCCAGTAGCCGAGTCCGGCGCCGATCTCGATGACTCCGCCCGGTGAGAAGTAGGCGATTGCCTGCAACGCGGTGTCGGTTGGGATCGCGAAGCCGAATTGTCGGCGCACCGTGTCAACATCGCCGATCGTGGCACGATCTCCGTTCGCCCGATGGGCATCGAGGAGCGGGTTCGGGGGGTTCAGCCGACCGTCGGGCACAGCATCAGTCACGGGGTCGGGGAGTGCTGGTCGGCGGGTGGTCGTGATCGGTGCAGTAGTAGTGCGACGATCAGCGCGATGGCAGCAAGCATGCTGAGCGCGGTGAGGCGTTGCGTCCCGGAGCCTGGCAGCGCCTCCCAGACCTCACCGGCGGCGATGCCGCCGAGGGTGAAGATCACGGCCCACAGTGCGGCCCCGCAGGCGGCGAGGCGGAGGAAGCGGGCGGTTCCGAAGCCGCTCGCGCCTGCGACGATGGGTGCGATCCCGTGGGCGACGACGGTGGGTCGAGCGAGTACGACGGCCAGTCCGCCGCCTCGGCTCACCGCGTCGGCGGTGCGTTCCAGCATCGTCGTGATGCGTCGTCCCCCGAACTGGCGATGCATTCGTTGGATCGCGCGTTCACCCCAGACTCGACCGGCGTAGAACGAGAGCGTGTCGGACAGCAGCCCACCGATGGTGCCGACGATGATCAGCGCGAGGAGAAACGTGAGTCCTTCGCTTGTCTGGGCTCCCCCGATCGTCATGGTCGCTTCGCTGGGCTTGAGCAGCGGGAGCGCCAGGAACGCGGGGCCGCGTACGACCGCGAGCAGCGGCAGAGAGAGATGCCCGATGATGGCTCGAGCGCCAAGCGCGCCAGCCAGGGCAGCGTGAACTGCGCGCCGGTTCGCAGGAGTCGAATCTTTCACGTCACGCGTCCGCCGTGATGCCGGTTGCGGGCCATCGAACGTTCTCCTCTCAGCGGACGTCGCTCCGCGGACCGGCCTCCCGTCGTCTGGTCGACGTGAACAGGCGGAGCGGACTACGACAGCACGTCGTAGAATAGGCGAGTGGGCAGACTGAAAACTCGCTCAGCGTTCGATGTGATCGATGTACGCCTCGGGGTTCGCGGCGAACTTGGCTGCACAGTCCAGCGAGCAGAGCCAATAGTCGATGCCGTCGTGACGTAGACGCCCGCCCGCGTGGTCACGTTCGACTCGCATACGGCACACGGGGTCGACGCCCGCGAGTCCGTGATCGAGGCCCAGTGTCAGTTCGAACAGGCGGATCGGGTCGGTCACATTTCTGAGGCTGAATGACCCGAGATCCACCACCTCGGGTTTGGGATCGGCGATAGCTGCGTACGTGGTGTCGCTGACGAGGAGTTGACCTCCGTGGGCTTGGGCGGCGATCCGCGCTGCCAGGTTGACCACCCCGCCGAAGACGTCGCCGTTTCGTTCGATCACTGTTCCGGTGTGGATCCCACCACGAAGTAACGGGAAGTCGGGTTCGTCGGCGCAGCCGTGCATCAGTTCGGATGCCAGACGAACGGCATCGGTGGCCGAGTCTGATCGCAGGAGTACAGCGTCGCCGATCGACTTCACCACCCGGTCGCGCTCGGACGCTCGCTCCTCGGACATGGAGACGAATCGTTCGATCAAGTCGGCGGCGTGTTCATCGCCGTGCGCCTCGGTCAGGGCGGTGAACCCGGCCAGGTCGATGAACGTGATCGCAGGGTCCATCTCTTCAGTCTCGCCAGGATCCACGGTGCGGTACAGCTCGCGCCGTGTCAGACCGCGCCTGCAGGCTCGCCGGCCCTGTCGCGGCCGGGCTCGCCGGGGTCCACCTCGCACCCGTCGGGCGTGCATGCGAGGGTTCCGCCCGCGGTTTCGATCCGCTTGGCCCGTCGGATCTGTCTGAATCCACGCCACAGGACGACGGCGTACAGCATGGTGAGGACAGTCCCGACGCGGAGCGCGTTCCCGGTGAGCGCGGCACCGACGGCGGTGCCACCGAACGCGACTCCGAGGAGCCCGAGCGTGATCGGGATGTGGCACGGGCACAGGAAGTAGGAGAAGAACAGCCACTTCCGGCCCCGCTTCTCGTGCGACCTCGCCACCGGATCAGCGGGGAGCGCAGATGGCCCGAAGAACGACCATCGCCCAACCGGGACGGGTTGGGGGTGCAGCGTTTGGTTCGAGACAGCGGTCATGGGTGAACCTCCGCGTCGACGGTGCGGGTTGATCTGGTGGCGAGATACACGGCGATGCCGAAGGACAGGACGCCGTTGGGGATGTGCCACGCCGCGGCGTTCAGGTTGGTGCGCCCGGCGTAGCCGAGACCGATCTGTGTCGTGAGCAGCAGTGCGAGAACCACCGATGCCGCGAGGGCGGCCTTGTCTCGTGGCCGGACGATGCTGACGGCCACGAGTACGATCGCGAGGAGGAATGCGGTGTTGCCGATGACGCCGTGCACCGTGATGCCCCAGGCCCCGAACAGATGGCGTCCGGCCAGGAATGCCTGGACCAGGATCAGCACGGCGAGGATCCCGGCCACCACGCTGCGAAGGCGCGCGGGCGATCTCATTCCGGCGCCAACTTCCGACCGGCTGCTCGCCACGCGTTCATGCCGCCATCGAGTTGTACGACGTTTCGGTATCCGGCGGCAGTCAGGGTGTCCGCCGCGATCTGCGACATCCGCCCCGACTGGCAGTACAGCAGCACTGGAGTGTCGAGGTCGGTCGGGAGGCGGCCATCGCCCTCGATCTGATCGAACGGGATCGTGAGATCGGTGCCGACGATGCTTCCCTCGTCGGGAACGTGCACGTTGATGACGACTCCGTCTGGATTGGATATTCCTGCTGCGAAGGCGGCGACGTCGATCGGGTGACCGTTCATGTCGTCCGTTCCGGTCATGTCCATGCCGGCCATACCCGTCGCCGTCGAAGTCGACGGTGCGTGGTCCATCCCGGGCATGCCGAGGGCGAAGTAGCCGATGACGGTCACCGCGGTGAGAACGATCCCGGCGACGAGGAGTCGCGATGCGAGCGTTCTCGATTCGGCGTCCGAGTCGCCCGTGGCGAGTTCTGGTTCAGCGGACATAGGAGATCACCCCTGCCATGCCGGCCTCGAGGTGGTACGTGTTGTGGCAGTGGAGCATCCACTGCCCGGGATTGTTGGCCTCGAACGTGACGGCGATCTCCTGGTCGGGCTTGACGATGGCGGTGTCCTTGCGGGCGCCGGTGTCGCCGAGCGCGAAGGTGTGGCCGTGGAGGTGCATTGGGTGCCACATGGTCGAGCGGTTTCGCATGACGAGGCGGACCCTCTGGCCTTCCTCGATCTCGAACGGGGCGAGTTCGTCCATCGTCTTGCCGTCGATCCCCCACTCGTACGCTGCCTCGCTCCCGGTGAGGTCGAGCGTGAAGGCCGTATCCGGTTCGACAGCTGAGAGCCGGACGTCGTCGGTCGGCTCGAGGTCGGAATAGGTGAGCAGTTTCCCGTCGAGTTCGGCTGGCATGGCATCGATCGGGGGCGCCTCGCCGGAACCGGATCGCAGAACCGCGACGGCCTTCTGATCCTTCCCTTCGGCCATTGCCACGATGGGGTAGGCGCCCGGCTTCGCGGTCACGACGACGTCGTATCGTTCGCCCATCCCGAGAAGCACCGCATCGACCTCGACCGGCTCGATCGGGAAGCCATCTGCATGGGTCACGGTGAGCCGGTGGCCACCGATGGCGACCCGGTACGCGGTGTCCGATCCAGCATTGATGAGCCGCAGTCGAGCGAGTCCGTCGGCCGGCACCTCGAAGGTCGGTCGATCCTCGGGGGGTCGTTGGTTGATCAAATGGGTCTGGTAGGTGACGTCACCGGCGTGCCCGCCGAGAAGATCCGACATCGCCATTCCGCTCGACATTCCGTCCATCCCCTCCATTCCCTCCATTCCGTCCATCCCCTCCATGTCGCCGCCAGAAGTGAGTCCTGCGAACGCGTCCTCGGGAGTTCCGGCGAGCCAGTCGTCGATGACCAGGACGTGTTCGACGTCGTAGTCGCCTCGCTCGTCGGGATCGGCGATCACCAGCGGGGCGTACAGGGCGCGGTCGAGTTGGAGGCCGGTATGGGGGTGGAAGAAGTGGGTGCCGGGGTCAGGCACGGCGAAGCGGTACGTGAAGCTGTTCCCGGGGGCAACTGCGGGCTGGGTGAGGTCGTGGACTCCGTCCATGTCGTTGCGCAGCGCGATGCCATGCCAGTGAATGGTCGTGTCCTCGGGCAGATCGTTCCGGAGCGTGACTTCGAGGATGTCTCCCGCCGTCGCGTCGACGGGGTCTCCGTCGAAGCCCCACGTCTTCACCACTGTCCCGGCGAGGTCGAGATCTACGGGGCCGGCAGTGAGGGATCGACTGATCACCCGTGCGCCGGCCTTGGTTCGGGTCGCTTCCCGTGCTGCGACCGCGGGGTCGGCGGGAAGCAGTGCACTGCGGTCGGTTCCGCTGCCACATGCGGGAAGGAACAACGCGGCGGCGCCGGACGAGACGAGGAACCGGCGGCGGGAGAGCATGGTCACGGACGATGAAGCCCTTCTTCGTGGCCAACGCTGCTAGGAGATGGTTGGCAACGAGAATCTATTACGCGATGTAGTAGCCGGTGTAGTCGGGGCATCAGGCGTCCCGCCCGGACAGGTAGTACGACGACCTGTAGTTTGTCCTGCAGCTGGAGATCACGAAGGGGCACCCATGCCGTCAGCACGTCCGACCGGAAGACAACGCCGCGAACTCGCGCGTCGCGAGAGACGGAGAAGGCAGAGACTGCGCGTCGCAGGAGCTGGCGCCGTCGCGCTGGCAACGGTCATCGTGGGCATGTTCCTGCTCTTGGGCGGAACGGGCACGAGTACGGCGACTTCGGCGCCAGAGTTCTCGCTCGCGAAGTTCGCCGGTGGTGAGGCGGCGCTGAGCGACTACCTCGGACGCCCGCTGGCCGTGACGTTCATGCACACGTGGTGACCGTCTTGTAACGCCAGTGCCCCCGAGTTGCGGGCGGCCTACGAGAAGTATCAAGACGACGGATTCGAGATCTTGTCAGTGAGCGTGCAGGAGGACGATGCAGCGGTCGCTGCGTTCATCGACCGCTACGGGCTCGACTATCCGTTCGCTCTCGACCGGGACGGCAGCGTGAGCCTGAGTTACGAGGTCTCGACGACACCGACGACGTTCTTCATCAGTCCGGACGGGGAGATCGTCGACGTGCTCGCCGGAACGGTCGACATCGACTGGTTGGAGCGCAACATTCGCCGGTTCGTGTAGCTGAGCGTCGGGCGTCCGCTGGTCCATCCCCTCAGATGTTCGGCGTGCCGACTGCCTCGGGTCGGGACCCGTTGTTCCCGGTCACCGCGAGGACAGCGATCGACGCGAGGGTCGCGATGACGATCGAGCCGCTCCACAACTCGGCGTCCCACCGGACGTCGTGGAAGACGGCAGACACTGCGAAGTACGTCGTCCAGAGTGCGAGGATCATCGAAGGCACAGCAACGATCGGGCGTACTCGGTCCACGAGGATGTCGCCGACTCCGCCAGCGACGAGCCCCACTGCGATGAGCGCGGGCCGCTCGAAGGAGCCGAGCGCGGACTCGAAGATGGCGAACACGACGCCCAGCACCGTGAGTGCGCCAGCGGGAAGTCGGAAGCGTCGGAGCAGCGCCAGCACCGGCAGCACGAGCACAAGGGTGGTGACCAGGATGGCGCTCACGCCCCAGAGTTCGCGGAGTTGGCCGAACGCGTCTGGGGTCATCTCGGAGATGTCGTGGACGTCGGCGGCGACCGAGGGGAAATCGGCGGGGCTTCGTGTGAACGGCGATGCGAACGATGTGAAGAACATGCCGATCGCCATGACCGCGCTCACGCCGGCCAGGGTTGGTCCGAGTTCGCGAAGTGTCGGTGCCGCGTCCATGGTCTGCCACGCGCGGCGGAGTGGCCCGGTCAAGAGCGCGACACCGCCACAGAGGAGCAGGAGGTGGGTCGGGCTGAGGAGGGCGCCGATGCCGACTTCGATGCCGAGGAGTTCGTGCCACAACAGGTCCGCTCCACCGCCGATGCCGAATGCGACGATGCCGGCGGGTACGTACTCGAGCCCGGTCGGGATCGCATCGCGCCATGGCGCGCCTTGTACGTGGCGGCGACGAACTTGGAAGGCGAACAGCCCAACAGCGGCGAGGAATCCGCTGTAGAGCAGGGCATGCCAGGGCGTGAAGAAGCTGTCGGGCTTCTGTTCCTGGTGGGCCAGTCCGTCGGCGAACAGGCCGACCAGCATCCATGTCGCGGCGGCAGCAGCGAGCACTTGTTCGTTGCGGTCCAGATCCCTCGGTGGACCGTCCGCGGAACCGCGGTCGTGCTCGGCTTCGGAGCCGGCTTCCTCGTCAGTGCTCGTGTCAACAGTCATGCGAGGTTCCGATCCGTCGAGGGGTCAGGGGAGTTCACTAGAGAGGCGTCGGATGGAGTCGGGTGGTCGCGGCCATAGCGGACGATGGTGATTGTCGCGGCGATGGCGACGATCACGAAGAGCGCAAGTCGCCCGGCACCGATCTGCTCGATCGTTGTGACGATCCCGAGACGGACGTCCTCGATCGTGTCGATGACCCGATCGCCGCCGAGGTCGCCGTTGTAGACGGCGAGTTCCCAGCGGCCGTACCAGATGGCATACCCCCCGGCGAGCACCATGAGTATGCCGCCGACACGAGGCGCCACGTGGCTGAAGCGACGCATCTGGCCGGTGACGGTGGTGTGTGCCACGGCGGCGGCGACGCTGATCGCAAGGATGATGACTCCCATGCCGAGTGCGTACGAGGCGTAGGTGGCGATGCCTTGCACGGTCGACTGGGTGATGGCTGCTCCTGTCACGGCGAGGAACGGGCCGAGCGTGCACGACAACGACGCCACCGCATAGGTCGCGCCGTACCCGACCATCGCCGGAACGCCCTTCCGCCCGGCGGCCAGATTCGGCCCCTGCACAGCGAGCCGGGGCTTCCAGCCCGCGACGGTCGCGACCCCCGTGACGACAAGAAGCGCCCCGATGGTGATGGTGACCCAGGGAAGTTGGCGGCGGGCGCCACCCGCGATCTGGTCGATGACGAGCCCTGCTGCGCCGAACACCAACACGAATCCCACCGAGACCGCCGCTGCCACGCCGACGGCGCGGAGTATCCGTTGGTCGACGCGCGTGTCGGTCTTGTCGCCGGCGACGAACGCTCCGATGTAGGCGGGCAACAGCGAAAAGCCGCACGGATTGAACGCCGCCACCATGCCAGCGGTGAACGCCAACGCCACCGGTGCGCTGATCATCGACGAGTCCTCGGCACAGCAAGGATCGTAAGCAGAACGATCGGGGACCACCCCGCGCGAGTCCCGGACGACGACGGCGCGACCGACGGTGGCGCTGCACCGTTGCGTTGGGCGGTCGTCCATACTTGCCCGGTGACCGAGCCCGTCGCCGCACGATCGTCCTTCAACGTTCGGCGCCTGCTCATGATCGCAGCAGTCGCTGCCGTGGCGTTGTGGGCTGGGTCGACTGCATTGCGGTCACCGTCGCTTCCTGACTTCGAGCCCTCCGGCCCACCGCTCGAACTTCCGGCCGACGGCCAGTTCGACGCGGTGTCATTGACCGAGTTCGAAGGCATGTTGGTCGGCCTTCGAGGCCGCCCCGTCGTGGTCAACATCTGGGCCTCATGGTGCGCACCGTGCCGAACGGAGATGCCGCTGCTTCAGAACGCTGCGACGTCGTATGGATCCAACGCAGTCATCCTCGGCGTCGCGACCAAGGACGACCCTGCCGCGGCGCAGGGGTTCCTCGACGACCTCGGACTCACCTATCCGAACGTCTTCGACGCGAGCGGGCAGATCCGTGTCGCGCTCGGCGTGACCGCGTACCCGACCACCTATGTGTTCGGTGTCGACGGCACACTGCGCGCCAGGGTCAACGGCGGCATCTCCGAACAACGACTCGCCAGCCTCATCGACGACGCCCTCCGATGATCGACTACGGCCTCGTCGTATCACTGATCGCCGCCTTCGGGATCCCGACTCTGCTGGCCGAGCGCTGGCCCCTCGCGACCTACACCGAGCCCACAACGTTCGTCGACGCAGTCCTCCCGCTCGCCTTCGCAGGCCTCGTCGTCGGCCGTCTCACCACCCTTGCCCTCGACGACCCGTCGTCGATCGGGAGCATCTCGGACATGCTCGTCATCCGCAGCGGCGTCGAGTTCTGGCCCGCTCTGCTCGCCGCCGCGACGCTTGCCGCGTGGCAGGCACGCCGCGCTGACGTTCCGATCACCACACGCCTCGCGGATCTGGTGCCGCTCGCCGTCATCGGCTATGCCAGCTACGAGGCCGCATGCATCTTCCGGGACGGATGCCTTGGACCGCTGAGCCCGGTGGGTCTTCGCCCGCCAGGTCTGTCGACCGTGATGTTTCCGGTCGGGCTTGCGATGGCCGCCGTGCTTGCAGCGATCGCCATTGGCCTCCACGTATACCGGCGGCGACACGCAGCCCGAGTATCTGTCGTCGTTCTGGCCGCGGCGGGGGTCGCTCTCGTCCGTTCTGTCGGTTCGATCTGGCTGCCTCATGTTGGTGACGGCATCACTCGTCAACACCTCACGTCCATCGTGGTCGCGCTCGCCAGCGTGGCCGCGACCGTCGGAGTCATCGGGCGAGATCGCAGAATCAAGGCGGGCGTCGGGAACCTCGGCGGTTCATGACCGACTGCCGGCCCGTGCGGGCGACGACGAACTAGGTGTCGCACGCGACCGACTCCGGGCCGCGCTTTCGGTAGGTGCGAACGAAGTCGTTGATCTCGGGATCCCCGGGCTCGTAGGACTTGAGCCGGTTCCACGCGGTTGCGACGATCGGCGCGTCGAGGCTTGCGTTGGCCGAGACGATCACGTGACTGTCCCACTCCTCGGTCAATGAGTTCAGCTCATCGGCCAGTTCCGGTCGGTCTGCGTCGTACCAAAGCACGATCGCTCCGTGTTCGAGGCCGTGAACTGCGAGCGCAGGTTCGAGCGGTTCGCGATACGTCGCACAGCCCGGAGCGCTGGCGTCGTGGGCGCCGCTCGTCGGGGTCGGCGTGTCGTACGTCGCAGCCGCGACGTGACCGCCGCCCTGGTTCGCGGGCCGGGCCACACCATCCAACTCTGGGCCCGGTCTGAACACGAACCAGCCACCGGCAACGACAGCGGCGACCACGCCGACGCCGACGCCGACGTTGCGAACCCGCCGTAGACGGCGCCGCCGGTCCTTCGCTCGCCGTTCCTCCACCTGCCGGGCGAGACGTGCCTCTTGTTTGGTCAGTCGCTCCTCGGCATCGACGTTGGCCCGCGCTCGGTTGCGTTTCGCCTTGGCAGCTCTCGCCTTTTTGCTCTGCGGGTGGGGCACAGACATCTACTCCGTCAGGATCGGCCTTCAGAGGTGGATGCTACGCGCTGTCGTAGCTGGCCGACACCCGCGCAGCGACGCGGCGCCGTCGCGCCACCACCCCGACAATCGCCAGAGGCCCCACCACCCCGCCGGTGACGACCAGCATCCAATGGCTCGAACAGCGTTGATTGTCCATCCCTGGAATCCGGTGTCGACTCCGGTCGATCAGCCGATGAGCCTTCGAATACGAAGGCCACCTCCATACGGCTGGAGATGAGTCGCGCTTGAGCCTCCGACCAGAACGTGGATCCGGATCTGACCTCCAAGACCTCACCATCGATCTTCGCGAGCACGACGTCGAGGAGCTGGGACACGTCATAGCCGAGCGCGTCACGATCGCTCGGAGCACGCTGGTGTGCGGCGATGAAAGCGGTCTCGAAGTCGGCTGCCGTGGTCGAGGCCTCACCGCGAGGGATGGAGCGAAGCAGAACCATCCGGTCTGGCCTGATCTCGGGTATAGCGGTCTCGTTGGCCAATACGGCCACGAGCAACGTTGACCGGCCCGCGAGCTGGCGTCCGACGGCGGAGACCTCGGTGGGGTCGAGAACCACGACGATCTCGGCACCGTCGGCGACGAGGTCGTCAATCCGCGAGCCCGGGCTGGTCACGACGAGTTCCACGTCGACACCCCCGAGATGATCGCCCGCGTCAGGGCCTGGAGCGTGTCCGACGTCGGGCGACTGATCGATGCCGAGCTGCAGGCCGTCGAGCCCCGTGGAACGGCCTGCTGGGGTGGGCTCGGTGGCAGCCGCGATAGCGACGACGACTCGGACCTCATGAGCTCCGGCGACGGGCGCAGACGCTGTCCAGACGACCGCGGTGCACGCGATCACGGCCGACGCGGTCAGTCGTCTCGTCCGCGAGAGCAACGCGGTCATCGTCGCTGCCGGGAGCGATCCTTGCCCGTCGGAGTGGGTGTCGCGTCCGTGGCCACGGTGCGGCCGAATGCGGCGATCTCCAAGGCCACGACGGTGAGCCCGGCCAGAAGGAACGGGATCCGGAACCAATCGAGACCGGGCGGCACCTTGTGGAACGACTCGGTGAAATGCATGAACAAGAAGTAGCTGCCGTGCAACAACGACAGCACAAGCACGGTCTGGGCCAAGCGGTGAAGCCAACTCCAGGCAGGTCTTCCCAGGAACCGCAGCGCCCTGTCCGATGAGGTGGCCGCGAGGATCAGCGCCAGAACGAGCGCGACCACACCGATCAGGTTGGCCAACCCGAATCCCGGCTCGAGTCGCGCTTCCCGGCCGAGTTGCGGGATGAACTCATAGCCCAGAAAACGGCGCAGACCCCAGCGAGCCCACCCGTTGAGGATCAGGAAACCATGGAGCGAAGCGACGATCGCGAACCAGATACCGATCTGCCGCCGCCACCGCAGACAACGCCGCGCCGGTGGCCAGAGCGTGGCAACCGGGCCGATTGCGAGCGAAATGAGGAGAAGAACATAGGCCGTGTCGCCGGCCGCTTTCCACAGCCGCATCTCGGCGACCCAGTTGGGGCGGGTCAGCCAGAAGATCCAGCCGATGGCCGCCGACGCCCCGGCGACAGCCAGATGTCGAATCCACCGTCCCTGCTGAGGTTCTCGCATCGGCGACGCCTTCCTCCGCCCAGAGCGCGAGGACGGGCGCGCCGCAGCGTGTCGCTTGGAAGCTGTCCGGCTGGCCACGAGTCAGCGCTCGCCGGCGCCAGCAAGGACGCTCGATCGCTCGCAGATCCCGACGCTCACGTTCTCCAACCTTCCCACTCCCTGAATCGGGGCGCCGCGAAGTCTACGACAGCACGTCGTAGATCATCAATCAGTGGACGCAGCCGTCCGCCCCGAGTTCGCCGGCCAAACCGCCATCGTTCTGGCCAGTATGGAAGTTCTGTGGCGGGCTTGGTCGGCGAAATGGAGTGCGCGCCTGTTGATGACCGGCGGGGAACGATGTGGTGATGGCAGGGTGCGGTCGCGACGACATCGATGCTGATGTTGCGGAGCCGACGTCGTCGGTCTTGGCGGACCTTCGTGTGCCGTTCTTCGACCTGTCGGGCGAGCCGTGCTTCCTGTTTGGAGAATCGCTCGTTGGCATCGACGTTGGCCCGCGCTCGTGACCGTTTCGCCTTGGCCGCTCTCGTTTTCTTGCTCTGGGGGTGGGGCACGAGCGTCTACTCCATCGGGATTGCGATCGAACCTGGCAAACTGCGCCTCGTCGTAGGAGGGAGCGGGTGCACTTGAGGCCAGAGTCGATGCTTCCTCCGCAGGCTCTTCCCGGACGGGTGCCCAAGTCACTGGCATGGGCAGTGGTCGCCGCCATTTCGCTGCCCTTCGCCGGGGCCGGGGTCGCAGTTGTCATCGGAGATGGTGACGATCCGACCGGCGATCCGGGTGCCCTGACCGAAGAACTCCGTGTCTGGCGAGCCACCGACGGCCCACGTCCAGACCTCCTCGACATCACGGACGACGGCGGATTCAATGCCTGGAACGACACCAGTGACTCCCAGACCAGCGGTGGCGTGGCCATCGCTGACATCGACGCGGACGGACGAACCGACGTTGTCGTGGGCGGGGGATCAGGCGGCGTGTTCTTCGCAGAGCGCGATGGCCGCTGGGACTTCGTGGAAGTGTTCGACTCCACGTTCGAGGTCACCTCGGTGGCGTCCGGCGACATCGACGACGACGGCCACGTGGACATCGTGTACGGCAGCGAAGGACCCCACGACACGATCGTGTGGGGAGGTGAGTGGGCTCGCCTTCGAGCGCCTGACCGAAGTGACCGCGACCAACTCGAATCCGGTCGACCGACGACGGGGCTTCTCATCTCCGATCTCGACCGAGATGGCCGGCGAGACATCGCCCGTCTCGGATACGGGCCCCGTGACCAGCCCGCCGCCGATGTGGTTTGGATGCAGTCGTCACCGCGGTCGTTTCAGGCCGTGGATCTCCCGGATTCGACGCGGCGGTCCCTTGCCGCCGAAGTTGCCGATGTCGACGGTGACGGCCAGGCAGAGATATGGGTGACCCGTGATGTCGGGTGGGCCTCCGGCAAAGACTCGGTCTACAGCCTCGATGAGAGCGGCAGTTGGTCCGACCAGGCCGCAGCTCTCGGTGCCGACCTCGCGATCGACGGGATGGGCGTGACGATCGCCGATCTCACCGGCGACGGACGACTCGACACCTACCTGTCGGACCTCGGGGACAACGAAGTTCTCGAAGCGCTTCCCGACGGCGGATACCGGCCACGAGCCGACACAGGCCTCGCTCGCATCCGTCCGCCGCGAGGCGACGCGGCAACGATCTCCAGCAGCTGGGCGTCTGGGGTCGTCGACCTGAACCTGGATGGTCGCCTCGACGTCGTCGTGGCCAACGGCGGGTTCGGTGACTTCGAGAGCAACATCCCGAACAAGATCGAAGGCACAACCATCGTGGTGGATGACGCACCTGCGGTACTGCTCAGTCGTGACGACGGGACTTTCGCCGACGTGTGGCCCGACCTCGGACTCGATTGGAAGGGCGCATCACGCGGCATGTCCGCGGGAGACCTCGACGCCGACGGCGACACTGACCTCGTCTTCGTGATCCGCGGTCAGGGCCTCCGCGTGTACCGAAACGATACGACTGGCCCCACGCTCCGAGTTCTTCCGGGTCCTGGCTGCGACCCCGCCGCAACCACCGTCATCGTCAACTCTGATCGCGGGGCGAGCACGGCCCTCCTGGCACCGCACACGTTCTTGGGCGCACACGCTCGAGAGCTCATCACCGGGGCCTCAGGGGTAGCCACCGTGACGGTCCGATACCCGACAGCAACCGTAGAACGCACGATTGACCTCACCCGCGGCCGAACCGAGATCGTGGTGCCATGTCGCTGACAAGGATCCGACGCAACGAACTCACCGTTTGAGAAGGCGGCCGACCGCACCCATGAGTTCGTCGACTCGGTGCTCCGGTTGGGTCGGGCCGGTTGGGTCGGTGAGGCAGTGGTGGGCGTGGGCGTCGAGGAGTCCGAGGGCGACCTTGTCGAGTGCGGCGCTGATGGCGTTGATCTGGGTGAGGACGTCGATGCAGTACCGGTCTTCGTCGACCATCTTGGCGATGCCGCGCACTTGGCCCTCGATGCGGGCGAGTCGTTTGGCGATCTGGTCCTTGTTGGCGGTGTAGCCGCGGGTCATCGGGTGCTCCCCTGGTCGATTGCTTCTGACCTGAATGTGCGTAGGCGAAGGCTGTTGGTGACGACGAAGACGCTGGAGAACGCCATGGCGAGTCCGGCGAGCATCGGATGGAGGAGTCCGGCTGCGGCGAGGGGGAGTGCGGCGACGTTGTAGGCGAAGGCCCAGAACAGGTTGCCCTTGATCGTGGCCAGCGTTCGCCGGGAGAGCCGGATTGCGTCGGCGGCGGCTCGGAGGTCGCCGCGCACGAGGGTGATGTCGCTGGCTTCGATGGCGACGTCGGTTCCGGTTCCCATGGCGAGCCCGAGATCGGCTTGGGCGAGCGCGGCGGCGTCATTGACTCCGTCGCCGGCCATGGCGACGACCGCTCCCTCGGATTGGAGTCGGGTGACGACGTCGACCTTGTCCGACGGGAGGACTTCGGCGATGACTTCGTCGATACCGACGAGCGCAGCGACCGAACGAGCGGCACGTTCGTTGTCCCCGGTGAGGAGTACGGGTCGGAGTCCAAGCGCTTTGAGTTGGGCGATGGCCGTGGCTGAGGTGTCCTTGACCGTGTCGGCGACGATGACGACGGCACGCGCTGCGCCGTCCCAGCCGACGAGTATCGGGGTCTGGCCGGCGCCTTCGGCTGCGTCCTTGGCCGCGGTGAGTGTCGCGTCGAGATGCATCGACCAGTCGGCGAGGAACGCGGAGCGGCCAGCGATCACGGCATGACCGTCGACGACGCCTTGGACGCCGAGTCCTTCGGTGTTCTCGAACGACTCGACGGCAGCCAACTCGATGCCCTGCTCGCGTGCGCCCGCGGCGATCGCACGGGCGATGGGATGTTCGGAGGCATCTTCGAGTGACGCTGCGAGGCGGAGTGCTTCGTCTCTGTCGATGCCCGCGGCCGGGATCACGTCGACGAGTGCCATGCGGCCAGTGGTGATGGTGCCGGTTTTGTCGAGCACGATGGTGTCGATTCGGCGCGTGGATTCGAGGACCTCTGGTCCCTTGATGAGGATGCCCATCTGTGCACCGCGGCCGGTTCCGACCATCAGCGCGGTCGGCGTCGCCAGCCCGAGCGCGCACGGGCACGCGATGATCAACACCGCAACCGCGGCGGTGAACGCGACGGTGGTGTTGTTCGTGGACGCCGCGGCGAGCCAGAACCCGAGCGTTGCAGCCGAGATCGAGATCACGATCGGCACGAAGATCGCCGACACGCGGTCGGCGAGCCGCTGGACCTGCGCCTTCCCGGTCTGGGCTTGTTCGACGAGGCGGGCGATCTGGGCCAGCGCGGTGTCAGCACCGACCCGGGTCGCTTCGACCACGAGCCGCCCGCCGGCGTTGACGGTGGCACCAGCGACATCGTCGCCCGGACCGACCTCGACAGGGACCGGTTCGCCGGTGAGCAGCGATGCATCGATGGCCGAAGTGCCCTCGACGACATGGCCGTCGGTGGCGATCTTCTCGCCCGGGCGGACGACGAACTGGTCGCCGACGACCAGCTGATCGATCGGGACACGCGTCTCGACACCGTCGCGGAACAGCGCGACGTCCTTGGCGCCCAGTTCCAGGAGCGCTCGCAGAGCCGCACCGGATCGACGCTTCGCTCGTGCTTCGAAGTAGCGCCCGGCGAGGATGAACATCGTGACGCCAGCGGCGACCTCGAGGTAGATCTGCGAGGCGCCAGCGCCACGGTCTGCGGTCCACGAGAAGCCGTGACTCAAGCCGATGACGCCAGCATCGCCGAGGAACAGGGCGTAGAGCGACCAACCGAACGCGGCGAGCACACCCACAGAGATCAGCGTGTCCATCGTCGCTGCGGCGTGCCGGAGATTGGTCCACGCAGCCTTGTGGAACGGCCACGCGCCCCACGTCACCACCGGAGCGGCGAGCGTGAGCGACATCCACTGCCACGCGTCGAATTGCAACGCAGGAATCATCGACAACAAGATCACCGGGACGGCAAGAGCAGCCGTGATCTGGAGACGCTGCCGCAACGATGCGGTCTCGTCTTCGATCTCGAAGTCGTCTCCCGGATCGATCGCCGCCCCGGATGGTGCCGGGGGAGTGGCGCCGTAGCCCGTGGCCTCGACGGTGTCGACGAGGTCGGCGACGGTCAACGTCGCGGGCAACTCGATGGTGGCCTTCTCTGTCGTGTAGTTGACGGTCGCGACGACGCCGTCGAGCTTGTTGAGCTTCTTCTCGATCCGCATCGCGCACGACGCGCACGTCATGCCGCTGATCGCGAGTTCGACCGACGACGTGGCGTCCCCGGTCGACGATGTTGCGGCGGGAGTGTTCGCCCTGGCGGATTCGGTCGTTGACATCAGGACGCTCCGTGATTCATCGGTGTCGTCGAACCAGTGTCGATCGGACCGACCAGGTCGCCCACGAGCAGGCCAGCCGCGAAGAGGAGGGCCAGCACCGCGGCGAACAGAGCAAGCTTCACCGGGACGGTCATGTCCCGCCGACCTCGAAACCGGCTTCATCGATCGCGGCGGCGAACGCGGCCAGGTCGAGGTCGGCATCGGACGTGACCGTGACTTCGCCAGCATCAAGGTTCACATCGACAGCGGTGACACCATCGATCGCAGTGACTTCTTGAGTGACGGCGTTGATGCAGTGATCGCACGACATGCCGATGACCTTCTGGGTGGTGACGCTCATGGGAGGCTCGCCTTCTTGGAGGATCTGGGTCGACGCGTTCTGGCCGACTACGAAGAGCATACCCCGGCAGGGTATCGTCGGTGCATGTGCAACTTGCGTTTCTGTCTTGACGGCGTTCTGGCCGATGACGGCCCTGGGGTCGTTCGATGACCTATCGGGTCCGCCTCGTCGTTGTCGGTGTCGTGGTGGTCGTCGGTGCGGTTGCGCTTGTCGTGCTCCGCCCATCCGCAGATCCGCGGCCCGGCCTCATCGAAGAGTTCGCAGCTGCATACCCCGTCTCGGCAGTTTCGACCGGAGTCGAGCAACAGGTCGACCTCGTCGCCGCGCCGGCCGTGATCGAGATCGAGGGCGGAAGACAGACGCCCGTTTGGGCCTACAACGGCAGTGTCCCCGGCCCAGGGATCCGCGTCGATCTGGGCGACGCACTTGCGGTCGACTTCACCAACGACCTACCGCAGTCGACCACGATCCACTGGCACGGCATCCGCGTGCCCAACGACATGGACGGCGTTCCCGGCCTCAGCCAGACCCCGGTCGAGCCCGGTGACTCGTTCCAATACCGGTTCACGCCACCCGACGCCGGCACCTTCTGGTACCACTCGCACACGAACGGCAGCGAACAACTCGACCGCGGCCTCTACGGCAGCATCGTCGTCGTCAACCCCGCCGAGCCCGAGTACTCGCAGGACATCGTGTGGGTCATCGACGACTGGCTGTTCAACGACGACGGCACCATCGTCGAGGACTTCGACGATCCGAACGCCATCCAGCACAACGGCCGATGGGGCGACGTGGTCACGACGAATGGCATCGTCGCACCGGTGGTGGACGTCATACCGGGCGAACGAATTCGCCTTCGGATCATCAACGCGTCGAACGGACGCCCCTATGCCCCAGACTTCGGTGGACTGTCCGCCCGGTTGATCGCCGTCGACGGCATGCTCGTGCGCGAGACCCAACCAGCCGACGGCTTCGTCGTCGCGCCAGGTAACCGCATCGACGTCGATCTCATCATGCCCGCCGACCCGACGGACGTCGTCATCACGGAGAATTTCAACGACGAAGGATTCACACTCGGCCG
>JBBSLH010000004.1:0-42289 GCA_038255425.1 Acidimicrobiales bacterium
CGGTCACAGGCGGACACTGGCGGACTTGAGAAGATCGCTCGCTGAGGAAAGCGACGTCAGGGTGGAGTCACTCGCCAGCGTCACTACCCCGGGGTACGTGCGCGGCGCTGTTCACCTCCGACGGCGTGGTCACGGCTCCCAGAGATCGAGCGTGATCGCCACCACCGCGCCGTTGTCGACGAAGAAATCGACGCTCCACCACTGGAGACAGGTCGACATGCTCTCCGCGTCTGGCTGCACGCTCACGCGTCGGAGTCCCTCCACTTCGGGTGGGGTAGGGCCTGGAGGGCTCGCACAGCGATCGTGCGCCCCGACGGTGACCGTCGTCGCGCCGGCATCTACGGCGCGATCGAGCGCGGAGAACGGCCCCTCGCCGCCGGCGAAGGCCTCAACGTCGAGATCCCACGAGTTCGGATCGGCGAGAGATGCAGCTGTCGCAGTCGAGATCAGGTCGGGACCGAGTCCCAGTCGAACCTCAGGGGCGAGCGGCAGCGCGGCCAGCGTCGCTTCGCTCGGGCTTCGAGCGAAGGAGAGAAACGAGTCGACCAGCTGCCGGTCCGTGAGCGTCGGCGTTTCAGCTGGGACGGCCGTCGTCGCGGTGTCGTCCTGCACGGTCGTCGGTGCGGTTGTCGGATCCGTCCGGTCGAGCCCTCGGACCTCGTAGCGGATCAGTACGCCATCGCTGATGCTCACCGTCCAGATCACGTCGTCCTGCGCGCCCACGATGAGTTGGCGCGACCCTTCGAGGGTGAATCGCTGCACCTCGACGCCGTCTGCGCCGATGAGTGCCAGCTGGAAGTCGGTCGAGCTTGCCCACAATCGCATCCCGTCGCTCACGAGTGCGAGTGCGGAGATGTCGCTCGCGATCGGCGCTGCCGTGTCACTCACAAGGAAGAGTTGGCCCTGGCTGCCCGAGGCAACCAGGTTGTCGTCGACGACGGCGAGGCGGGCGTCGGCAAGCTGCCCGAGCCGTCGTCGTGTTTCGAGTGTGGTCGGGTCGAGTTCGTAGAGCGCTTCGCTTGTGCTCGCCCAGATCGAATCGGTCGTCTGCGCGACGTGGCGGACGATCGAGTCGAGTTCCGCGACCGCCGCAACAGATTCGGTGCTGAGCTCGACTCGGTAGAGGCTCTCGTCGAATGCGGCCACGGCCGAGGTGCCTGCGACATCGAGGACCCCGCCTCCAGCGATGACGACCTCGTCGTCGAACTCGTGAAGGACACGACCCCCACCGGACGGATTGATCTCGACAAGGGTTGGGATGAAGGTGGGGTCATCATCGCCCGGGAACGTGGGGCCTGGCTTCGCGCCGATCACGAACCATCGCCCCGCACTGTCGGCATCGATCGAACTGGATGCCGCCGAGCCAGGCTCGAGGAGCGTGTCGACATTCATGTCGGCATCGAGGCGGACCACACCTTCGCCGATGGTCGAGGCGTAGAGCGACCCATCGGGTCCGGGCTCTGCCGCCCACACATCACCGACCGGGGCACGACCGGTCTCGACCAGGGTCGGTTGGATGTCATCGGGGTGGTCAGCGGACCGGACCTCTTGCGGGGAGTTCCTCCACGGTCCGACCACCACTACGCCAAGGAGCACCGACGCGACGAGAACGCCGAGCGCGCCAACGCGTCGGCGGCGCGTGATCTCGCCAGCCCGTCGGACGATCGCGTCGGGGTCTGGCGCATCGGTCATTGCGGTCACGTCATCAGCCCAGGAGGACAACGACGTTTCCAGGTTTGATTCAGGGTCGGGCATCGTCGACCACCTCGTCCTCGAGTCTCGTTCGGAGTTCCTCTCGGGCCTTGTGAAGCAACGACGAAGCTCCACCACGAGAGATGGACAGCACGTCGGCGACCTGCGCCTCGGTCAGATCGCCCACATACCGGAGTGCCACGGCGTGGCGCATCCGGTCCGGTAACTGGGCGACGGCCTCCCAGACGGGGTCGTGTCGTGCGATGTGATCCTCACTGGACCCAAGATGACCGTCGACAAGGGTTTCCGTGGAGTCCAGCCGGGACCTCCGCTTGCGCGCCTCTCGGAGCGCTACGACGTACACCCAACCGCTGGGGTTGTCCGGAACCGACCGACCCCAACGGCGCAGCGCACGAGCACAAGCCTCGGCCACGGCGTCCCGGGCGATCTCTTCGTCGAGCACTGCGGCTCGGACCGTCGCCACCAGTCGCGAGCCGTTGGCCCGGTACCACGCGTCAAAGTCGAACTGCCCCATTGCCTATCCAGAGTCGCAGAACCCGCGAACTGCTTACCGGATCGCAAGATTTCCTCATGTGTTCCGGGCTCGGTGAGGTGGTCGGGACTGGCGGGCTTCACGCCGTCGTGCAACATCCGTGCAACATCGGGCGGGGAATCGCGCGTTTCGGCGGTCACTGGCGGTCGACGAAAACCGGCTCTGACCTGCAAAAACGTCGAATCGACGCAGGTCAGCGGATCGGCTCTGATCACCTGAAAAGCGGTAGGTCACCGGATCGACGCCGGTCCCGACCACCACTCGAAAGTCCAGGTCAGAGCGGGTTTCCGCTCTGACCTGGTCCGCGTCCGGGCTACGGTCGATCGCATGGGAACTACTGGGGAGTCGGAGCAGGAGCTCGTCTTCGTCTACAACGTCGACCCTGCGATCTCACCTTCGGGCGAATGCTCAAGGACAAGGGTGGAAAGACTTCGCTTCAGACCTGCCCCTGCCGGTGGACATCCCGCTGCGTTCACTGGTCGCGGAGACGGTCGCCGCCCTCGAGATCTTCTGAGGGTGGACGCCAACCCGTAGGCTCGCGCTTTCGTCGAGCGCGTTGCCCCGAGGACTGATGAGCCGCACTGACCGACTTCCCCTCCTGGCCGTGGCCCTGGCGACGTTGCTGGGCGTCGTGTTCGCGAGCAGCACCGGTGCCGGCACCGGCACCGGCGACGCAGGACGACGTGACGATGCCGTGGTCGCCTCCGCCGCCGACGGTGGGCTCCAGCGACTCACGCTCGTCGATCCTGGTGGCGTCACCGACCTTGCCGCAGCGGTGATCGCGACGACAAGCACGACAACCACGACGACCACGGCGCCTCCCCCGCCGCCGACCACGACGGCGCCGAAGTCAGCACCCGTTCCTTCGTCGTCCGGACGGGCGTCGGCGCCAGCCCCCGCTCCCGCACCGGCTCCACCGCCTCCCCCGCCGGCTGGGCCAACTCCGAGTGGCTCGTGCGCCGCCAACTTCGGGACGTGGATGAACTCCTACCGCAACTCGAACGGCGTCGCCCCGTTGACCGTCGACGGCGGCATCGCCCACATCCCGCTCGACTGGTCGATGTCGATGGCCCGCAACCAGAACCTGGCCCACAACCCCAACTACGTCGGTCAGGTCGGCGCCGCTCGGCCCCAGGCCGGAGCCGTGGGCGAGAACGTCGGCTACAACTCACGTGGCGACCGGGCCGTGTTCGACAACATGGTCGCGTCGCCCGGGCACCGCGGGGCAATCCTCAACGGCGGCTATACCCACGTGGCGACCGGTTGTGTCGTCGACGGTCAGGGCAAGGTCTGGGTCACCGTCGATTTCTGGGGCTGACGGGAGGTCAGACCGATAGTGATCAGTCGGATCTCGCCGGTTCGCCGGGCACCAGCCGATCGACCTGTCGACGGAGTCGGCGGATCTCGTCACGCAACGCTCGAAGTTCAACTTCGACCCGCTCGAGGGCCACGGAGTTGGGATCCTTTTCGCCACGTGCGCTGATCGTGTTGGTCTTGGCTTCGCTCGGAGCGGAGCCATCCTCGACACCGGGCCATGCGAGATCAACCGAAAACAGGTCGTCTGGACTGGCCGGCGACTTGTTCGTGCCAATGCGGATCACGGCCACGACAGTTTCGCGCTTCGGCGCCGGTCGGCACACGCACGTCGGCGCAGCTCAGCGGACATCGGCCTCAGACCGCTTGCCGCGCCGGTAGAAGGCGTAGCCGACGGCGATGAGTGCGAGCGCGACCGCCGCCAAGAGCGCGATGTCGGAGCCGGTGAACGCCAACGACCCGCCGCCGCCTCCAGCCCCCGCCGAGCCGCGCTCCGCGAGTATCGACAACACGTCTCCCCCATCGGGGAACGCGCAGCGAGCCGTGAACGACGCACTGGACGCGACGACCGGATAGTCGCCCGGGTCCACGGCAGGAACGACGAACGAGAAGCCCACGTCGGTGGTCGGGCTGCCGTCGTCGGCCGTCTCGGTGGAAACAGTGGTGGATCCGAGTTGTATCCGGACCTCCGAGTTCGGGAGGACTCCACTCACCGTACCCGTGACCGTCGATCCGACCTGCGCCTCAGACACGTCGACGGAGCAGGAGACGGCGGATCCCGGTGGGGGGGAAGTGGTCGAGGTGGAGCCGTAGGGATTTTCCTGGGCGCCCGCGGGTGACGCGACAAGGAGGACCAGGAACGCCACGACCGACGAAAAGGCCATATGACGGCGTCGATGAGGTGTGTTGGTGAACTGCATCGGTTGCACTGGCGTCCTGGTGATCGGCTTGCGCCCGCAATGGTCCCCACGGGCCGGGTTGCGCCGAGCGGGTTCGCGAATGCGACACAGAGTACCAGTTGGCCCGGCGTCGCAGCAGCCGCTCACCCGGAGCCGCGCAACGACACCAATCCCGTCGGCAGAGGCGCTGCGTCGTCGCCTGGTCGGAGCAGCAGCGCTCGCTCGAGCGTCGCCGATGCCGTGAGCCCACCGGTTCCACCCGTCGAGACATCGACCACGACTGTGGTCGAGCGGACGCGGGGCGTCGGCTGCAGGATGAGCGTGGCCGCTCCGGTCGGCGGCGGCGGTACGGTCAGCTGCATCGTGAGCGTCGTGGCCGAGCCCGCGTCCACTTCGGTGACGTAGCTGACCACGGTCCGACCGCCCTCGGTGAACACCTGAGGAGTGGTCGTCGAAAACCCGTCCGACGCGGTGATCGTCGCTCCTCGCGGGAGGTACAGCGACACGATCCCTCGGTAACGCCCCGGGGCGCCGGCCTCCTGGAAGGGGCCGAAGATGTACTGCGGCGTCGACTCTCCAGGCGGAGCGGTGTTGGTCAACGTGACGGCCACGGCCAGCGATCCGACGTCGTCAGCGGGCCGGTCACCGGTGATGGTCATCGCAGTGTCGAGGTAGTAATCGAGCTTCGTGGCGTTGGTGTTCTGCACAGTGAGCACGACCGAGTCGACTGTTGCTGGATCGAGCAGCCCTCCGTCGGCGCCGAAGAAGCGACTCTGGTCTTGGACGGCGCGCTGATCCGCGTGCACGAGGACATGGCGGCCCTCGACTGTGCGCACGATGGCGTCGGCCAACGGGCGCAAGCTGTCGTAACGGCCTTCGAGTAGCGACGTGAACACCGCCTCGGCCACGTCGCCGAGCACGTCGGAGCGGGACTCGATGTCGGGGAACACCCGATACGCGGTGTTGAGCGTGAGGTCGACGACGTTGTCGGCGTCGACAGCACCCAGGCCTTCCACCAGGACGGGTCCGATGCCCTCGAGTACCGCTGCCAACCCCTGCGGGTCGATCTGGATCACGCCGTCGACCGGGAGATCGGTCGCCGCGGTGTACATCTGCTCGAGGAACGGCGCCACCAGCGTGAAGTCCGCGGCGACGTTGGCGTTTCGCCAGCGTTGACGGACGTCGAAGCCCTCCCACCGGGCGAGATAGTCCTCGGGCAGGCCCGATTCCTCGGCGGGTACCGGCTGTTCGAGCAGGAGTTCGTCGATACGTCCGAAGGCGGACAGTTCGAAGTCGCCGTCTCGGCCGTCGAGCACCCCATAGTTCAAGATCATCCCGCCGGTGCCGCGCATCTCCGCTGTGTTGGCGACGGCGAGGAGGTAGCGGCGATCCCCGTTCCCACCAGCCATGTCGCTGAGCACCTCGAGACCCCTCGACAACACATCGAGTTGGTCGCGTCGGCGTTGCGCCTCGTCGAGCAGGTCGCTCCGCGCCTCGGCCACCTGTGGAAGCAGGAACCGGCGGGATGGCTCCTCGTCGGGGCCCGGCAGGCTCCCGGCGAGCGCGTCGATCTCCCGTTGGGCGGCCACGACTGCCCCGAGTGGGATCGCTCCGGACTCGAACGGCACTTCGATCGTTCCGTCCTCGCGTTCGAGCGCGGCCGCCTGTTCCAGGATGCGCCCCCCGCCGTCGACCATCGTCAGCGCCAGTCCGACCGAGTCACGGAGCGCCCGGAGATTGTGCGACACACCTGGAACGACACCGATGAGGTCGAGTTCCAACCGACCGTACAGATCACTGTTCGCGCTGGTGAGGAGCTGCTGGGCTCGGGTGAGCGACGCTCGTGCGTCGCCGACGCGGTCGTCGTCGAGCGCGGCGTCGGCATCGTCGATCAGGCCCCTGGCTTCGCGAAGGTCGCGCTCGACCCCTCGGGCCCGGAGCCCGGCGGAGACCACGACCAGCGCGACGACCGCTGCGACCCCGAGGAGTACGGGCAACGCGCGGCGCAGCAGCCGGCTCATCGCCCTGAACCCTCCCTGGCCTCATGTGTCGTCATCGAGTCCCCCAGCGACCAACGCTCCGTTACGACCGATCAGCATGGCAAACCCATCCACCCCGCCAAGTGTCAGGTCGCGCCGCACAGGGACCGGTGGTGGTCGAGGAGCGTCTCGGCCATCGTGGCGACTCCATAGCGTCGCGCCGTCTCGAGCCCCCCTCGAACCAGCCGTCCGCGTAGCGCTCGATCCGCGTCGAGTCGTTCGATCGCCGCCGCCAACCGGACCGGGTCAGCGGGGGGAACGACGAGCGCGTTCTCCCCGTCGACCAGATACTCGCCCGAGCCGCCAGTTCCCGTGGCGACGAGGGGCACGCCCGATGCCATCGCTTCGAGGCCGACGAGGCCGAATGGCTCCTCCCACTCGCTCGGAAAGAGCGCGACGTCGCCAGATCGGAAGTACTGCTCGATGTCGTCGGCCGCGGCCAGCGCTCGCTCGACGCGGTCGACGACCCCTGCATCAGCGACCACCGCAGCAAGTCGTGACTCGGCATCGCGAGTCGCTGGTCCGACGAGCCGGAGAGACATCCCGTCCAGGTGCGAGAGAGCCCGGACCGATGTGAAGACGCCTTTTCGCTCGTCGATGCGCCCGACCAGCACCAGACGACGCACACGGTCGTGGGTCTCGTGAGGCGCCAGGGAGAACCGGTCGAGGTCGATTCCCCACGGAACGACCTCCTCGTGGGGAAAGGCGAACCGGGACGACTCCTTCACCCGCTGGCGCAGATGATCACTCGCGTAGAGCGGGACCGCCCCCGAAGCGAGATCCGGGTAGCGGGTGGGCACGCGAACGACTGCGGAGACGACGTCGCCGAGAACCCGCATCGCTCGTCCGTGCGCGTCGAACATCCGGGTCCACATGTCGAAGTCGGGGCCCCAACACAGCCAGTCGTCGGCGACCACGAGCGCGAGGGGCAGGCCGTGGGCCCGGATCTCCGCCAACAGCGCGTACGACATGGCCCCGTGATTCCAGACCGACACGATGTCTGGTGCGAACCGCTCCACGGTGGCGTCGACCACGACGCGGTTCCGGCGCTCGATCCGAAGTCGTCGCCACGGCGACGGCGACACGACCTCGTGGTCCCGCCAGTAGAAGTCGAGGGCTCGTGTCACTCGGGGATCCATCGCCGCGACCACCCCGTCGACGGCGTGGTCGCTCGTGAGCACCTCGACGGCGTGGCCCTCGGCGCGCCAGCGCTCGACAACCTGCGCACACGCTCGCTCGTACCCGCCGTAGGAATGGGGTGGGTACAGGTTGGTCAGGACGAGGATCCGCATCAGTGCCGGGGCTGTCGAGGCCGCGGTCGAGCATGGAGGGCCCGGTGGAGGATGCCTCGGCCGCGTACGGTCGCCGCCGCGAGGTTGTGGGTGCGAGGGGGACGGGGGTCCTCGTTCCCCTTCCCGTATGGCACGAGGAGGCGGGACGAGGTCCACGTGATCTCGAACCCGGCAACCGTGACCATCTCCTTGAGGCCCGCGCTGTTGACGCGCCACCACTGGTCCCAGTCTGGGTGGAACCGAGCAGCGGGCACTCCACGGGCGACCAGATCGACCACGGGGTCGAGCGTCTCGACCAGCATGAGGTGGCCGTCGCACACCCGACGCATCGCTTCGAGCGCTCGGATCGGCTCTCGGAGATGGAGGAGCAGCGCGCCGCAGAAGACGACGTCGAAGCGGCCGTGGATGTCAGGGTCGAGGTCATACACCGAGCAACTGACGCGCTCGACCTCCGACTCCAGCAACCGTGCGGTGTCTCGAAATCCCGGGCCTCGCTCCGCACCCCACGAGCGGACGACTTCTGGGCCTCGAACCGCCTCGTCGTAGGTCCAGTCGAGGTCGTCGGGATCGTCGACATCGAGGGCCGTCACCGACGCGGCACCGCGTCGCTCCAGCTCGAAGGCCCAGAACCCGTCGAAGGTCCCGACGTCGAGGCAGCGCCCGCCCGGCAACCCGGTTGGCCACTCGAGCGCGTCCGCTGTGGACCGCGTGTCGAAGTAGCCTGGCGTCGTGGTGCCGTCGGGTAGGTCGATGGAGTGGTACCAAGCACGTCGTGTCTGGCTCATGCCTCCTTCTACCATTCCGGTCCACCCCTACTCCGCTCCTGAGCGGAAGACGACCATGAGTCGGGCCTCCGTCTCGTGACCGACGTCCGTGTCGGCATCGTCTCGTGGAACACCGCCGAGCACCTCGACCGGTGCCTTGCTGCCGTCCCTGCCGCGCTCGGAGACCTCGATGCCGAGGTTGTCGTCGTCGACAACGATTCCTCTGACGACTCCACCACCCGCGTGGCTCGGCACCCTTGGGTCGTGTTGAAGCGCAACGTTCGCAACGAGGGTTACGCCGTGGCGATGAACCAGGCACTCGCCGACACGGACGCAGAGATTCTGATCGCGCTCAACCCCGACACCGAGCCCCCTCCCGGTTCGCTGGCGGGCCTCGTCGACGCGCTGAGGAGCAAGCCGTCGACGGGGCTGGTCGTGCCCCGTCTGCTGGGCAGTGACGGAAGGCTCCAACACTCGGTCCACCGATTCCCCGCGCCCAGCGTGGCCGCCGCGGCCAACCTCCTCCCGACGAGTGCGCTTCGCGGTCGCCTGGGTCGACGGTTCTGGTTCGAGGGCGCCGCCGCACACGATCAGTCGGGCCCGGTCGACTGGGCCATCGGGGCCGTCCACGTGATGCGCCGCGCCGCAGTCGACGACATGCCGTACTCCGAACGCTGGTTCATGTACGTCGAGGACCTGGACCTGTGTTGGCGCCTGCGTCGGGACGGCTGGGTCGTCGGGCTCGTGGCCGAGGTGTCGGTCCCGCACGTCGGCAACGTCGCCGGAGCGCAACGGTGGGGAGACCAGCGCGAGGCCCGGTACTGGGCGGCGACGTACGACTGGGCCGCCGATGCGCTCGGTCGCGGCCCGACGCGCGTCTATGCGGCGTTCAACGCCGTCGGCGCCGCCGTGAAGGGCGCGACCGGTGTCGCGGCGTCAGTGCTCGCCCGGGATCGCACGCGGCTGACCGCGGCGCGTCGTCTGCTGGCGGTCGTCCCCGCTCACATCAGCGGCGTGTTGTCGCCGGCCGGGGAGCCGTGATGCGGATTGCGTTCACGCACGCGTACTGCTGGCCCGACGTGCGTCGCGGAGGTGAGCGATACCTTCACGAGCTCTCCCGTGCGGTCGCATCGGCCGGCCACGACGTGACCGTCTTCTCGACCTCGGCCTCCGCCGCCGGACGGGGCGCCGAGTCGGGCGTGATCATGCGCAGGTTCCGACCCGCACCCGGAGCACCCCACGTGGTCGAGCGCGTATTCGGACTGCAGGTGCTCCCGCGGCTGCTCCGCGGCTTCGACGTCACCCACTCGCTCCTCCCCACCGACGCGGCGGCCTCCATCGTGGCCGGCCGCCTCGGGCGCGTCGGTCGCTCGGTATACACGAACCTCGGGATCCCGGACCGGGCGTTGTGGGCCGACCGCCACGATCGGCGACCCCATGCCTTCGTGACCGAGCACGTAGACGACTACGGGTGTCTGTCGCTCGCGGCCGGGCGGGCACTCGCCGATACGTTCGGTCGCCTGCCGGTGCTCACGCCGGGGGGCGTCGACCTGCGCCGCTTCGGGCCGGTCGCACCCAAGGCGACCGATCCGACTCTTCTGTACTGCGGCACGTTCGAGGACCCGATGAAGAACCTGCCACTGTTGCTGACGGCATTCGAGCGCCTCCTCGAGCGACGACCCCGCACCCGGCTCCAGTTGAGTGGACCCGGCGATCCGGGGCCGCTCCTCCGCCATCTCACGGGTCGGACGCTCGACCAGGTCACCGTGCTGCCGCTCGCCACACCAGATCTCGCCGAGGTCTACAGCCGGGCGTGGGCAACGGTGATCCCGTCGAAGTGGGAGTCGTTCGCACTCGCGCTCGTCGAGTCGCTGGCCTGCGGCACACCGATCGTCGCCGCGGATCACAGCGCCAGCCGCGAGCGGGTGGCGCCGGGAGCCGGCGTTCTGTGCCGTCCAGACGACCTCGAATCCCTCGTCGATGCATGCGACGAGGTGCTCGACCTCGCCACCCGACCGGGAATCACAGACCACTGCCGAGATGTGGCGACGCCCTACGACTGGCCATCGCTGGTCCCGACGTACGAGCGGATCTATTCCGGTGCGGAACCGCCCGTCGCACGGAAGGAGCTCGGGTAGGGTCCGTCGCCTTATGGTGCGTGGACGAACAGTGCTGGTCACCGGAGCGAGCGGGTTCATCGGGTCTCACGTCGTACGCCGGCTCCTCGAAGGTGGCGCGGAGGTGGCTGCGATGTCCTCCAGCGTCTCGTCGGTCCTGCCCCAGCGACTGGCCGACGTCGTCGACGACGTACGGATCGTCGAGGCGAGCGTCGCCGATCGTTCCTCGATGGACCACGTGGTCCGCACGATCCAACCGGAGATCGTCCTGCATCTGGCAGCGTTCTCGCACGTCGGCAAGTCGTTCTATCGGGTCGACGAGAACATCCAGGTCAACATCCAGGGAACCGTGAACCTGCTCGAGGCCCTTCGAGGCGAGTTCGACCGGTTCGTGTACACGGGCACGAGCGAGATCTACGGCGACGTCGACGTCCCGTTCCGCGAGGGTGGCCCGGTGAACCCTCTGTCCCCGTACTCGGTGTCCAAATACGCAGGCGAGCGTTACTGCCGCATGTTCCAGGCGGCCTACGACTGGCCGATCACGTACCTGCGGCCGTTCAACGCATACGGGCCGTGGCAGACCCCGGACAGGATCCTTCCGGAACTCATCCTGGGGGCCCTCCGGGGCCAACCCTTCCAGATGACCGAGGGCCACCAGACGAGGGAGTTCAACTTCGTCGACGACCTCGCCCGTGCCTTCGTACTCGCGGCCACCGCTCCCGGCATCGACGGCGAGCTCATCAACGTCGGGTGCGGAGAGGAGATCTCCATGCGTGACGTGGTCGCCCGGACCCTCAGCCTCATGGGCGATCCCGTCCCGGTCGAGTACGGCGCCGTGCAGTATCGGCCGACCGAGATCTGGCGGATGTACTGCACCAACGACAAGGCCCGGGAGCTGCTCGGGTGGGCGCCGGAGTACTCGCTCGACGAAGGCCTGCGAGCCACGATCGAGTGGTACGAGTCCGCCTTCCGGAACGGCTCCCCCTTCCTCGCCGGCAGCATGCGTGACGGCTGAATGGATGTCGTCATCCTCTGCGGTGGCCGCGGCACACGGTTCCATCCAGAGACGGTCGAGACTCCCAAACCACTGGTCGAACTCGGCGGTCGACCGATCGTCGAGCACGTCATGGACGTGTACGCCACCCAGATCGACTCTCCGCGATTCGTCCTCGCGTGCGGCTACCTGATCGAGCGCTTCCGCGAGCGCTATGAGCACGACGGCGTCAGCGGCCGCGAGATCACCGTCCTCGACACCGGGGACGACAGCGGCACCGGCGAGCGGCTGCGACGGGCCCGGCGAGTGATCGGCCCTGGCACGTTCTTGGCCACGTATGGCGACGGCCTCGCAGACGTCGACATCGAGGCTCTCCTGGCATGTCACCGGCGACTCGACCTCGCCGCGACCTTGACGACCGTGCCTCTCCCCAGCCAGTACGGGACGGTCGACATCGTCGACGGCCGGGTGTCGGCATTCCGGGAGAAGCCGATCCTGCGAGACCACTGGATCAACGGCGGGTTCTTCGCGTTCGAACACGCTGCGCTCGACGTTCCCGGTCAGAGCCTCGAAGACGACGTGATGCCCGCCCTGGCCGCCGACGGCCAGGTGGGTGCTCACCACCACGACGGATTCTGGAGGTCCATGGACACCTTCAAGGACCGTCAGGCGCTCGAGGAACTCGTCGACGAGCACCCGTGGTCTCGATGACCTGAACGTCAGGATCCGCGCGGTCGCCCGTTCCGCTGCCGTGACACCAGCACCCGGACAGGACCCGGTCAGAACTCCAGATCGGACGCTCGGCTACCGACCAGCGCTCGATGGCCTCCGCGCCGTCGCCATCGCGCTGGTCCTGTGGCACCACGCGGTCGCGATCCTCGCGCCCGCGGGCGGGAGCCTCCTGGCCGGCGGGTTCCTGGGCGTCGACATCTTCTTCGTGCTCAGCGGCTTCCTGATCACCTCGGTCCTCGCGGAGAGCGCCGCCCGGGGCGGAATCTCGCTCCGGTCGTTCTACGCACGACGCGCACGACGGCTGCTACCGGCCCTCGTGGTGTTCCTCGGCGCGCACGGTGTTCTCGCCGTCGTGCAAGGCCGTGACGTCACGGAAGAGGCGGTCACGACGCTCTCCGCCTTGACCTACACGAGCAACCTCGCACCGACGTTCGGCTGGGACCTGGCACCCGACCAACTCCACCTCTGGTCGCTGGCGGTCGAGGAACAGTTCTATCTCCTGTGGCCCTTGATCCTGCTGGTCCTCCTTCGCAGCGGGCGAGGCCGGGTCGCGCTCGGAGCGATGGCGAGCATCGTCGTAGGTGTCGTGCTGTGGCGGACCGCGTTGCTCGACCACCACGGGGCGGGCTATCCGATCGTCTACCAGCGGACCGACGCACGTCTCGACGCGCTGGTGATCGGAGCGATGCTCGCTGTCGCCCTCCACAGTGGATGGCGACCGAACCCCTGGATCTCGCGGCTCGCGGGATGGGGCGGAACCATCGTCGTCGCCGGGTTCGCCATCGGGGTCGGGGCCGATGCCGACCCGCTGTACCGCGGTGGATTCACACTCGTCGCCATCGGGGCCGCCGGCATGATCCTGCTCGCGCTCGACGGTCGATCGGCGTTCAGCCGGTTGCTCGCCCATCCGTTGCTGGTCGGCGTCGGTCGTATCTCCTACTCGCTGTACCTCTGGCACGTGCTGGCATACGGCCTCGTCGCTGGGACCTCCCGTTCGCCGGTGACCCGGATCACCATCGGCGTGACGCTCGCTGTCGTGTGCGCGGTGATCTCCCACGTCCTCGTCGAGCGGCCGTTCCTGGCCTCTTGGCCGCCACCGGTGTTGCCAAACCACGCCGGTCGCTCGAGCGCGGGGCGCCGCGTCCGTCGCGCAGGCGCGCTCCCCGCGCTCGGCGCGATCGCGCTCGTCACCGTCGGCGCCGCAGGCGCCGCGGCTCAGCAGGCGATGCTGCGGCCATCCGTGGCTCCCCCCGACGCCGAGGTCGCGGTGACACCCATCATCGACACACCAACGGACGGAAGAGACGAGCGAGAGTGGCCCGACGGGCCTGTTGCTCCGCCGACCACGGTCCCAGACGACGTCGGCGCCCGAGAACCGATCGCAATTCCGCCGAGCGACACTGCGGTGGCCCCGACAACCGCTCCCCCGGTGACGGTCGAACTCGCCGTGACGACGCTCACCCTGGATCGCCCGGTTCCGCAGCTCGGTCCGGCGGCAGAGCCGGGGCTGCGAGTCAGCGCTCGGTTGGCCGTTGCCGACGCGGGTCTCACCGATGTTCCCGTGGCCTTCGAGGTCCGTGCGCAGGGCGTCACGGACACGTGTTCCGGCCGCACGGACGGATTCGGCGTCGTCGGGTGCTTCGTGGCGATCGGAGGAGGTCGCATCACTGGCGATCTGCGCGTACGCGCAAAGTACGCGGGGTCGGAGGAAACGACGCCGGTCGCGGCGACCTGGCCCCTGACGTGACCCTTTGAGCAAGGGGACGAGTTACATTTCCCGTGGCGTGCCGACCGGGACGACACCGACAGAGAGGCATTCAGTGACCGACACCGATCTCCGCGAACGCATCGCCGCCGCGCCGCTCTGGTACCACACGCTCGACCTCCACGGAACGGAGACGCCGGGCTGGTTCGACCTCCGCCCGATCGTCGATCGGATGCCGTGGCCCGACGTGCAGGGCAAGCGATGCCTCGACGTCGGCACGTACGACGGCTTTCTCGCCTTCGAGATGGAGCGCCGGGGCGCTGCCGAGGTGGTCGCGGTGGATATCGCCGACCATGACCAGTGGGACTGGCCACCGGACCTTCGCGCTGAGGGAGGCACCGCCCTCGCGAAGCTGGCGGGCCCGGAGAAGGGCGCCGGATTTCGGGTGGCCCACGAGATCCTCGAGTCGTCGGTGACACGCCACGAGATCTCGATCTACGACCTCGATCCCGACCGACTCGGGACCTTCGACGTCGTCGTCTGCGGAAGCCTCCTCCTCCATCTCCGAGACCCGTTGCGAGCCCTCGAAGCGGTTCGCACCGTGACCGAGGGGGTGTTCCTCTCCTCGGAGACGATCGACCTCCCGCTGACCGTCCTGCACCCCCGCCGACCCACGGCGAAGCTGTTGGGCGCCGGCGAGCTCTGTCAGTGGTGGATCCCCAACGCCGCCTGCCACGAACAGATGCTTCGATCGTCCGGGTTCTCGATCGAGCGGACATCGAAGCCCTACTCGATCCCGTATGGCGTGGCGCACCCTGCGATCAAGGGACTGCGCGGCCGTCTCCACGCCGGTCTGCAACGAGTCACCACGTCGGGCGAAGGCGTCCCGCATCGCGCAGTCTTGGCGCGACCGGCGGTGTGACCGACCGCTCAGAGGACCGAGAGCGTTGGCGCGACCAGCACAGCGCCGAGGTCGAGGACGCCCTCCGGTCGGGCGAGGCCGCGAACATCAAGCGGCTCTACGTAGACCTCGGAAGCCATCTCGAGGCGGCCTACGGTGCCGACCTCGACGCCGTACCGCAGCTCTCGCTCCCGGAGACCCCCGGCGCTGTCGTCCGGTTGCTGACCGGTGTCCGCGGGCTGGTGCTGGACGCCGGGTGCGGCCCCGATCCTGCGGCCTCGGTCGCGGTCGCCGACGCGGAGCCCGGCCGCCGCCTCGTCGCACTGGATCTCGGTGAGGGCACTGTGCAACTCGCCCGAGCCCGAGCTGCTCGGGTCGGGGTGGAGCTTGCCGTCATCGTCGGAGACCTCGAGGCACTGCCGTTCCGCGCCGGCGCATTCCAAGGCGTGATCTGCGACGACACGATCGAGCACGTACCCGACGACACCACCGGGATCGCCGAGCTGTGTCGGGTGACGGACGTCGGCGGTTCGATCGCACTCGCGACCCCCAACCGTCGCAGCGCCAGCGTGCTGCGCCAGAAGGGCCGAGATCGCCTGCGCCGCCGCCAGCGGAAGGCCAGCGATTACTTCGTCGCCGAGAGCCACCTCCGCGAGTACACCTGGGCCGAACTGGGCACCCTGGTCACGCCGCACGCTCGGATCCTCCAGCGCGAGACCGTGGGGTGGTCGCCGCGCCTCGTGGCGCGTCCTGCGCTGGCGCGCCCGCTGTCCGGGCCGTTCCTGCGCCGGTTCGACCGGATGCTCGTCGTGCTGCTGACTCCACGGACCTCCGCTCGTCCCGCGTCGGCGCCCGGTCTTCAGACGCTCCTGGACGGGGTCGAGGGCTGGCTGGACCTCACCGAGGCCCAGCAGCTCCACCACGCCGCGATGCGGCGGGCGAGGGCCGGTCGGGAGATCCATGTCGTCGAGATCGGCTCCTGGAAGGGTCGCTCGACGATCGCCCTCGCGGCCGGCCTCCGCGATGGTGGGGCGATCGGCACCGTCCACGCGATCGACTCCCACGGGCTCGCCCGCGACGGCGGCCTCGCGGAAGCCGACACCTGGTCGGCGTTCCTCGACAACATCGCCAGCGCCGGCGTGGCGGACCTCGTGATCCCGACCCGCGGCTTCTCCGATGACGCACGCCGTGACTTCGACGACTGCTGGCCGGTCGAGGTCCTGTACATCGACGGATCACATGAGCTCGCGGACGTGGAGCAGGACGTCGAATGCTGGGCGCCGCTCCTGGCTTCCGGAGCGGTGATCGGCTTCAACGACGCCGGATTCCCCGGTGTCGAGGGGGCGGTCCGGGCTCACGTTCTCAGACGAAAGGGGCCGTTCCGTCATCCGTGGTTCGTCTACAACACACTCTTCTTCGAACACCACCCCCACCAGCGATGGACCTGGCGCGACGACGTCGCCCTCGCTCGCGCACGCCTGTTCCTGATCTGGTACCGACGTCTCGCGATGATCTGGAACCGTGTCGTCGCCCGCGCACCGACTCCGGTGATGGCGCCGCTGGGTCAGTTGGCGTGGATCGTGAACCGGGTGCTGCTGCCTCGCCGACCGCCGGGCTGATCAGAGCACGATCGACCGGGCTCGCACCGACCCGGCGACGAGCGCTGCTTCGGTGACCAGGTCAATGCCCAGCAGCCAGGCGAGTTGTCGCCACCAATCCGGATCTGAGCGATCGACCCGACGCGCGTGGATCCGAACCCACCATGCTGCAGCGACGGACGCGAGCAGCGGGCGACGAAGCGCCACAGCGACGACCGCTCCGAGCAGGCCCGCCTGACCCCGTCGCCCGAGAAGGACTCGTCTCACCAGCAGTGTGCTCCGCAGCGACGGCACCTCGCTCACCAAGGCCGCGAACGCGCCCGCCTGCCAAGCACGGCTGATGGTGGCGGCACCGTCGAAGGGCAGCACGCGGTGCTCGACGATCGCATCGGCAGCGAAGGTCGTCGGTCCTTCGTCACGAACCCGCCATCCCAGCAACGTGTCCTCGCCGAATCCAAGCCCCCGAGCTCTCGAATCGACGCGAAAACCCAGCAGGTTCGCGCCGTCGGTCCGGAATCCTCCAGCGTCGTCGAACGCCGTGCGGTCGTAGAAGACGTTGCAGGTCGGGTACAGCCCGTCCTCACGCTCGGCCCACACCGACCGCTCGAGCGGACGGACCGGCCCGGTCGGTCGAGTGAGGCCCTGCACGAGGTGCGCTCCGGCGCTGATCTCACGCAGGCCGGTCTCGAGCCACTCGGGCAGAGGTACGCAGTCGCTGTCGGTGAACGCGAGAACCGGACCGCTGGCCGCCGCCACCCCGTCGCGTCGTGCCGCCACGGCTCCACCCCGCTGGTCACGGCGGATCACGACCACCCGTGGATCGTCGGCCGCAGCCGCGTCGGCAACTCCGGCGGACTCGTCGGACGAGGCGTCGTCGACGATCACGACCTCGTGGTCGGTGAAGGTCTGCGTTCGGAGCGCTTCGAGCAGACCTCGCAGCATCTCCGCGCGATCGCACACGGGCACCACGACCGACACGGCGGGTGCGGCCCGTCCATCACCTGCAGCTCCCGGTTCGTCGGACATCGACGGCGAGCCTACGAGGGCCGGTGCACCACGAACTCGGCCTTGAGATCGGCAACGCCCTTCACCCGATTGCGGCCGTCGACGTAGAACAACAGCGACGGTGGCGGAGCAGCGTGCACGCTCAGATCACGGCCGATGATCGAGATCTCGGTCGAGTAGCTACCGCGTGGAAGTTCGACGGGCAGACCGATCTCGACGTCGAAGCTGGTGCCTCCCTCGAGGTCGAACCCGATGTCGGTGATCTCCTGGTACACCTGCGTACCGGACTCGTGGAACACCGCGAACGCGAGCATCGGCTCTCGGACATCCAGACTGACCTCGACCGTCGACCGGAACCGGGCGACGGTGCCCGCCGTCAGCACCGAGGCGACGCCGGACTCCGCCGATACCAGGGCCAACGGCGTGAATCGAGCGGCACCGGTTCCGTGGAACGTACCGTCGTCGGGCCGGTCGAGTCCGTCGAGCTCGCGTGCCTCACCGAGGACCTCATGGAACAGGGCGATCGCTTCGCCGGTGTCGCCGTCATGGCGGACCGATCCGCGGTCCAGGAGCACGGTTCGGTCACACAGCAGACGGACCGCGTTCAGGTTGTGCGACACGATGACGATCGTCGTGCCCGACTCGCGGATCGCCTGCATCCGATCGAAGCACTTCATCTGGAACGCGAGGTCACCCACCGCCAGGACCTCGTCGACGAGAAGGACCTCCGGCTCAGCGAGCACCGAGACGGCGAAACCGAGTCGCACGTACATCCCCGACGAATAGAACTTCACCGGGGTGTCGATGAATCCCGGGACCTCGGCGAACTCGACGATCTCGTCGAACCGCGATTGGATCTGGTCGTGGGAGAGCCCAAGAATCATCCCGCTGAGGAACACGTTCTCGCGTCCGGTGAGCTCGTGATGGAATCCGACACCGACCGAGATGAGTGGCGCCACCTGACCGACGACCGTGACCCTGCCGGTGGTGGGGGCCGTGACGCCGGCCATCAGTCGGAGCAGCGTCGACTTGCCACACCCATTGCGGCCGATCACGCCGAGGCACTCACCACCTTCGACGGCGAGGTCGACATCGTTCAAGGCCCAAAGTTCCGAGCGGCGCGAGCGCCCGCCCAGGCTCAGGGCACGGCCGACGAGCGTGGGGGTGTCCTCGTACTTCACGTACCGCTTGCTGACACCGTCGACGGTGATGGACCGCGTGCTCACAACAGGTCGCTCATCACGCGATCCTGGCGTCGGTGCGCGGTCGCCGCCGCCGCCGCCACGACGACGATCCACACCATCGTCCAACCCAACGACCTCGGCCAGTAGGCGTCGGTCTCCGTCAGCGCGATCTGCATCAGCTCGACGATTCCCGTCATCGGATTGGCCTCGAGGAACGGACGGAGGCGATCGACTGCGTCGAGCGGATAGAAGATCGGCGTCACGTAGAACAACGGCAGGAGCAGCGCCTGCACCAGGTACTTCATGTCGCGGAAGTACACCTGGAGCGCTGACAACAAGAGCGCACCAGCCGCACTCAGCAACGTGACGAGAACGAGGGCCGGTGCCAGCAGCAGGACCTCGACGCCGTCGGTCTCCCCGACGACGATCGAGAAGACGACGGCGATGCCGGAACTGATGACCAATCCGTACAGACCGGAACCCACGACCGTGAGGGCGAAGATCGCACGGGGGAAGTAGATCTTCGACGACATCTCGACGTTGTCGACGATTGCTCCTGTCCCGGCGGAGATCGAGCTCGAGAAGAACGTCCACACCAACACGCCCGAGAACACGAACAGGGCGAAGTTGCCGACGAGGTCGAAGGCGACGAATCGCCCGACGACCACCGAGAGCACGAAAGCCTGCACCAGTGGCAGCACCACCGCCCATGCCGCACCGAACGACGCGCGACGGTAGCGGACGAAGAACTCCTTCCGAGCGAGGAGCACGATCAGCTCGCGGTGTCGCCACGTGTCGGCGACCAGCACACGCAGTGGTGTGGTGTGACCGGACAGGGAGAATCCACGATCGGTCTGGCGCTCTCGTCGGTCGGTGCTCACGTCACCTCGGGTTCGGCTTGCCGGTCGTTCCATGTCGGGCGTGCGCACCCTACCGACGGTTCTCCAGTTCGGATCGATCGCCCGCTCCGGCCTCCGGCGCGGCGCGATCAGCCATCGCGCGGATGACCGTGTGCCGCTGCGCTGGCGCCAACCGTCGGCGCATCTGCAGGTAGCGGGACAGTCGCACGAGATCGTTGGGGAGTTCCGTGGGACGCAGAAGCCTGCCCGCAATCCTCGACCGGAATCGCGGCGTCTCGTACCCGGAACCGGCAAGTGCGCTGGCGAGCTCGGCCTGCACGAGGCAGCGCTCCCGTCGATCGAGCCCGGACCGCCAACGACCGACGCTCGAAGCATCGATCTGGCCGCCCACGCGGTCCTGCCACGGCGCGGCGACCGGTACGACGGTGCCGCTCGAACCACGCGACGACGGATCCAACATGGCCGGGTCGAAGTTCTCCTCGAGAAAGGTGCACACCATACGCAGGACCGGTTCGGGATCCGCGACGAGGTCCTCATACCGGATCTGGAGGTACGACCGGGGTCCAGCGTTCGTGCCGAACTGCACGGCGTGGCCGTGGAATCGGCGCCACTTCGACGCGAGTTCCAGCGCCGACTCGTCGATCCACGGTGCCTGGCGGGACGAGGCGATCACGTCCCTGGGGTCGCGAACGATGTGGACGAACGCGGCGTCCGGAAAGAGCGCAACCACGTCGCCCGGCCCCTGCCACGGCGACTTGTCACTCCACCGAGCCTTTCCCCAGGAATGCGCCAGTTCGTCCATGACGGCCGACATCACCCCTGCCATGGTCCTCGGTCCACCTCGTGCTCGATCGAGGGCCGCGCTGCGGTCGATCCCGAGCGGTTCCCACAGGGCAAAAGCCACCGTCTCCTCGACCGCGAGCGCCAGCCGGTCGTCAGACTCGAGGTCGCCGTAGTAGTCCGAGAGCGATGCGATGCGGGCGACGAAGTAGAGCTCGGGAGGCGCAGCGATCCGGTGATGTGCACCGAGAGCGGATTGCAACAACGTCGTCCCTCCGCGGGCGGGTCCGACGACGAAGATCGGGCGCAGATCGGTCATTAGGGTTCAACTATGGCCGACCAGCGAGTGTCGCGACGCAACCGGACGCTGGGCGGGCCTCGGCGCCGATGAGCCCCGACGAACTGAGCATCATCATCCCCGCCCGCGGGCGGCGCGACGTGCTGGAACGAACGCTCGACGGACTCGTGAATCAGACGGTGTCGGGCTTCGAGGTGGTCGTCGTGATCGACGGTGACGACGAGCCGAGTCTCGACGAGCAGCCCGGGCGACGAGTGGTCCGACAATCCAAGGCCGGTCCGGGTGGCGCCCGCAACGCCGGTGTAGCGGTCTCGTCGGGACGTCTGATCCTGTTTCTCGGGGCCGACATGGTGCCGGACCCGGATCTCGTCGAGCGTCACCTCGACGCACACGGCAGCGACGACCGCGTCGCCGTCCTCGGGCGGGTCCGCTGGCACGACGAGGTTGCAGCGGGGCCGTTGCACCGCTGGATGGACTGGTCGGCGACGCAGTTCGACTTCGAGGCGCTCGACCGGGCGGCGGCGAATGGCGAGTGCGACGCTGGATTCGGTCGCTTCTACTCCTGCAACGTCTCCCTACATCGATCGCTCTTCGACGAGGTCGGTGGCTTCGACCCGGCGTTCACCTTCTACTACGAGGACCTCGACATCGGGTGGCGCCTCGGGCAAGCCGGTCTGCAGCTCCACTACCGACCGGACGCTGTCGTGCGGCACGTCCACCACTACGAGTGGGACGATGTCGTGCGCCGCTTCGAGGGCATCGCGCGCGGCGAACGGTTCATGGCCGAGAAACACGACTGGTTCCACGGTTTCTACCGGCAACGGATCCTGGAAGCCGACGCGTCGCCGCCGGCATCGTCGGTGTGGGTACCGATCGCCGATCGCGTGTCGTGGGGCCCCGTGCGCGATCTCGCCAACCGGTATCTCCACCAGCGACTCGCCGAGCCGTTCCTCGCCGCGTGGGACGACGGCAGGGACCTGGCCGAGCTCCAGGAGTACCTCGGGGCCGACTTCGACCGAGCGATGCTCGTCAACCACGTGAGCGCCGTCGAGGACGAGGAGGAGGCCGCGGGCGACGAATCCACCTTCTACCGGACGTCACAGGCTTACCTCTACGACCTGACGGTGTTCGCCATGTCGCCGACGAAACTCCCCTACCACCGTGTCGTCCGTCGACTGGTCCCACCGGGAGCGCGACTCCTCGACTACGGCTGCGGGATCGGCGCCGACGGTCTCCGCTTCATCGAGCAGGGTTATCGCGTCGACTTCGCCGACTTCGACAACCCCAGCACCGAGTACCTCGCCTGGCGGCTACGCGACCGCGGGCTGAGCGCCGCGATCCACGATGTGGACGGGGAGGTGCCGGGCGGATACGACCTCGTCTACTGCTTCGACGTGATCGAGCACCTCGATGACCCGGTGGCGCACCTCGAACGGCTCGAGTCACTGGCCGACATCGTCGTGGTCAACTTCCTCGCCCCGACGCCCCACGACACCCACGTCCACAAGGACCTCGACATCCCGGCGCTGTTGCGACGATGCGCGGACCTCGGCCTGCGCCACTACCGGATCCACCACGGCCGTTCCCATCTGGTCGCGTACTCGACCCGACCGCGCCCCGCCGGTACGATCCGGTCGCTGGCGTGGCGTCGAGCCGGCGACCTGCCCCGCGTCGGGGCGACCCTCGAGCATGCTGACGTCCTCGCTGCCCGCCTCCGATCCTGGCGACCCGGGGCCGACCCGTCGTGATCACCGACGACCGTGGTCGAGACGGCCTCCGCCCGACGCGCGATCGCTAGGAGACCGCGGCGGCGAAGATGTTGGCCGCAATGAACGGGCGGAGGAATCCGACCCGCCCGAGCCGACGGATCAGGCCAGCCGCTCGAGGCGACGGGACGAAGTCCGTCCGGACCATGTCGCCCAGGTGGACATCGATGGATCGGAAACCTGCGGCCACCAGTGCAGATCGCAGCGACTCGACCGTCTGCTCGTTGACGTGCATCTCGAGCTCCAACTCACAGCGCGGCTCGGCCGGCCATCGCCTTCCGCCGGGCCAGAGCAGGCGCAGCGTCCGGTATGTGCGGTCGTAGATGTGGCGGTTCGGCATCGTGTGCACGAAGAGGCGCCCTCCCGGTCGCAGGAGTCGTTTGGCCTCCGAGAGACATGCCGTCAGCTCCGGCGGTGACAGATGTTCGACGACGTCGAGAAGGGTGACGAGGTCGGCGGTGTCGGCGTCGAGCGGCACCCGGCGTGCATCGGCGAGTTGGACGCTGGCGCGTGCGCCGATCCCGCGCTGTTCGATGGTGCGCTCGGCGAGTTCGACCGCGGCCGACGAGTACTCGATCCCGATCGCACGGTCGGCTCCGAGATCGACCGCCGCTGCGAGCAGCTCGCCCCGACCCGTCCCGATGTCGACGACGGTCTCACCCGCCTGGAGGTGAGCCAGGCGCAACGACCCTTCATAGATGCCTGCCGCGTGCGCACCGTCGGAACTGTTCCACTCCTCGTGGCCGGCGCATGCCGTGCGGTAGTACTCCTCCGTGTATGCCTCCGGGGACACGACCGGGTCGGCGAGGGGCGACTCGGCACCATCCATGGCGGGAAGCGTATGCGCTGGCAGTCCCCGGCTTCGGCACGCGCCGGCTGCTACCTTCCGGCGCGTGCCTTCGATGACCAGCCGGAAGGTGGCGCGGCTCTTCGGCCGCCGAGCGAGCGATGGTGGCGATGACGCCAACCCCGTGCTCCAACCACAGAAGCTCCGAGCAATCGATCATGCCGCCCGTCGACTGGCACCGACGTCGGTCGCCGACCTCGGTGGCGTGTGGGCCGTGGAAGCCGGCTACACGTTCGCTGCGATCGATCGATGCGACCTCGATCGAGCCGTGCTCGTCGACACCGGCGTCACCGAGGCGGTTCGCGAGCGCGCCGCACAGCACCCGCAGATGGAGATCGTCGAAGCCAACTTCGGGAGCGCAGAGGCCGCCGCGCAGGTCGGCGCCGTCGATGTCGTGCTCCTCTTCGATGTGCTGCTCCACCAGGTCGACCCCGACTGGGACGAGGTGATCGCGTTGTACGCCGAACGCACGAGCGCCTTCGTCGTCGTCCAACCCCAGTGGACGTGGACGGACGAGACCATCCGCCTCGTGGACCTGGGCAGGGACGAGTACCTCGCCTCTGTCCCCGACGAGGCACTGGCACGCTCGTTGTTCGATCGCATCGACGACACCCACCCCGGATATGGCCGTCCGTGGCGCGACGTCCACGAGGTGTGGCAGTGGGGGATCACCGACGAGGCGCTCGTCGATCGGATGCGCGGGCATGGGTTCCACATGACGTTCTTCGAGGACGACGGCTCCTGGCGAGGGCTAGATCGTTTCGCCAGCCGGTCCTTCGTCTTCCAACGATGACCGAACAGACGGGAATCGTCCATCCGGCGCTCGCCGAGCGAGTGCGCGCCCACGAGCAGTGGTACCACTCGATGACCCTCCTCCCGGGAGAGGACACCCCGGGATGGTTCGACACCCGACCAGCGCTCGACGAGATCCCGTTCCCTGCCGATCTCCGGGGCGCTCGCTGTCTCGACATCGCGACGTTCGACGGCTTCTGGGCATACACAATGGAGCAGCGCGGCGCGGACGAGGTACTCGCGATCGACCTGCTCGACGACGACAGTTGGGACTGGCCGATCCGTGCGGCGCCCGAAGCGATCCGCGACTTCTCACAACGGAAGGCCGCGGGCGACGGGTTCTCGCTGGCGAGTGAGGTGTTCGGTTCGTCGGTGGAGCGGCGGGAGCTGAGCATCTACGACCTCGATCCCGACGATGTGGGGATGTTCGACTTCGTCTACCTGGGAAGCCTCCTGCTGCATCTCAAGAATCCGATCGGGGCCCTCGAACGGGTCCGGGCCGTGTGTCGCGGCTCGCTGCTCGTCGTCGACGCAATCGATCTGTTCTGGAGCGTGCTCCGCCCCAACGCGCCCGTGGCGTCGCTCGATGGTGTGGGCCGCCCGTACTGGTGGAAGCCGAACACTGCAGCGCTCGCTCGCATGGTCGAGACAGCGGGATTCGAGATCGACGAGGGTCCGATCCGGTTCTTGATGCCGCCGGGAGCCGGGCAAGGTGGACGGCCCGGGCTTCGGGCGACGCCTCGGCTGCTCACCTTCGGCGAAGGCAGACAGCACCTGCTCCGGACGTGGGCGGGGGACCCGCACGCTGCGGTACTCGCCCATCCGGTCGGATGAGCGACTAGGAGAACGGCCCCGGCCAGATCCCCGGCGGCGGCGATGCCGAGACCGGCGGACCGATCTTCCTGGCGCGCATGAAGACGTGGCAACCCAGCCGCTTGAGCCCGGGAACCCGTGTCGCCACTGCCTCGACCAGATCCACGGCGCGTGTGCCCCTGTCTCCCCTGGACTCGAGCCAGACCGTGGTCGCTGCCTGCGGTGGGGGGAACTCGAACGTGGTCCAGCGGAAGGTGTCGAGACCGGCCGCTCCGAACATCGACGCCGTCTCGGCTTGGATGTGGTGGGTGTGCGGGAGGTAGATGTCCGCTGAACCATCCGGTAACAGGGTGCGGTCGACCGGAACCGGCCACACCCACGGGCGACGGGAGATGACCGACGGCCGCGTTGCGCCGACGGCCTTCTCGACCCAGGCGAGCGGATTCGTCGACGGGCTGCACAACGGCAACTCGGATGCGTTGTTGGTCGTCATCAACAGGACGCCTCCGGGACGCAACACGCGTGCGATCTCCCACACCGCCCGCTCGGGACGCAGGAGGTGCTCGATCACCTCGCTCAGCACCACCACGTCGACGCTGGCGTCGGCGAGGGGAAGGAGCTCGCCGTCGCCGCGGAGGAACCTGGTGGCGAGCGCGCCCGGGAGCGGCGCGAAGCGCCTTGCGACGTAGGCGACGTGATGCTCCGGGAAGTCGATCCCGAGGTACGTGGCGTCGAGATCGAGGATGCGGTCGGCGACGAGGCCGCTGCCACAGCCGACGTCGAGCACGACACCGCCGCGGGGGAGATGGGCACGGACGTCGGCCGCGACGAGGTCGTAGCGCATCTCGTGTCGGTGCTGGTGGAACTCGCCCCACATGGCGAACTCCTCCTCGATCGTGGGCACCTGCTCGTTGTAGTGACGCCAGTAGGCATCCCAGTTGGCGGTGCCGAGTTGGTCGTACTCGACCGCGGTGGCGACTCGCCCGGCCCGGCGATACCGGGTGTAGATCCACGTCCAGAACGCTGCGAGCCCGACGAGCGCGCCGTTCCGATGCCGCGGCGAGACCGTCGCCGCGGCGAGGAGCCCGAGCGGCAGTATCGGCCGCACCAGTCGCCGGAGGGCGCTGCGGATGCTCACGATCGGGTGGCTCCTTGATTCATCGCCGGGCGATCCTGCCACGAGCGGCGCGTCACGGATCGGACCCCAGGGCGACGCAACGGTGCTGTCTCAACTCGGTTCGGGAGAACGCGGCCCCTTCCCGCTGTCGACCACAGCTGCTCGTACACGAGTCGGACCGACGACAAGGCGAGCATCCGTGCGGTCCACCTCGTACCCGACCGAGCGAGGACGGCGACGAGGACCGGCCTCACTGACGCTTGCGCGCCCACGCCCACGCATACAACGTTCCGGTGCCCGAGGTGGCCACGAGATCGAGTCCGACCTCGTCGAGACGTCTCCGGATGCGATCCAGCGGGACTCGACTGCCCAGGAACTGAGGCGCGTGCCGCCCGTGTCGTTCGGTCCGAAGCCCGAGTCGGTGGAGGACGGCGAGTGCGGTACGCCGTGCTGCCCACCTTCGCTGTCCCGGCTCGTTGTTCCACTGGAATGCGAGGACCCCGCCGGGGCGCAGCACGCGACCCGCCTCGGCGAGGTATGCCTCGATCACGTCGATCTGCGGGATGTGCTGGAAGACGGTGAACGAGAACACGAGGTCTGCGGTTGCGTCGTCGACCGGCGCCAGCGACGAACCGTCGACGAGGTGGAAGTCCACTCCGTCGGACACCAACTCTGTCGCTCGACGAACCATCTCCGGTGCGACGTCGAGCCCGACGACACGGTCGAACCGTGCTGCCAGTGCTCGGCAGTTGCGACCCAGACCCGATCCGATCTCGACCGCGAGCTCGGTCCGCTCGGGGCCGACGGCTGGTGTCTCGTCGAGGCCGACGGCAACGATGCGCTCGCCCTGCGTCCAGAACTGTTCCATGTCGGGATCGTCGTACGACAGGGACGTGTCCACGTACCACGCTGCGTTCTCGTGCGCCCGGGCATCCCAGTAGCGGCGCATGGCATCGGTCGATCGGGTCCTCACGACTGAAGATCATCGCACGAACAGCGCCAGTAGCCCGTCCGCGCCGACGCCTCTCCGTTCTCGGGCGTCTGCCGTACAGTGGCGCCGCCAACCGACCCACAGGACTCCATGGAACTCCGCCGCTACCTCCAGATCATCCGCCGCCGCTTGTGGCTGATCGTCCTCGCGGTCGCGATCGCGGTCGGGGTGTTGGTCGCCACCACCGAACAGACGACGACCTACTCAGCGACGAGCACGCTCTACGTCGGTGCCAGCAACTTCTCGCCCGACGAGGTCAACTCGAACCTCTCGGGTGACGAGGTTGTCGGATTGAGCCAACTGATCCGGACCTTCGCCGCGATGATCGACTCCACGCCGGTGGCGGAGGACGCGCTGGAGGTGAGCGGCGTGCGGTTGTCAGCTGGCGCCGTGCTCGACCGCACCGAGGCGACGCCGGTGTTCTCCACGAACCTGCTGGAGATCGAGGTCACCGACGGAGACCCTGCCACGGCGCAGGCGCTCGCCACCGGTCTCGCAGAGGCATTCGTCGCCCGGATCGGCGAGCTCGAACCCGACCAGACGCTCGGTGAGGGCGACATCCCCAGCGCACCGGCCCAGATCTTCGAGCGCGCGCAGTTACCGACGATTCCGTCCACGACGCCCCTCCTCCCCAAGCTCGTCACCGCAGCGCTGATCGCGCTCGCCCTCTCCACCGGTCTCATCCTCCTTGTCGAGTACCTCGACATCACGGTGAAGACGCCGGAGGACGCCGAGGCGCGTCTCGAACTCCCGGTCCTGGCCACCATCCCGGTGCTCGACCTCGAGAAGGGAAGAGCGCTCCGGCCCCCGAGGCAACGGCACCCGGAGATCGGGTTGGTCCAGGATGCGTGAGCGCCGGAGTCGCCGGGGTCAGGCGCGTGGCGCCGACGAGACACACGAGGTGTTCCGGCTGCTCCGGTCGAGCCTGCTCGTGGCGCTCGACGGCACTCCGCGGCCGATCGTCATCGTGACCAGCGCGCTGCCGAACGAGGGCAAGACGGCCACATGCGCGAATCTCGCGGTTTCGCTCGCCTACGCAGGAATGCGAGTCGTGGCCGTCGACGTCGACCTCCGGCACCCGAACCTGCACACCTGGGTCGGCGCGCACAACGAGATCGGACTGTCCGACGTCCTGCTCGATCGAGCCGAGCTCGACGACGCTCTCCAGTTCCTGCCCGTGGACGACAGCGGCCGCGGCCTCTACGTGTTGCCGACCGGTCGGCCGGTCAACGATGCGACGGAACTCCTCGGCACGTCGCGCACCGCCAGCCTGTTGTCCACGCTGTCGCGACAGGCCGACATCCTGCTACTGGACACGCCTCCGATCCTCCCTGTCGCCGACACGCTCGTCATCGGACGGATCGCTTCGGGGGCAATCCTCGTGGTGGAGAGCCGTCAGACGCCGTGGACCATGGTTCAGCAGGCCAAGAACGCGCTGATCCGAAACCAGACACGGCTGCTCGGCGTCGTGCTCAACAAGGTGCAGTCTCGCGACCTCGCATCGTCCTCGTATGGCTATGGCTACGGCTACGGGGAGTCCGACGCTCCCTGATCGCCGGTTCCGGCCCACGGCGACAGCAGCAATCCCCGAGCCAGTCCGGAAGCGAGCGCCAACGGCATGCCGATCGCCTGGCGTCGGCGCCCCTGCCGCAGGAGCGACCGCGAGCGGCCACTGACCATCGCGAGGCGGTTGCGGAGGTGGTGGACCGCATGGCGGTCACGAGCGCGGATGGCGCTGCCGATCCAGACGCCCGCACCCGCCTCGTACGACCGGAGTACCTCGTCGTCGAGGGCGTCGGTACGCCAGTGGAGGTGCTGGACCGGTTCGCCCGTACCCGATGCGAGACGAGCACCGTTCCGGAGCAGTCGGACGATCAGATCGGCGTCCTCGCCGGCCTGGACCCCGTCGGCTCCCGGTCCGATCCGCTCATCGAATCCGCCGACGCGCTCCATCGCGGTGCGCCGCAACGCCATGTTGGACGAGTGCCCGACATCCCATGGCGGCTCACCTGACGTCCGGACTCGCTGCTCGGCTGTCGGATCCGTGTCGTCGGCTTCCCCACGCGGCAGCCCCCGGACCGACCCGAATGATCCCGCGAGGCTCAGATCGCGGAGCACCGCGACGTGGTCGAGCAACCAACGTTCGGGGACGACGCAGTCGTCGTCGGTGAAGGCGACGATCTCGTGGTTGGCCCGCCGCATCGCGAGGTTCCGCGCGCGGGACACACCGACGCGCGTGTCGACGACGTGGGTGAACCCGTGGTCGGCGACGAGCGCACCCATACCGCCAGCGCTCTGGTCGACCACGAGCACCTCCGCGCCGGGCAAGAGAGCGCACGCCCGAGCGAGCGCGGGCAGCGTTCGGGCAAGGGCCTCGGGTCGCCCGATCGTGCACATGACGGCGGTCACCGACGACACGCCACGTCCTCCCACCACCGCGTGTGCTTCTCGACGATGGCCGGAGTGCGGATCGACTCCAGCCCAGCGCCGGCGAGCGCCGCACGGCGCCGAGCGGCAGACGGGTCGGCGAGCACGTCGACGATCGTCGCAGCGACGTCCGATGCGTCGGCCGCCACCCAGGCGTGGGCGGCGGCGTCTTGTGGCACTCCCTCCATGGCGTCCGGCGTGGCCACGACAGGCGCGCCGCAGGCCATCGCGTGCAGGACCTTGTTGCGCAGGCCGGACCCCTGACGCAACGGTGCGACCACCACGGCCGCCCGCCAGTAGTGCGGCCGAATGTCAGGCACGTCGGTGTGCAGTTCTCCACCGACGCCGTGAACGAGCTGCCTCGTGCGCTCGACGGTCGGATCGCCGTCGGCACGACCCGCCACTTCCAGCCGCGCTGATGGTCGTCGCGCTACCACGCGTGGCCAGATCTCCGACACCAGCCACTCGATTGCGTCGGTGTTGGGTCCATGGGTGAGTGCGCCGACGAAAGACACCACGTCATCGGACCGGTCGACCGTCGGAGTCTCGAAGAACTGATCGCCCACGGGGTTCTCGAGGACCCGCACGTCTTCCTCCAGCAGTGCGGCCAGCCACTGCGCGTCAACGGTCGACACGCTCGCGAGTCCGTCTGCGCTCGCATAGCGCCCGGCTTCGAACCGGCGTGTGCGCCGGGCCTCGATTGCCAGCTGGACCCGGCGGCGGCGGAGGGGCTCGACACCGCGGTGACTGATCAGCCCTCGAGTCATCGCGTCGAACAACAACAGCGCGGTCGGCGCTCGGACCTGATCGACGAGCTCGGCGAGTTCGCCGTGGGTGATCTGGACCAGATCGAATGGCGTGTCGGCATCGAGCGTTCCGATCGCCGCTGCGAGGCGTCCGATGCGATCGCGGGCGAGCCAGATCGCGAGCGTCGGGTCGGCGCGGACGAGCCCCCGAGCGACACCGATCTTGCCAGTCGGATACGGCAGTCGATCGTAGGAAACGGCTGTGAAGCTCGCTCCAGCCGCGACGATCGGACCACTGTCGAGCGTGCTCGTGAAGTGGCAACTCACCACGTGGATCTCATGGTCGACCGCCAGCGTACGGATCAGTTCGAACTCGTGGGCCGATCCGCCACCGCCCTCGGGATGCGGCACCGATGGCGTGATCCATGCCACCCTCATCGGACCGGCCTCCCGGCGACCACGTCGTCGAGCATCGTCGCGAGACGTCCCGCGACGATGTCGACGGACAACGCCTGGACCGCTGAACGACCGGCGGACCCGATGCGACGTGCTCGGCCGTCATCGGTGACCAACTCGACGATGGCGTCGGCGAACGCCGCCGGCGTCCGGTCGGCGATCACGATCGCCGAGACGCCGGCCTCCACGTGGTCGCGGAGGCCCACGGTGTTCGGGAAGACCGCGGGCACGCCGCACGCCATCGCCTCCGCGATCGAGAGTCCGAGGCCCTCGTGCTGCGAGGTGCTGACGTACGCGGCGACGTCGGCGAGGTGTCGCTCGGGGTGATCGGACCATCCGACGAACTCGACCGCGCCCGCCGGTCGAAGCGACTCGGCTCGCTGCCGGATCCGGCATGCGTGCGCCTCATGACCGACCTGGACGTCGCCGATGAGGCGGAGACGGGCGTCCGAGACCCGTTGGAGGACCAGTCCGAAGGCGTCGAGCAACAGGTCGTGGTCCTTGACCGGATCGAAGCGGGCGACACACGCGACGACGGGAGGCGTGACCGGGCGTGCGACGAGCGGAGTCTCGGTGAACTGCGGGTCGAGCGGCGGAGGCAGCAGCGGCGCGCCGTGACCGCGAGGCGTCGAGTCGCGCGCCACGGTCGACGTCGCCACTGTGGCGGATGCCAGCCGAGCACAGATCCGTTGGACAACTCGGCCCTCTTCGATTCCGGAGACCTGCCACAGGACCGGGCACCCCACCGCCCGTGCGGCAGGCGCCGCGAGGAGCACGCTCCGCTGCGAGGTCACGTGCAGCACATCGGCTCGGCCGCGGAGATGACGAGCGATCCTTCGCCAGTACGCCGGGAGGCGAACCGCAGCACCGCTCCCACGCCATCCCACCGACTCGCGCCCGTAGCGGAGCAGGGCGGGCGGAGCAGGAACGATCGTCACCGGGACCGAGCGAGCCCGTAACCCGTCGGCGACCGGACCCTCGGCCGGCAGGACCACCTCGCTCGTCCAGCCGCGGTCTGCCAGGCCACGGGCAAGCAGTCCTGCACTCCGCGCCGTCCCGGTGAAGCTGTGCGGGTAGGCATCGAAGAGGACCAGGTGCCGTCCGGACTCCGGCGTCACGTCTCCGAGCCCCCGTCCGGGTCGGGACCCCCTGGGGCTCCTACGATCGCGAGATGCCCGATGTCGCGGTCGTCCACGACTATGTCATCAACCGCGGAGGCGCCGAACGCATCCTCACTTCGATTCACCGGGCGTTTCCGGAGTCGACTCTGCACGCTGCGTTCTACCGTGGCGGCGAGTCCTACGAATACCTCGATCGGATCCCGATCCAGACGTTCCCGATCGATCGGATCGGCTGGCTTCGACGGCACCATCGTGTGGCATTGCCCCTTCTGCCACTGGCGTTCACCGCCGCTCAGATCGACGCCGACGTCGTCGTGTGCTCGACGAGCGGCTGGTCTGCCGGTGTTCGTGCCACGGGGCGAAAGGTGCTGTACGTCCACGCTCCGACTCGTTGGCTCAACGACCGCGATGCATTCGTCGGAGGGCGCCCGCGCTTCGAACGGATCGGGCTCGGGTTGGTGCAGGCGCCGCTGCGGCGCTGGGATCGGGCCGCCGTACGGAGCGCCGACCGGATCCTCGTTCCGAGCCGGGCAATGGCCGATGAACTCGTCAGGGTGTACGGCGTCGAGACCGAGATCCTCGCTCCGCCGATCACGCTGCAGCCCTCTGGGGTCGAGCGCCGACCCGCCATGCTCGGCGACAACACCCACGACTTCGTCTTCGTCGCGTCGCGACTGGTCGCGAGCAAGAACTTGACGACGTTGTTCGAGACCTTTCGTAGAAGACCCGGCGACGACCTCGTCGTCGCCGGCGAGGGTCCGGAGCGGGACCGCTTCGAGTCCACCGCGCCGGCGAACGTGCACCTGATCGGTCAGGCGGACGACGACGAGCTGCGTTGGCTCTACCGGCACAGCCGCTGCGTGGTGTCTGCCGCCCACGAATCGTTCGGACTGGTCCCAGTCGAGGCAGCGGCCTTCGGTCGGCCGGCGGTCGCGCTGGGTGTCGGCGGGACGCTCGACACGACGATCGACGGAACGACCGGCGTGCTGTTCGACCACGTCGACCCCGACGCGATCTCCGAGGCGATCGACCGCGCCGACGCGACCGATTTCGATGAGGACCGGTTGCGCGCCCACGCCACCAGATGGTCGGAGGAGCGATTCATCTCCGAGCTGCAACGCGTGGTCGCTGAGGAGTCCGACCGCAGCTGAGCCCGTAGCGGTCGCGGACCTGGCGCAGTCACGACCGCGCACGTCGAGAACGCATGCGGCCGACCCGATCGAGCAGGTGGTGGTGTGCGGACGACGCCAACGCTCCCGGCAGTGCCCTGGCCAGCTGTGGAACGGTCAGGGGCCGTTCCGCTGCTTCGCGAAAGAGACGCGGATGGACAAGATCGACCGGGAGGCGATCGTCCTGACGCTCGAGCAGGTCCGAAGCTGGGTGGTCGGGAGCGAGGTACAGGGCCAGGTTCTGCGCATACCACCACTGGACGTCGGTCCGGTCCCACAGCGATCGTCGCAGAACGTCATGACGCTGGAAGCCTCGCGCTCGCAACCGCTCGTCCCACCATGTCCCCCACTGCTCGTTCACATGGCCGTCTCCACCCTGTCCGGGAACGGCAGCCGCGAAGAGGATCGCGGGAGCGAACGCCGCGAGTTCGTCGAGGAGCCGGTCGCTGGACGACTGCGGGATGTGCTCGGCGACCTCGAGACACACCGCGAGGTCGAAGGTCCGGTCCACCTCGATCGGCTCGCCCAGGTCTGCCGGTACGAACCGGTCAGCGGGGATCAACAGACGGGTGCGATCGAGGGACGGGTGGTCGTAGCCGCGTACGTCGTCGACCCCTGCCTCCATGAACGCACGCAGCCACACTCCTGCGTTGCAGCCGAGGTCGACGACCGAGCGCGGCTGGAGCCACTCGGCGACCAGGGGCACGACCGCAGCGGCCGCCGCTCCGGAGACTCGGGCGATCCGGTCACGGGTCTCGTCGTCCACGGGCGAAACGGTACCTCGGACGGACGGGTCGCTCTTCACGCCCCGTACGCACGGTCGAGCGCGGCGCGATACACCGCGTTCGTCTGGCGTGCGACAGCCTCCCAGTCGTATCGACGGACCCACGTTCGCCCACGTGCGACGAGTGCTTCGACGTTCGAGGTGTCGGCGAGATCGTCCATGGCCGATGCCCACGCCGACGGGTCGTCAGGGTCGCACTGGAATGCGCCGTCACCCGCGGTCTCGATCAGCGCACCCGACCGTGCCACCACCGCTGCCGTGCCGCTCGCCATCGCCTCCAACGGCGTGAGTCCGAATCCTTCCTCTGGGCACGGATGAAGCAACGCCCGGGCACCGTGCAAGACGTGGTGCAGTTCTTCGTCCCCGAGGAAACCGACGGGCCGGAGCAACGACCCGACTCCGAGGCGCTCGGCTTGGAGAACGAGGTCCTCGGTGGCATCGCCTGGAGGGCCGGCGATCACCAATGGTGTCGGATGGTCGACCGAGGCCATGGCCTCGATCAGCACGGACACGTTCTTGCGGCGCGACGCCTGACCCACGAAGACGTCATAGCCCCCGACATCGAGGCCGAAGCGGCGACACGTCGCCACGACCTCCTGGTGGTCGGGTATGTCGAAGAACCGGCTCGACACGCCCTCGGGGATCACAGACACCCGCGCAGGGTCCACCAGTTCGAGATCACGCAGCGCGGTGGCGGTCCTGTCGGAGACGGCGATGACCGCCGCGGCGCGGTCGAGGTCGCGCATCGCTCGTCCGAAGCCGAAGCGATCGCGCCTGTTGTACCAATTTGGGTGCTGGATCGGGAACAGATCGTGCACCGTGTAGACGAGCGGACGGGTCGTCGGGCACGGGAACAACGGCAGGGTCACGTGCACGAGGTCGACATCGCCGCAGACCGGATCGAGTCGGGGCAGGCCGACCGTCCACCAACCGGCGAGCACCATCCGACGGGGACCGCGGATGCGACGGAGGTCGACATCTGGCGGTATCCAGTCCGGCCGGTCGACGGTTGCGGGCTCGGCGGGGGCGCAGAGCCGGAGGCCGACGTCGTCTCGATCATCGAGCGCACACACGAGCTCGCGGGCGTACCGATCGACGCCCGTGGGGTGTGCGCCACCGAATCGATGCGCAACGATCGCCACCTCCACGAGATCACTCATGTCGGCATCGCGGGAGAGGCATGGGCGCGGCAGCGTAAACGACACTGGCTCCCACGTCGTTCCGCGCGAACTGCTCGCCACTACCGTTCCCGCGGATGACCGATGACCGCTACCACGCCATCTACCTGGTGCTGAACGAAGAGACTCTGTTCGCTGCATCGCTGGCATCGATCTACGACCATGTCTCCGGCGTCACGGTGATCACCAGTTACGACCACGATCGGTACGACCATCCGATCCGACCGGACGGGACGGTCGCCCGCCTCCTGAGCCGCGAGCTGGACCCAGACCGAAAGGTCAACGTGATCATCTGCGCGGAAGGGTCGGAGGTCGCGCTCCGCAATCGGGCGATGTCGTTCGTCAAGCCACCGGGTCGGGCGGGACGCCGGTCGCCCGACGACCCGAGCCGGTGGCGGATCGCTTCTCCTGACTGGTTCTGGATCGTGGATGCAGACGAGATCTGGACGGCCGACGACATCAGCGCGCTCAAGCGTTACATCGGCGAGCACCCCGCCAGCGTCTACGAGGTGACGGCGGACAACTACTGGAGATCGTGGAATTGGCGGATCGAGCAGCGCGGCTCCTACGTCTCGGTCGTCGCACCCGGCACATGGTTCGAGCAGCTCCGCCACCCCGGCCTGTCGTTCTGGCAACGACTGGTCCGCAAGGCCGATCACCTCGGGCTCCTGCCCGAAGCCATCGCCGACCGTTTCCGGGGCGTCCGCCACGTTCCTCGGGCGGTCGCGGTGTTCCACCACGGGAGCTACCTGGGCACGCGGGAACGGATCGAAGCGAAGTTCGCCGGATCCGGCCACCGGGACCAACACCTCGACCGATGGCTCGACGATGTCTGGGATGCGTGGACCCCCGCGGCGACCGATCTCCACCCCTTCGACCCCTCTGCCTTCCCGGTGGCTCGACACATTCCAACCGATCAGCTCCCGGACGAGATCACCGGCCATCCATGGCCAGGAGATTGGCTGGAGCCGGCCACGCCGTGACGCCGCAGCGTCAGCGCAACACCGCGGTATTGCGAGTGGGCGACGACGGGGCCGTCCATCCACCGGTCACGGAGAGTGCCATCCCGACCAGCAGCCAGAGAGTCCAGGATCCCGCCAGCTCGCTGAAGGTCTCCAGCACCAGTGCCCCCGTCGCGACCGCGGCGAGGGCAGCAAGGGGACCGACGGCTCGTGGATCGTCAGCGGTTCGGCGACCGAGGGTGCGGTAGGCGGTGAGCACGAAGGCGACGGACAGCGCGGTAGCGAGCAGCCCGGCTTCGACACCGATCTTGAGATAGAAGTTCTCGGGCTGCACCAGGTCCTCGATGTCGAACCGGATCGCGGTCGCCGACGCCGTGCCGAGGCCGGATCCGAACGGGCGCTTGACGATGCGCTCCACGCCGTCGCCGAGTGCTTCGACATGGCTCGAGGTGCGCTCGTCGTCGCGATCGGCGCCACTCGCGATCTGGCTCCCCACGCCGAGGACACCGACGAGCAACACCAGGATCACCGCGGTGACCGCCGCAGCGCCCGCGCCGCGAACCAGTCGGCCTGATGAGACTGCAAGTACCAACCCCACGAGTCCGACGAGGACCATCGCGCTGCGACTGAACGTGTAGAAGATACATACGGCACACAGCACTCCGACGAGCGGCTCCCATGGCCGAGCCGCTCGACGCAGCATCCTGCCACCGATGATCGCAATCACGACGAGCAGGTAGTAGCCGAGGTCGTTCGCGGTGAAGAACAGCGACCCGGCACGGATGACGGTGCCGTCGCCGAACGCGACACGTTCCACCGCACCGAGGGTCTGGGCATCGAGTACCTCGCGCCGGAAGTCGAGGACTCCAGTGCTGTCGACCCAATCCTCCCACCCCTCGGGTCCCAGGCGGTTCCAGATCCCGAGCGCGGCGATCACGCTCGCCGCTGCGATGAGCCATGCTTCGAAGCGACGCTGGATCGTCTCGCTCACCGGGGACCAGCGAGCGACGAGGAACACCAAGACGAACCCGACGTCGGCACGGCCGGCGATGTATCGGATCCGGAGCTCGGGCCCGATCGGAAAGAGCGCGTACAGAACGAAGAGACCCACGAACGCGACCGCGATGCGGTCAAGGGTGCGAAGGGGTCGGGGGCGGTGCCGCCAGATCTGGATCACCGCCACCGCGAGCACGATCTCCTTGGCGAATCCCATCCGGACCGCCACCGTCTCGGTGACGTACGCGTTCGTCCACAGCCAGGCCTGTACGAGCTGGACGAAGGGCTGGGCGACGACGACGCCGCACAACGCGCCGAGCGGCCACCGGAGCGCGGCGGCAGCACAGCCCAGCGCCAATGTGGCGATCAGGAGCAACGGGAACAGCGCCGGACGGCCGGCCACCAACGCGACTCCTGCGCCGATTGCCAGGAAGGGCCACGGGGTGTCGAGGAGCGCTGGGTCGAGAACGCGCTCGAGGAGGCGTGAGCGGACCTTCACGATCCCGCCCCGAATCGCTGGGCACGAACCCGCTCGCGGCGCTGCCGGACCCGCTGTCGCAGTCCCGTGGGGACGGCGAGGGCGGCGAGTGACTTTCCGACCATGCCGAGCAGCGTCGGACCGAGAATCGGCGAGACGGCGAGCGACGGTGAGCGCACCAGGCCCAGGACCAGGCCGGCGACCGCCGTCGTGTACTGCCCGGTCCCGTAGGCAGCGACTCCGCGGGCGAAGTAGGGCCGCGCTCGGACGACGCGGCGCGCCGCCCGTCGATCGCTCCCGACGAGTTGGTCGAGGAACCGAGCTCGGACCTCGTCGTTCATGCGCTCGTGCGACGCCTCGGCCGATCGATCGGGCAACCGACCGTGCTGGCGGTACCGAAGGACCACGAGCGGGACGACCGCCACCGGTGCGGGATGGGTCCGCAGGGCGAGTTCCATGTCCTCGGCGAAGTTCCGGCTCTCGTCCCAACCGCCGAGCGCTCGTAGCGCATCGGTGCGCCAGAGACCGGCTCCTGGCAACAGGTACCAGCCCCACAGAACCTCGCGGAAGATTCGCCGGCGAACCGACCATCGCCCGATGGGCTGCCGACGGGGCACCTCCTCGGGGCCGAACGTACCGAAGGTCTCATAGGTCCCCGCTGCCACGGGCGCCTTCGAGTGCACCTCGAGTCCATCGACGAGCGACGCCAACGCGCCGGGAGCGAGTTGATCGTCGTCGTCGAGGAAGAGCACATAGGGAGTCGAGACCTCGCGGAGTCCAGCGTTCCGGGCAACCGTCCGCTCCCGCCGGTGGTCAAACCGTGTCGTCCGCACACGCGGGTCGCCGTGGCCGGCGAGGTAGTCCGCCGTCCCGTCGGTCGAACCATCGTCGACCACGACGACTTCGACGTCGGCGCCGGTCTGCTCGAGGGCGCTGGCGATCGCGTCAGCCAGAAGGTCGCGGCGGTCACGCGTCGTGATGACGATCGTGACTGCACGACCGAGCGATGTGGTCGACATGGCCTGATCCCCACTGTCACGAGTCAGGCGACTTCACCCACAGGTAGTCGCGAGCCTTCCAATGCTCCCCAGCCCGATCCACGGTGTGGCACAGCTGCATGCCCCGGTTGCGAAGGAGACGGCCGAGCTTCTCGGACCGCCACCCGTGCATCTCCATCCCCGGGACCCCGAGCAGGCGGGGGCGCGCTCGCACCGCTCGGTTGCGCAGAGAGCCACGGACCGCACCCGACCATCCGACTGGACGTGTCGGCAGATGAAGTGCGAGGTGGCCACCGGGCCGGAGCACCCGGTGCATCTCGAGCAGATAGCGGCGCGCGGCGCTCGGCCTCATGTGTTGCAGCACATGGAGGGACACCACCAGGTCAACCGACTCGTCGGTGAGCAGCGACAGGTCCGGAGCAGCGTTGAGGTGGTACTCGCAATGCTCGAACCTGTTCGTCTGTCGAGCTCGCTCGATCATCGTGGGCGAGATGTCCACCGCGTACACGCTATCGAAATGACCGGCCAGTGCCTGGCTCAGCCGTCCTACGCCGCAGCCGAAATCCAACGCAACCGCCCACCCGGACGCCGAGGAGTGCTCGGCAATCCGACCCATGATCTCCTCGACATCGGCCTCGCCGGTCGCGAGGAAGGCCTCGGGATCCCAACGGTTCCCCCGCTTGTCATCGGACGTCAGCACTGCCCACATCGGATCCTGGTCGCCGTACGCCGTCCACGATCTCTCGACACCGCGCAGTGACCGGGGAAGCGACACGTCCCGACGCTAGGCGACGCAGCGAGTCCGACGACTCCAGCAGGAATCCACCCCACTCACGAAGAATTGATGAGCTGGGGTCATTTGGACGGAGCGGGCAGAAGCGACAGGGGCAATCCTCATGTATGCCGGGCACCAGGGACAACGACACGACCTTCAACGCGCGGTGGCTCCGGCCGATCCCCGACCATGAACAACGCTCCCTCCGCGTCCGCCCTCCTGCGCGCACGCGCCTCCACGTCCACGAGCGCTGACCGCCGCGAGTGGAAGCGGCGTGCCGCCCATGCCATCGCTCGCTCGGTCCATCTGGCGATGGACCCGGTGATCTCCGTCGCCGTGCTCGCCGCGCTGGGGCGCGCCACCGGGTCGGCCGTGCTGATCGTCGTCTCGATCCACGTCATGATTTCGGTTCGCCGGAGCCCTCCGCTCCCGTTCCGTCTCGACCATTTCGTCCCCGCCGATCGCATCTTCGGGGCCGTCGCCATCGTCGGCGTCGTCGATGTCGCGGTGTCGGGTGCCTCGGTGGCCACGCTGACCCTCATCTGGGCGGTTGCCGTCAGCGAGGCGATCGGTCACGGCGCCTACGTGTGGAGCGTCCGGGAGGCACGCCGACGCGGCCTGCTCCAGGACCGAGCGATCATCGTCGGGAATCCCGTCGAGCGGCTCGCACTCCGCAGCGCCTGCAAGGAGCAGACCGAGTACGGAATCGAGGTGATCGGTGAGGCCGCCCCCGCAGACCTCCGATCGATCCTCGTCCACGGGTTCGTCGAGGCGGACCGATCCGGTCCGACATCCATCGTGCTCGCGCGTGGCGTTCCGTTCAACGAGGAGCTGCTGGCCGAACTCCGCTGGGCGGTGACACGCGGCTATCGTGTCCTCATCGAAACGGTCTTGGGGACCCAGCACGTGCCAGCTGGCGAAGTGGTACACCTCGGAAGCGCTCGCGTCATCTGCCTCCCGACCGCACCGCTGTCGCACCGATCGTGGGTCTTGAAGCGCGGCTTCGACCTCGTCGCTTCGATCGTGTTGCTGGTGGCGCTGGCGCCGCTCCTCGCCGGGATCACGCTCGGCGTCGCCGTGACGAGTCGGGGGCCGATCATCTTCCGGCAGTCACGGGTCGGCAGGAACGGCCACCCGTTCGTCATGTTCAAGTTCCGGACATTCCCTGTCGACCACGTCGACTCCAAGTTCTCGCTCGATCACCACGAGTGTCCGATCCCCTTCGGGCGCTTCCTACGGCGAACCAGCCTCGACGAACTCCCTCAGTTGTGGAACGTGACCCGAGGCGACATGTCGATCGTGGGGCCTCGCCCAGAACGACCGCATTTCGCCGCAGACCTGGGGGACAAGGTTCCCGGATACCACGAGCGCCACCGAGTACCCGGGGGCATCACCGGACTCGCTCAGGTTTCCGGCCTCTGGGGTAACACGTGCGTGCGCGAACGCGTTGAACACGACAACCGCTACATCGACTCATGGCGCCTCCGACAGGACTTCGCCATTCTCGTCCGTACGTTGCCGGCAGCGATCCGAAAGTCCAAGATCTGAATCCGGGCTTGCTCGGCGGCGCTCAGGCCAACCGGGTCTCTCGAACAACGCCTTCAGCCACAGCCGCTGCGGCGACGGCCTCCGCCACACGAGGCGCCACGGACGAGTCGAACACCGACGGGACGATGTACTCGGCGTGCAGATCGTCGTAGGCGATCGACTCGGCGATGGCCTCGGCCGCCGCCAGTTTCATGCCCTCGGTGATGTCGGTGGCGCCGGCGTCCAGCGCACCGCGGAAGATGCCGGGGAACGCCAGCACGTTGTTGATCTGGTTCGGGAAGTCGGAGCGGCCGGTGGCGATGATCGCTGCCCGCCCCTTGGCTTCCTCGGGACGGATCTCCGGGTCGGGGTTGGCCAAGGCGAACACGAACGGGTCCTTGTTCATGCGGTCGAGGTCGGTCGCCTCGATGATGCCCGGACCGGACACGCCGATGAAGACGTCGCCGCCGGCGAGGAGTTCGCCCACGGCGCCCTTGCGCCGGTCGCGGTTCGTGTTCTCGGCGAACCACTGCTTGGCGTGGTTGAGGTTCTCGCGGCCTTCCCAGATGGCGCCCTGACGGTCGGCGCCGATCACCTCGGCCACACCGGCCTCGAGGAGGATCTTGCCGCAGGCGACGCCGGCCGCGCCGACGCCGGCGATGACGACCCGCAGGTCACCCATCTTCTTGTCCGTGAGCTTGAGCGCGTTCTGCAGTGCAGCCAGGACAACGACCGCGGTGCCGTGCTGATCGTCGTGGAAGACGGGGATGTCGAGGCTGGCCTTGAGCCGTTCCTCGACCTCGAAGCAGACGGGGGCGGCGATGTCCTCGAGGTTGATCCCGCCGAAGGTGGGAGCGATTCTCTCGACGGTCTCGACGATCGAGTCGGCCGAGCCGTCGACGTCGATGCACATCGGGAACGCGTCGACGCCTGCGAAGTTCTTGAACAGCAGCGCCTTGCCTTCCATCACCGGCATGGCGGCCTCGGGGCCGATGTTGCCGAGGCCGAGCACCGCGGTGCCGTCGGACACGATGGCAACGGTGTTCTTGCGGATCGTCAGGTCGTGGCTGAGCGCGACGTCCTCGTGGATCGACATGCAGACCCGAGCGACGCCAGGCGTGTACGCCATGGAGAGGTCTTCGCGGTCACGGATCGGCATCCGGGCGAGGACTTCGATCTTGCCGCCCTCGTGCATCTCGTAGGTGCGGTCCTTGCAATGCGTGATCTCGACACCCTCGAGCCCACGGATCGCCTCCTGGACGACGTGCTGGTGCGCTTCGCTCTCGCAGTTGATGACCACGTCTTCGTCGAGGAACTCACCACGGACGTCGAAGCCCTCGAGCTGGGTGATGTTCCCGCCGGCATCGCCGATCGCTACTGCGAGTCGTCCCAACGAGCCGGGCGTGTTGTCGAGACGGACGCGGATGTGCAGCGAGAAAGCAGCGGTGGGGGTACCCATGGGCTTCGAACCTTACGGGGTCACTCTCGGCGGGACAGAACGGGACCCGGTCCAGAACGCGAACCGACCGACCGCGGTTGCGGTCGGTCGGGTCAGGCGGTTCCCACGGGCGACCAGCGCCCGGCAGACGGGATCAGATCCCGGGTCTTCAGATTTCGGA
>JBBSLH010000005.1:0-41652 GCA_038255425.1 Acidimicrobiales bacterium
AGCGCGATGTCGATGGCGCGGTCGCCGTTGGCGTGGATCACGACCTGCCAGCCCTGGGATGCGCGGTGCCGCGCCTTCTCGAGCAACTCGTCGGGCTCCAGGTAGGGGAGCCCGCGATCATCGCGACCGAGGTACGGCTCGCGCTGCGAACCGGTCCGGCCCTGGTTCGAACCGTCGGACACGATCTTCCAGCCGGTGGCCCGGATGAACTCGTCGCCGTCGCCGGGCTTGGTCCCTCGCTCGTCGAAGCCGTCCCCGCGGTTGTCGTAGAGCGAGTAGCGGAGACGAACCGGAAGGCCCGCCGCCGCCAGCGACTCGAACAGGTCGATGTCGCCCGGACCGAGCAGGAATCCGGTGCCCTGGTCGCAGATCGTGGTGATGCCGTTGCTCGCAGCTCGATCGGCGACCTTGCGTGCCTCGGCCAGGATGTCGAGGTCGGCCAGCGACGGGTTGGCAGCCATGACGCTGAGGATCGCCCCTTGGCCCATCAGCACGCCGTTCGGCGATCCGTCCGGGTAGCGGCCGTACGGCGAGCCGTCGATGTCGGGTGTGTCGCGGTCCACGCCGGCCGCGAGCAAGGCCGCCGAGTTGGCGTAGCCGAAGTGGCCCGACGCGTTCATGACGACGACGGGGATCGTGTCGGACACCGTGTCGAGCATCTCGGTCGTGAACTCGTCGGGACCGGCCTGCAACGACGGGTCGAATTGGCGACCGCGGATCCACGCTCCGTCCGGTGTGTCGGCGACCACCGATCGGAGGATCTCGAGCGCTCCGTCCACGCTGTCGACGGTGAAGGGTCCGATGTCGGTGAAGGTGTCCAGCAGCGCAGTCGGCAGCAGGTGAGCGTGCGGTTCGATGAAGCCGGGCAGGATCGTCGAACCCTTGCGGTCGATCACCTCGGCGTCGTCGCCAGCCGCTGCACGGACGTCGGCCTCGGATCCGACGGCGATGATCCGTCCGTCACGGATGGCCAGCGCCTCGGCCACGCTGAACGCCTCGTCGACGGGCAGCACCGTCGCTCCGACGAAGACGGTCGTCCCGGTTCGCAGTCGTGGCGATCGGGATCCGATCGGCGTGGTGACCGGCGTCGGGAGCAGTGCGGCCAGCCCCGAGTAGAGCGGCCCGCCGCACCCGCAGTCAGGACCCGTCGTGTGGATGGGGTGCGGTGCGTGCGTCGACTTCATCACGTCGGATCGTATGCATCTGCCGGTTGGGCGCGCCGGTGGCCCGTCACAGGGGACGGGCCACCGACGTGTCGCGGTTTCGCGACCGTTTGTCAGCTGACCCGCTCGAGCAGCGGGTGATGGTCGCCGAGGGTCTCGTCGATCGGCGACGTGTTGTGGGTGAGGTAGCTGAACATCGCCCGCCACACGACGGTGAGGCCGGCCACCATGAACCCGGTGATCCAGATGCCCAGCGTCTCGTCACGGATGGCGACGTCCCATTGCGTGAACAGTGAGTAGTCGAGCAGCCACATCGTTGCGATGCCGCCGGCGAAGGTGAGGAAGCTCCGCATGCGCTCCAGGCCCGACATCTGATCGACGACGAAGTCGACCGTCTTGACGAGCGCCAGAGCCATGAGGGCCACGAGTGCGAAGTCGTACATGACGTATCTCCCTTTGTCTGGGTGACTGCGATGACGCCGGGGTGGCGTCACCTGCACCCGTTCTGATCGCTGGGAGGCCCCGGACGTCACATGACGAACTGTGCCGTTCTGGTGTCGAACCGTGACGAGATCGTCAGTGGAGGCGCCTACATGCTGGCGATACGCGGGGTTTTCCGTCCCGGACCGAAACGTTGGATGCGATGGCCCGACAGATGGATCAGGCGCTCGACCCGCCCTCGCTGACCTTCCCACCGGTCGACCAGCGCCAGCATCTCCTCGTCGCTGCCACGCGCTCGCCCCGTGAAGTACGAACAGACGGTGTGGCTGATCCAGTAGTCGCCGACCGTGATCGCATCGGGGTCGCCGAGTGCCGTCCGTGCGATCCCGTTGACGGTCCACGGCCCGAGACCGGGCACGGCGCGCATGCGCCCGTAGGCCTCCGGGAGGGGGAGGTCCACGACCTCGGCCAACCGCTTCGCGTTGCGAGCGACAGTCACCAGGATGCGCGCTCGACTCCGCTCGACGCCGTGTTGGTGGAACCACCACGTCGGCGTGTTGGCGACGCGGTCCGGGTCAGGGGCGAGTTGGAGGCCGAGTGGGCCGGGCGCTGGTTCGCCGAGCTCACGACACAGCGCAATCCACGAACGTCCTGCCTCGACCGCCAGCACTCGTTGGCCGAGCACCCTTGCGAAGAGGTTGTCGACGACGCAACCGTGTGCGCTGTGACGGAGGCCGGGGTGGCGGCGATTGAGTTCGTCGAGTTTCTCGTGATCGAACCGGAGGTCGCGTGGGTCGTCGTGCTGACCCGCGATCGCCGCTCCTCGGTCGGCGATCCACTGCGAGCCGTCGCCCCACGTGTCGAGCACCAAGGCGCTCTCGACGACGCGCGCTCGGACCGACACGGTCCCCGTCGGCGTACGCGCCGCGAAGCTCACCGAGTCCGGCCGGCTGCGGTACGTGTGGTCGATAGCTGCGCCTGTGCCAGGCAACGAGTGGCGGACGGAGAACGGCCCGTCCAGGTCGACGGTCGTGCGGAGGTCGGGGGAGGTCGCGGTCACGTGGGGTCGACCGTAGCCACGCGAAGCCGTTAGAACTACGGCCATGAGTGACGACCTGACTGTTTCTGCCTCCGCCACCGTCGATGCGCCTGCCGCCGAGGTGTTCGCGTTCATCAGCCGTCCTGGCAACCACGCGGAGATCAGCGGTGACGAGTCGGTGAAAGGTGACCGGCACGGTCCCGAGCAACTCACTGGCGAAGGCGACAAGTTCGGCATGCGGATGAAGATGTTCGGGATGCCCTACCGGATCACGAACACCGTGGTGGAGTTCGAGGCAGGCAAGAAGATCGCCTGGTGTCACCCCGGCAAGCACCGCTGGCGCTGGGAGGTCGAGGCACTGCCGAAGGGCGGCACCAAGGTCACCGAGACGTTCGACATGTCGACGTCGCCGCTCAAGCCGGCGCTCAAGCTGATGGGGTACCCGAAGGGGCACCAGTCCAACGTCGAGCAGAGCGTCGCCAACGTGGCCGCGCACTTCGCCTAGTCCGTCTCGCAGTCAGTCGACGGAGCGACCTTCGTCGTACTGCTTCACGACCGTCTTGGGCGCGATCTTGCGGAACGAGTCCTCGACGATCCCGCGCACCTCGTCCCAATCGGCGTCTTCGAGGCGATAGCCCACCCAACCGAGGTGGCCGACGTACGCGGGCCGGAAGAAGCGGTCAGGGTCCTGCTCGACCATCGACTCCTGCACCCCCGCCGGGGCGGGCGCCCAGATCGCCAGACGGCCATCGCCGTGGTGGTCGTCGTGGAGGGTGACGAGGGTCTTCTTGTCGCGTACGAAGAACGTCGGGGACCCGTGGCTGAGGCGTTCTGACACCTCGGGGAACTCGGAGCAGACTGCGCGGAGCTGTTCGAGTACGTCGTCCTGTGTGGGTCCGACCATCACCTGAGTCTGCCCGATCCGGTCGGTACCGTTTCGAGGGGTATGTCCGCCGCTCCGATCGCCCGCCGCCGGGCCCGACTCGCCGTCATCGTCGCGGTGTCGTGCGCAGTCGTTGCCGCGTGCGTGACCGGCATCGGTCTCCTCCTCCCCGGTGGCTCCGACGCTCCCGCCATCCGCCTCGTCGGCGCGTTTGTCGCAGTCGCTGCGGGAGGTGTGCTCGTGCGCCTCGACGGTCCGGCGGGAGCATCGCGGTCACTCGCCACCGTGACTGCCGTCGCCGCGCTCGTGTGCATCGCGACCCTCCCGGTGTCCCCGGTGTCGTTCACGCTCGACGATCCCGAGGTGCAGTCCGAAGCCCCCGAGGGAGGCGAGCCAGGCAGCGGTCCCGACGTGACCTTGGATGCCGACGGCGGAACGGGCACCGGCGGTGGCCGACCGATCGCGCTCCCGCCGGGTGGCGATGTGATCGTCGAGCTGGGACAAGTGCTACTCACGTTGCCCGACGGTGGGCGGATCACGATCGGCGACGCAACCGTCGACGGCTCGTCGTCCGGCGTCGGTGGCGGTGGGACGTCGCTCGTCGTCGTCGACGGTGTGGTGACCCGCGAGGACGGGGGAGCGATCGGCGGCGACGTCTCGCTCGGCGGGACGACGTTCGAGCGAGAGGACGGCTCCAGGGTGACCGTCGGCGACGGCCGGCTGTACGACGTCCCGCCGCCGGTGGACGCCGAGGCCGACGATCCCGCCGAGGCGCTCGACGCAGTGCTGGCGCTGTTGTTGGGAGCCTTCGCGCTGTTGGCGTTCGCCCCTCCGCTGGTGCGATTCGGTGAGCGTCTGCCGGTCGGTCTGCTCGAGGAGCCGGAACCCGAGCCCGAGCCCGAGCCGCAGCCGCAGCCGACCAGCGTCGAGGAAGGGCTCGCCGATGTCCTGCGATCGATGCTGGCTGATCCCGATCCCCGCACGTCCGTCATCGGGGCCTACGCCCGCCTTCTCACCGCGGTGGCGGAGGCGGGCTTCCCGCGGCGCGCCGAGGAGGGCCCGCACGAGCACCTCTGGCGAACACTCGGTCCGCTCGGCGTGCGGAGACAACCCGTGCACCGACTCGCCGAACTCTTCGTGCGGGCGCGGTTCACGCCGTTGCCGGTCACGGAGGACGATCGCCAGGCAGCCATCGCAGCCCTCGCTGATGCGGTCGCCGATCTGCGACTCCAGGCGACAGACGTGCGCGAGGTCGCCGTGGCGGCGGGGGTCTCGGCGTGAATCGTCGCATCGTCGTGGCACTGATGGCGACGTCGGTGATGGGTGGGGTCGTCGTCGCTCTCCTCCCACAGCACGCAACCTCCATCGCCCGAGTCGGCGCGACAACCGTCGCAGCGTTCACGGCGGCGCTCGTCCTCGCCGCAGTCGGGCCGGTCGTCGCCCGCGATCCCGAACCGACTGCGCTGGATCATCTGCCGCCGGTCGGCGCGTCGCCGCTCGATCCGCATGGGCTCCGTGACGCCCGCCGCGACCTCGACCGCCCGACTGCACCGGGCGGCGTGTCGCCGGCCGTCCGCGATCGGCTGCTCGAGTGCATCGAGACCAGCCATCCGGAGTTCCCGATCCCCTCGGTCCTGGATCGGACACCAGCCGCAGGGTCGGGTCGCGACCCCGCCGGTGTCGCCACCATCGTCAACCGCATCCTCGACGACGTCGAGCAAGGAGCCCCCAATGGCCACCACTGAAACCACGGCGTCGCACGCGTCGTCCCGACCCTCGGCGGCCGATCTCGCGGTCGCCGTCGTCGACGAGGTCGAGCGTGCCGTGATGGGGAAGCGAGACGTGATCGACCTGGTGTTGGCATCGATGCTCGCAGGTGGGCATGTCCTGCTCGAGGACGTGCCCGGAGTCGCGAAGACGCTGCTCGCTCGATCACTCGCGACGGCGTGCGGGCTCGACTTCTCGCGGGTCCAGTTCACGCCCGATCTGTTGCCGTCCGACATCACCGGCACGCTCGTGCTCGACCTGGCGAGCCGCAGTCCCCAGTTCCGGCCCGGTCCGGTCTTCTGCGATGTCCTGCTCGCCGACGAGATCAACCGCGCGCCAGCGAAGACGCAGGCCGCGCTGCTCGAGGCGATGCAGGAGGGACAGGTGACCGTGGACGGGCGGGCGCATCCCGTGGGTCGGCCGTTCGCCGTGATCGCGACGCAGAACCCCATCGAGGCCGAGGGCACCTACCCGTTGCCCGAGGCGCAGCTCGACCGGTTCCTCGTTCGTGTCGGTCTGGGCTATCCCTCGCACGACGACGAACTGGCGATCCTGCAGGACCGACTCGACCGGCGCACGCCGGAGGTGACGGTGTCTCCCGTGCTCGATCTGACGACGTTCGTCGCCATGCAGCGCGCCGTCGAGGACGTGCACGTCGATCCGCCCCTGGTCTCCTACGCGCTCGACCTCGTGACCGCCACCCGCGACGAACCGGACATCGCACTCGGCGCGAGCCCGCGTGGTTCGTTGGCACTCGTGACCCTGGCCCGGGCGTGGGCGCTGGTACGTGGGCGTGACTACGTCGGGCCGGACGACATCCGCACGCTGGCGATCCCGACGCTGAGCCATCGAGTGTCCCTCGACGACGATGCCTGGGTGCGTGGTACCCAGGCCGACGACGTCGTGCGTCGCGTCATCGATCGTGTCGCGGCACCGACGTGGTCGTGAGCAGTCTCCCGACGTGGTGACCATCGACCCGACGGCGGACCGTCGCCTCGGCCCGTACGTCGTGCTGGCGGTGGGCGGCATCGTCGCCGCGCTGATCACCGGACAGCCGGCGCTGGCCGCGTGCGCAGCGCCTCCTGCGGTGTTGGTGGTCCTGGCGCTCGCCGATCGTCGACCGGTGCACGTGGAGGTCGAGTCGGTCGAGGCGCCGGCCCGTCTGCTCGAACGCGACGAGTGGATGCTGCGGATCGAGCTCTCGTGGGTCGGCGACGTCGTGCTCGACGTGATCCACACCGGTCTCAAGGGAAGTCGGGTCATCGGCGCGCAGGGCTGGACGGTCACCGCGCGTGACGAGGTGACCCTCGAACTGCGAGCGGTGGCCGAGCGGTGGGGCAACCACGGTCTGGGAACCATCGACATCCGGGCGCGCCGACCCAACGGCATGCTCCGCTGGGACGCGACGATCGATCTCGATGGCGCCGTCCGCGTGCTCCCGCATGCTGCCAAGCTCGACGAACTGCTCGCGCCACGTCGGCCGCGCGTTGCCGCCGGCGGTCACGTCGCGCCGGTTCGAGGATCGGGGACCGACTTCGCCGACCTGCGTCCATACGTGCCCGGCGATCGACTCCGCGACCTGTCGTGGACGGCGACCGCCCGCAGCGATCAGCCATGGGTCGTGGTCCACCACCCGGAGCGGACGGCATCGATCGTGCTCCTGCTCGACGGCTTCGTCGAGGTGGGCGCGCCGGCTGGGTCGCTCGACCGCGCAGCACGTGTGGTGTGGTCGATCGCCCGACACCACCTCACCGCCGGCGACCGGGTCGGACTGCTGTCCATCGGGTCTGCCCCCACCTGGCTCGCTCCCGTGTCGGGTCGGCGTGCGCGCTGGCAGGTGCTCGACGCGTTGCTCACCGTCGGGACGCATGTCGCCGGATCGCGGCTGTCGTCGACTGGCGCACGCTCGGCCGCGCGTCGCGAGATCGTGCTGCCGGGGGATGCGGTCGTCCTCGGAGTGAGCCCGCTCCAGTCCGACGCGTTCCTGGCGTCGGCACTGCACCACGCTCGCCTCGGTCGGCCGACTGCGGTCGTCGGCGTCGAGACCGCAGATCTTCTCGCTCCGCCGGCCAATGAGGTCGAGCGCGCTGCTCGTCGACTCTGGTCGGCCGAGGTCGATGCCCGCATGGTTCGACTTGCTCGTGGCGGCGTGCCCGCCGTCCGGGTGGTCGACGACGCCGGCCCAGCGATCCACCTCCTGGCCGGCCGCATGTCTCGTCGCTCCCGGAGCGTTGCATGACTGCGGGTCGGGTACGAATGCTCGGCGCCGCGATCGGTGCGGCGACGATGGTCGTCGCCGGACTCCTCGCGGGACGATGGTGGTGGATCGCTGCCGCCATCGGTGTGCTCGCGGCCCTCGGGTCGATCACCGACCGCCAACTCGCCCATGCGCACGCGCTCGCGACCCTCGCGCTTGCGGTGGGGCTTGCCGCGGAGTCGCACGGGTGGTTCCTGCCGCTGCTCGTCGCCGGCACCATCGCCTCGATCGAGCTTGCGGCTGCCGCCGATCGAACGACGATCATCCGGTCACGAGTGCCGGGTCTCCGAGACGCCGTCGTCGCAAGCGTCGGCTCGGCCGCCCTCGCATCCATCGTGTTGGCCGTGGGACAGCTACCAGCCGTCGCAGCTGCTGGCGCCGTCCTCGTCGCGGCCGCGGCCGGCGTGGTCGCCACCCGCGTCATCGCCCGCTGAACAGCAGACTGGGGAACCGGTGACAGACGTCATGGTGCAATCCTTCGCATAGCTAATTAGCATTGCGAAGTAATGATCTCCTCCACGTCCCAGCGCGTCGATGTCGCTCGCCTCCGGCTCGCCATCGTCCGCCTCGCCCGTCGCCAGCGCCAGCAGTCCGGAACCGGCCTCACCCCGAGCCTGCATTCTGCGCTCGCCATGATCGACGTGCGGGGCCCGCTGACGCTCGGCGAGCTCGCCGCGGTCGAGCAGGTGTCTCCGCCCACGACGACGCGCATCGTGGCAAAGCTCGAGGAGATGGGCCTCGTCACCCGCACGCCCGATCCAGACGACGGCCGCGTGACGCGTGTCGATGTCTCGACCGAGGGGCGCGAGCAACTCTCGGAGTCGCGTGAACGTCGCGACGCCTGGCTTCGCGCTCGTCTCGCGGATCTCACGCCGAGCGATGTTGATGCGCTCGTCGCCGCCGTCGAGCCGCTCGAGCGTCTGTTGGCGGCCACCGACGAGGGCGACCGATGACCAAGCTCCGCTTCGCTGCCGGCGACACGTTCCGCTCGTTGCGGATCCGCAATTACCGACTGTTCTTCGTCGGCCAACTCGTGAGTCAGGCCGGCACGTGGATGCAGATGATCGCCGTCATCTGGGTGGTGCTGCGCCTGACCAACGACGGTCTGGTGCTCGGTCTCGTCACCGCGACGCAGTTCTTGCCGGTCCTGCTCCTCGGCGCGTGGGGCGGCGTCGTGGCCGACCGCGTCGACCACCACCGCTTCATGCTGATGACGCAGGCGGCGTTCACTGTCATCGCCGTTGCTTTCGTCGGGCTCGTCTTCACCGACCGACTCGGGATCCCGGCCATCTTCGTGTTGTCCACCGCGTTCGGCCTCGTCACCGCGATGGACAATCCGGTCCGCCGAACGCTCGTCGTCGACCTCGTCGGTCAGGAGGACGTACCCAACGCGGTCGCGCTCAACTCGTCCCTGATGACCGGCTCCCGGGTCATCGGACCATCGGTCGCCGGCGCGCTCATCACCGGCGTCGGTGTCGAGTGGTGTTTCGCGGTCAACGCCGTGACCTACCTCGCCGTCCTGGTGGCACTGGCCCGCATGGACCGGAGCAAGATCCGCTCGTCGCCCAAGGTCGCCAAGGCCTCGGGGCAGCTTCGTGCAGGTCTCCGCTACGTGTGGTCCGAGCCGCGCCTGAAGCTCCCGATCCTGCTCATGGCGGTCGTCGGCACACTGGCGTTCGAGTTCCAGGTGACATTGCCGCTCTTCGCCGAGCGAACGCTCGACGGCGGAGCGACCACCTTCACGCTCCTCTACTCGTCGATGAGTCTCGGCTCGGTCGTCGGAGCGCTGGCCATCGCCCGCCGCCGCGATGTGTCGACCCACCTGCTCGCATGGTCGGCCATCTGGCTCGGCGCGGCGATGGCGCTGCTGGCGCTGTCGCCCAACGTCGTCTTCGCGGTGATCGCCGTGATCCCGGTCGGCGTCGCCACGATCGTGCTGATCTCCGGTGCCAACTCGGTCATCCAACTGCGTGCGACGCCCGAGATGCGTGGCCGGGCGCTGGCCCTCACCGCAGTCGTCTTCCTCGGGAGCACCCCCATCGGCGGCCCCATCGCCGGCTGGGTGTCGGAGCGTTTCGGCGCCCCTGCCGGGATCTGGCTCGGCGCGGTGGCGTCGGTCATCGCCGGTGTCCTCGTCCTCCGCGAACTCAAGCGCCTCGGCATCCAGCCGCCTCACGTCGAAGCCGCGCTCCTTGCGGAGGCCGACCAGAACCGCGCCCCCGCCCTCACCCGCACCTGATTCGTTCTGGTCACCACATCGGCGGACTGAACCGCCGATGTGGTGACCAGAAGCGCAGGGAGATCGTTCTGGTCTCGAGATCGGCAGTCTGAACTGCCCATGTGGTGACCAGAAGCTGGGTCAGGTCTGGTCGGGGGTGGCGAGGGTGGCGTCGACCGAGAGTTCTTCGCCGGCGATCGTCTCGACGGCGAGGACCTTGCCGGCGTCGAGGACGTCGGCTCTGGCCAACTCGAAGGCGGCGAGGCGTTCGGCGGTGTCGGTGATGGTGGCCGACGTGATCTCGATACGCATCGACACCTTGGCGTCCGACTTGGCCTTGCGCAGCAGTGTCAGGACTTCGGCAGCGACGGTCACCGTGAGCGCGGCGTCGTCGTCGGTTCCGCCGGCGGCGTCCCGCAGCGACGACGAGGTCGGCCACGACGTGCGGTGGATCGAGCCCTCCTGCCACCACGACCAGACCTCTTCGGTGGCGAATGGCAGGAATGGGGCGAAGAGCTTCAGAAGCGTCTCGAGTGCGAGGCGCAATGCGACCTTGGCCGAGTCGGCGGCGGCGTCGTCGCCATACGCTCGGCCCTTCACGAGTTCGACGTAGTCGTCGGTGAAGTTCCAGAAGAAGGTCTCGGCCCGCTCGAGCGCTCGTGCGTAGTCGTAGTCGTCGAAGACTCTCGTGCACTCGTCGACGAGGTCGGCCAGTGCGAGCAGCATGGCTTTGTCGAGCGGCTCGGTGACCGCGGCCTCGCCGCGCTCCTGAGACCCGGACGGCTCCCCCTGGAGCAGCACGAACTTCGACGCGTTGAGGATCTTGATGCCGAGTCTGCGGCCGATCTTCATCTGGCCGGGGTCCTCGGCGACGTCGCGACCGGGGCCACCGCCACATGCCCAGTAGCGCAACGCATCGCTGCCGAACTGCTCCAACAGTGCGAACGGGCCGGCGTCGGCATTGTCCTTCGACTTGGACAGCTTCTTGCGGTCGGGGTCGGTGACGAAGCCCGAGATCGCGGCATGCGAGAACGGGAGCTCGTCGAAGAGTTCGTGCGACTTCACGACGGTGGCGAACAGCCAGGTGCGGATGATGTCGTGCGCCTGCGGACGCAGGTCGAAGGGGTGGACCCGCTCATAGAGGTCGTCGTCCTCTTCCCACTTGCCGGCGATCTGCGGGGTCATGGACGACGTGTTCCAGGTGTCCATGACGTCGGGGTCCGCGGCGAACCCGCCCGGTTGGTTCCGCTGGTCCTCGGAGAAGCCCGGTGCTGCGACGGTGGTCGGGTCGACGGGCAGCATGTCCTCGGTCGCCGGGATGGGCGCGAGGAAGTCGACGTCGCCGTGTTCGTCGATCGGATACCAGATCGGGAACGGCACGCCGAAGAACCGCTGGCGCGTGATGTTCCAGTCGCCCTGGATGCCGTTGGCCCAGTCCTCGAATCGGACCCGCATGTACTCGGGGTGGAACTCGAGGCCTTTGATGCGCTCGACCAGCTCGGCCGCCGGTGGGTACCGGATGAACCACTGGTTCGAGGTGACGATCTCGAGCGCCTTCTTGCCGTTCTCCCAGAACTTGACCGGATGGGTGATGGGCCGGGCTTCGCCGTCCATCTTCCCCTTGGTGACGAGCATCTCGACGATGTTCTTCTGTGCAGTGAAGATGGTCTTGCCGCCGAGCTCGGCGTAGTTGGCGTTGGCCTCGTCCGGATCGACCGATCGCCAGACAGGATCGTCAGCAGTCCACGTGAGCTCGCGCTCGAGTCGGCCGTCGTGGCGCACCACGGGACGGATCGGCAGGTCGAGTTCGCGCCACCAGATCACGTCGGTGGTGTCGCCGAACGTGCAGATCATGGCGACGCCGGTGCCCTTGTCAGGCTGAGCCAACTCGTGAGCCAGGATCGGAACCTCGACACCGAACAGCGGGGTGATCGCGGTCTTGCCGAACAACGGCTGGTACCGCTCGTCATCGGGGTGGGCGACCATTGCAACGCACGCCGGCAACAGCTCCGGACGGGTGGTGTCGATGTAGAGGGTGTCGCCGTCGGGTCCACCGCCACCGGGAAGGTCGAAGCCGAGCTTGTGGTAGGCGCCGGGCATCTCCCGGTCCTCGAGTTCCGCCTGTGCGACGGCCGTCTTCATGTCGACGTCCCACAGCGTGGGTGCGCCCGACCGGTAGGCCACGTCCTTCTCGAGCAGGCGGAGGAAGCCCTTCTGCGAGATGCGGGTCGCGACGGGCCCCATCGTCGTGTACGTCTGGTCCCAGTCGACCGACAGTCCGACGGTGCTCCACAGCTCCTGGTACTCGGCCTCCATCTCCTCGACCACCGACTCGCACAGTTCGACGAAGTTGGGGCGGGAGATGCGGACCGGGTCCTTGGGGAGCTTCCCCTTGGCGTCAGGTTGCGGCGGCGTGAAGTCCGGGTCGTAGGGGAGCGACGGATCGCACAGCGTCGCCGTGAGCATCTGGACGCGACGCTCGACGTTGAGGCCGTTGTCGTCCCACCCCATCGGGTAGAAGACCTCTTTGCCCTGCATGCGCTGATAGCGAGCGATCGTGTCGGTGTGCGTGAACGACATCACGTGACCGATGTGGAGCGAGCCCGAGACGGTCGGGGGCGGCGTGTCGATCGAATAGACCTCGTCGCGGGTCTTCGTCTGGTCGAACGTGTAGGTGCCGTCGGCGGTCCACCGCTCGCGCCACTTGGCCTCGAGGCCGTCCAACGTGGGCTTGTCGGGGATGGTGCTCACGCGGGCGAGAGTACCGGTGCCCTTCGAATCTGGAGAAAGGCGATCTGTGACCGTCGCGCCCACGTGATTCCGGAGGTTCTTGACCCTGCCGGTGCAGCCGGTACGCTGACGATGTCGTCGGGCGGAGACCGATTGCACCTCTCAGGAGTCTCCATGCCCGCACCAGTGTCCATCCGCCCCGCAGGGTCGCGTGAGAACGCACCCACGTTCGAAGAGCCGGGCGACATCCTCGCCTCGCCGGCGTTCATGGATCTCGGGTCCTGTCGCGGCGTCGACCCCGAGATCTTCTTCCCCGACCGGGGTGAGTCGCTCGCTCCGGCCAAGGCTGTGTGTGCCGAGTGCATCGTCAATGAGGAGTGCCTCGAGTTCGCGCTCGCCAACGGCGAACGCTTCGGCGTCTGGGGTGGGACCTCGGAACGTGAACGTCGCCGCATCCGACGCGCACGTCGCGTCGCCGCCGAGAAGGTCGCCTGAACCCGGTCTGCGACGCACCCCATGCGGTTCATTCCGATCGATGTGATCATTGAAGTGGTTCGTTGATGGTCGATTCGCCGTAATACAGGCATGATGATCGCACGATCTGACCAGAGATAGCGCGCTGACCTTTACAAATCGTCGGATCTCCTCCACCATGGGGGCGTGGAGATCGCAGCCGAACTCGCGCTGCCGGACGACCATCCGGGGGTCAACGACACCGACTATCTCCGCCGTCGCGCCACGATCGCCGCGGTCGGAGCGTCCTGGGAACGTGGCGAACCCATCCCCGAGGTCGAGTACTCGGTCGAGGAGGACGATGTCTGGGCGACCGTCTCCCGAGAACTCGCGGTCCGCCACCAGACCTACGCATGCGCCGAGTACCTCGCTGGCGCCGAGGCGCTGGTGCTGCCGACCGACCGGGTCCCGCAGCTCCACGAGGTCGACGAACGGGTCCACGGCCTGACCGGATTCCACGTCTTCCCGGTCCCCGGGCTCGTCCCGACACGACGCTTCTACGGCGACCTGGCCGATGACGTCTTCAACTCGACCCAGTACATCCGCCATCACTCGGTGCCCTTCTACACACCCGAGCCCGACATCGTGCACGAGATCATCGGGCACGCCCAGATGCTGGCGTCGCCCGTGTTCGCCGATCTCTACCGAGCCGCCGGAGAAGCCAGCCGGCGCGCCGAGAGCGACGAGGCACTCGAGTTCTTCTCCAAGGTCTTCTGGTTCACGCTCGAGTTCGGCGTGGTCCGGGAATCCGGGGACGAGCACAGTGAGCTCAAGACCTACGGCGCGGGCCTCCTGTCGTCCTACGGCGAGATCGCCGAATTCCGTGATGCCGAGGTCCGCCCCTGGGATCTCGCCCTCATGGGCAGCACGACCTACGACATCACCACCTACCAACCACTGCTCTTCGCCGCACCGTCGTTCGCCCAGATGGTCGATTCACTCGGCCAGTTCTTCGAGACGTTCGACGACACGACCCACCAACGCCTCGTCCACCAGGAGTCCCACACGTCATGAGCGTCACCACCCCCACCGCCTCTGCACCGGCGGCCCGGCTCGTCGGCTGGGACTGCATCGAGTTCTGGGTCGGGAATGCCCGCGCCACCGCCGGCTTCCTCATGTCGGCATTCGGCTTCGGCTGCACCGGCTACTCCGGTCCGGAGACCGGCCACCGAGACAAGGTCAGCTACGTGCTGGAGCAGGGCGACATCCGCTTCGTCATCACCGGCGCGCTCGATCCCGACTCGCCGATCGCCGCGCACGTGCGCGAGCACGGTGACGGCGTACACGACCTCGCGTGGATCGTCGACGACGTCGAAGCTGCGCACGACGCCGCCATTGCTCGAGGCGCCCGATCGATCCGCGCGCCGTGGACCGAGGAGGACGAGGGCGGCACGCTCGACCTGGCGACCATCGCCACCTACGGCGAGACGCAGCACACCTTCGTCGGTCGGGGACGCTACGACGGGCCGTCGCTCGCCCCCGGATTCAGCGCCGACGATCTCCTGCCCGATCCGGTCGGTCCGTCGGTCGGCCTCGTCGGACTCGACCACGTCGTCGGCAACGTGCCCAAGGGAAGCCTCGAGCAGTGGGTCGACTTCTACGCGCAGGTGCTGGGCTTCGAGCAACTGGTCCACTTCGACGATGCCGCCATCTCGACCGAGTACTCGGCCCTGATGTCGACCGTCGTCTGGAACGGCTCGAAGATCGTCATGCCGATCAATGAACCGGCGGACGGCAAGAAGAAGAGTCAGATCCAGGAGTACATCGAGGCGTATCGAGGGGCCGGCGTGCAGCACCTCGCGCTCGCCACCGACGACATCGTCACCACCGTCGCCGCGCTCCGCGAACGGGGCGTCCGGTTCATGACCGTCCCCGACGCGTATTACGCCGAGGCCAAGGAGCGACTGGCCGACGTCGAGGGCATCCCGTGGGACGACGTCGAGCGTCTCAACATCCTGGTGGACCAGGACCACGAGGGGCACCTGCTCCAGATCTTCACCGAGCCGATCATGGATCGTCCGACGGTGTTCTTCGAGATCATCGAGCGCCGCGGGGCGAAGGGGTTCGGCGAGGGCAACTTCAAGGCGCTGTTCGAGGCCATCGAGCGCGACCAGGCGAAACGCGGCAATCTCTGATCATGCCCACGCCCCGCTCGATCGTCACCCATCTTCCTGCGTACCGGCCCGGTCGCTCGGCGGCTGACGCGGTCGCGGCGCACGGCATCGAGTCGGCCATCAAGCTCGCCTCGAACGAGCTGGCGTTCGAGCCGCTGCCCAGCGTCCTCGACGTCGTCGATCGGGCGGTGCTCGAGCTTCATCGGTACCCGGCGCACGGCGCTCCGATGCTCCGAGCAGCGCTCGCCGAACGACTCGCGGTCGACGTCAGGCGCATCGCCGTGGGCAATGGTTCGGTCGGTCTCATCCAGCAGCTGTGTCTCGGCTACATCGATCCGGGAGATCGGGTCGTCTACGGCTGGCCCTCGTTCGAGGCTTATCCCGTCTTCGTCGCGGCTTCGGGCGGCGAGGCCGTCGCCGTGCCGAACGCAGGCATGACCCTCGACTCCGACGCCATCGCCGACAGCATCGACGAGCGGACCAAGCTCGTGTTCATCGCGAACCCGAACAACCCGACGAGCACGGCGCTCGATCGTGACGATCTCCTCTGGATCGCGGAGAACACGCCGGAGACGGCGCTGCTCGTCGTCGACGAGGCATACCGCGAATTCGTGACGAACCCCGACGTCCCCGATGCGATCGAGCTGCTGGGCGCTCGCGACAACGTGGCCGTTCTACGCACGTTCTCGAAGGCGCACGGGCTCGCAGGGCTCCGCGTCGGGTACCTCGTCGGTCCCGAGCACGTGGTCGACACAGTGGATCGGATGCTGGTGCCGTTCGCCGTCAACCACGTCGCCGAAGCCGCAGCGTGCGCCAGTCTCGAGGCACAGGTGGAGATCGGTCGACGGTGCAAGGAGACGACCGTCGAACGCGAACGGACCGCCGACGTCCTCCACGAACTCGGCTTCCCGGCTCCCGTCAGCCAGACGAACTTCGTCTGGCTCCCCGCCGGCGCGTCGAGCGCCGCGTTGGGCGAGTCGATGGAGCGGCGCGGAGTCGTCACGCGCGTCTTCCCGGACGTGGGTATCCGCGTGACATCTGGGACGCCGGCCGAGAACGACCAGTTCCTCACAGCGTTCGGCGAGGCGTCGGTCGAGACCGATGCTGCGGCGAGTTGGTCGACGCCATGACCTGGATCGAGGCCCCGTCACGGTCCGACTTCCCGATCGAGAACCTCCCGATCGGCGTCGTCCGCCTCGACGGACGTGCGCGCGTCTGCACGCGCGTCGGCGACAGCGTCGTGCCGATCGGCGTCGTGGTCGATGACCCGATGTTCGAACAGTCGACGGCCAACGCGTTTCTCGCTGCCGGTCCTCGCACGTGGGCTGAGGTGCGCGAGCGCCTCAGCGGATGGCTGACCGACCCGGCCAACGAACGGACGCTCGCGACGGTCGACGACGTCGACGTACTCCTCCCGGTCGCCGTGGGCGATTACGTCGACTTTTACTCGTCGATTCATCACGCCACTCGTGTCGGGCGGCTGTTCCGCCCCGACGACGAACCGCTGCTGCCGAACTGGCGACATCTGCCGATCGGCTATCACGGTCGCGCCGGGACCATCGTCGCCTCGGACACGTCGATCCCGCGGCCGAGTGGATTGCTGGCGAGCGCCGGCGGCGTCGAGCGGGGACCGTCGCGACAGCTCGACTTCGAGGCCGAGGTCGGCTTTGTGGTCGGCGTCGGCAATGAGCGGGCGCAGCCGGTCGATCCGGCCGACGCTGACCAGCACGTGTTCGGTCTGGTGCTCGTCAACGACTGGTCGGCACGCGACATCCAGTCTTTCGAGTACCAGCCACTCGGCCCGTTCCTGGGAAAGTCGTTCGCCACCACGATCTCGCCGTGGATCGTTCCGCTCGCAGCGCTGGCACCGCACCGGACGGCACCGCCGGTGCAGGACCCACCGCCCGACGCTGCGCTGGTCGATCCGGGCGACGGCGCGATCCGACTGCAGGTCGAGGCTTCGCTCAATGGGACGACCGTGTGCCGCACCGACCTGGCCGAGATCTACTGGACGTTCGCTCAGCAGTACGCACACATGACCAGCAACGGCGCGTCCACCCGACCTGGCGACCTGTACGCGACGGGAACGGTGAGCGGACCCGGCGACGACGAGGTGGCATGCCTCCTGGAGGCGACCGAGCGTGGTGCGCGTCCGATCACGCTCGACGACGGAACCACTCGGGCGTGGCTCGAGGACGACGACGTCGTCACGCTCCGGGCATGGGCAGGCGGCGACGACGCGCCTCGGATCGGATTCGGCGCCGCCGTCGGAAGGATCGTCGCATGAGCTTCTACCGCCGCGTGGGCGACGTTCCAGCAAAGCGTCACACGGTCCACACCGACGCCGACGGCCACCGCCTAAGCGAGGAGTTGATGGGCACGCGGGGATTCTCGGGTCCCTCTGCGCTGCTGTATCACCGCCAGTCGCCGAGCGACGTGCGCGAGATCGCTGCGGTCGACGACCATCGGGCCGGCCACGACACGCTTCGCCCCAACCATCCGGTGACGCCGATGCATCTGCGCACCCCGGATCTCGGCGATCACCTCGACCACGATCCCGTCCAACACCGTCAGGTCCTCGCGGGCAACGCCGATCTGACGTTGGCTGTCGTGCATGCGGCGGCAGTGAGCCCGCTCTATCGCAACGTCGCCGGCGATGAACTCATCTATCTCGAGCGGGGCGACGCCTGCGTCGAGACCGTGTTCGGGTCGCTCGATGTCCGAGCGGGTGACTACGTCGTGATCCCCGCGGGCACCACGCATCGATGGGTGCCGACGGGCGCGATCAGAGCACTCGTCGTCGAGATGCGCGGCCACGTCTCCTTCCCGGAGCGGTACCGAGGCGACAACGGTCAGTTCCTGGAGCACGCGCCGTTCTGTGAGCGAGACCTGCGTGCGCCGAGCACGCCGATCGTCGAGACCGGCACCGACGTCAACGTCCTCGTCCGCACGCGGCACGGCCTCACTGCGCACTGCCACGCGAACCATCCCTTCGACGTCGTGGGTTGGGACGGCACCCTTTATCCGCTCGCGCTGTCGATCCACGACTTTGAACCGATCGTCGGCAGCCTCCACCAGCCTCCGCCCGTGCACCAGACGTTCACCGGCCCCGGCTTCGTCGTCTGTTCGTTCGTGCCACGGCCATTCGACTTCCATCCGGATGCGGTGAAGATCCCGTACCACCACAGCAACGTCGACTCCGACGAGGTCCTCTACTACGTCGGTGGCGACTTCATGAGCCGAGCAGGCTCGGGCATCGGGCAGGGGTCGGTGTCGATCCATCCAGCCGGATTCGTCCACGGACCGCAGCCCGGGAGCTACGAAGGATCGATCGACGCCGTCCGGACAGAGGAGACGGCCGTGATGATCGACACGTTCGCGCCACTCGAGGTGAGCGACGTCGCCCGCGACATCGCCGATCCCTCCTATCCCAGGTCATGGTCAGAGACCTGAAATCGGACACGTCACCCACAGTCGACGAGCTACCGTTCTGCCCAGATCGAATTCGGCTGGGGGGTCGGAATGTTGCTCGAGGTTCGCGGTGCCGTGAAGCGATTCGATCGTGGAGGCGAGCGCTTCGCCGCTCTCGACGGGGTCGACCTCGAACTCGAGGCCGGCGAGTTCGTGGCGTTGCTGGGTCCCTCGGGGTCGGGTAAATCGACGCTGATCCATCTGAGCGCGGGCATCGACGACCCTGACGGCGGGTCGGTCCATATTCACGGACGTGACCTCGCTCAGTGCTCGGCGAAAGAGCGCGCTCGCCTCCGTCGGCGAGAGGTCGGGCTCGTGTTCCAGTTCTTCCATCTCCTCCCGACGCTGACCGTCCGAGAGAACATCGAGTTGCCGGTGTTGCTCGACGGCCGTCGCGATGCGGCGGAGACCGCCGCGCTGCTCGACGCCGTGGATCTGGCCGACCGCGCGGACCACCTGCCATCCGAACTCTCGGGCGGGCAGATGCAGCGGGCGGCGATCGCTCGCGCGCTGGTGACGAGGCCGTCCCTCGTCCTCGCCGATGAGCCGACGGGCAACCTCGACTCGGTGTCCGGCGCTGCGGTGCTCGACGTGCTCGAACGGAACGTCCGCGATGCCGGTGCGGGGATGTTGATGGTGACGCACGACCAGGCGGTTGCCCGTCGGGCCGACCGGGTGGTGCGCCTCCGCGACGGCAAGTTCGAAGCCGCATGATCTCCCGGTTGCGTCACTCGCTCGTCGTCGTCCGGCTGGTCCACCTCCGCGAGCTGCGCCTCCACCCGCTGCGGACCTTCATCGCCGTGCTCTCGGTCGCCGCTGGCGTCGCCATGGTGCTCTCCGTCGTCGTGGTCGTCAGCGCGACCACTGCCAGTTTCGAGCGCCAGGCGGAGGGATTGGCGGGCTCGGCGCCGCTCCGCGTCGTCGGCTCGACCTCGGCTGGTGGCGTGTTCCCTGCTGACGTCTGGACCATTGCAGCCACCGCGGGAGTCGACGGTATCGGTCCGATGGTCCGAGGCGTGGTCCAACTCGAGGAGATGACCGCCGACGGTGTCGACCTGACGAGCGACGTGATCGTGCTCGGCGTCGACTGTCCGACCGCGGAGGTCCTCCAGGTTTCGTGCGAGGACCTCGGAGCTGGACTGGTCGCGTCGCCTGCGCTCGCCGCGCTCGATCGCGATGGAGTCTCCCTGCGCACAACCGTCGGACCGGTCGACCTCGCTCCCATGGCGGTGACGGACGAACTGGGCGACATCGCGCCGAGGACCGCCGTGGTCGCGTTGTCGGAGGCACAACGGCTGTTCCAGCGCGGCGACGCGATCGACGTCGTCTATGTGCTTCCCGCCGACGCCGCGGCTGTCGACGAGGTGTCAGCTCGACTCTCGGAGCAACTTCCTGATGGCCTCGACGTGCTCGCGGCGACCGACCCACCCCCGGAATTCGGTCAGGTGTTGGCGACGATCGTCCCGCTGTTCGGGCTGATCGGACTCCTCGCGCTCGGCATCGGCATGATCCTGGTCAGCAACGCGGTGGCGCTCTCTCTCGAGGAGCGTCGCCTCCAGCTCGCCGTCGTCGGCGCGCTCGGGGGAACGACCGGCCAGATCGTCGTCGGCGCACTGCTCCAGGCGACCTTGCTCGGCCTGGCGGGCGGCCTCCTCGGGACAGCCGGGGCCGTCGCACTTGCCGTTCCCCTCACCGACTCCGTGTCGACGTTCACGCTGCCGATCTCGGGGGTCGCGGTCGAGGCCAGCGCCGCCGACGCGCCCATCGTGCTCGGGTTGCTGCTCGGCGCCATCGTGGCGGGGGCGGCGGCGTGGCGACCTGCTCGGCGGGCGCAGCGGAGTGACGTCGCCGGTGAGCTCAGCCGTCGGGACCGCCGGAGCGAGGCGGACACCACAGCGCTCGCCCCGCGAGCGCTGTTCGTCGTGGCCATCGGCGTGTTCGGCGCGGGGCTGGCCGCCGCCGGCGGCACAGACGGATCGCTCGAGTCATGGCAGCCAACCGTGGGGTTGCTGGGTCTGCTCGTGTCGATCCTCGGGCTCACGTTGGCGATGGGTCGGGTGACGGCGCTCGTCGCGACATGGCTGCTCCGGCGAGCGACCCCGCGTGTCGCGTCGGTCCGACTGGCGCTCGCCAACCTCGCCCGCGAGCCGTCACGCACCGGTGTGATGGCGGTCGGCGTCGGAGCAGCAGTCGGGACCGCATTCCTCGTCGCCAGCTTCGCCGAGTCGAGTCGGGCGGGGATCATCGAAGGCATCACGTCCGAGATCGGCGATCAGCTCGCCCTCACTGTGGGCGAGGCCGACGGCAACAACGACGTGTTCCACTCCATCCCGCCAGCGGTGGTCGCAGCGATCGGCGATCGTGCTGACGTCGCGCGGGTGGACCGCGAGTCCTTCGTGTTCTCCAGCGGTGGTGGCGCCGCCATCGCCATCGAGGGCACCGAAGCCGAACTGCAAGATCTGGGCCTCACCATCTTCGACGGGACGGCGGACCCCGATCGTTTCCGGGCGGGGGAGGTCATGATCGGTGCGGGTCTCGCCCGGGCGCAGGGGATCGGTGCCGGCGACATGGTCGAGGTGCCCGTCCGTGCCGGAGTGGCCGAGGTGCCGGTGCAGGGCGTGTGGGCGAACGGGAACGCCGTGGGCAACTCGATCACGATGCCCTACTCGATGGTGCAGGAACTGTTCGGACCGGTGCCCGTCGACAACCTGTCCCTGACTCCTGTCGAGGGGATGTCGATCGCCGAGCTGGCATCGGCCATCGACGCCGCACCACCAGATCCCGCAGTGCGAGTGGAGTCGGCGGGTCAGGTCGCCAGCCGCGTCGCTGACTCAGTCGATGCCCAGCTCGCTCCGTTCTGGGCGCTCCAGCGCGGCCTCACGGCTGTGGCGTTCGTCGCCGTACTGTCGACGATGCTCCTCGTCGGCATCCAACGAACGAGAGAGCTAGGTCTGCTGGCCGCCGTCGGCATGGAGCCGGGGACGATCGCGGCGATGATCCTGCTCGAGGCGCTGGTCGTCGGTGTCCTCGGGGCGGCGGTCGCTGCCGTCCTCTCGACCATGATGGCACTCGCGCTGTCGTCGGTGACCCCGCTGATCATCGGCTGGGAGAATCCCATCCGGTTCGCGTATGGGGCCGTGCCGATCTACGCGGCGATCACGGTCGCGCTGGCAGTCGCGGGCGCTGCCGTGCCCGCATGGCGGGCCTCGCGGGTCCAGGTGGTCGAGGCCCTCGCCTACGAGTGACGACGTCGTGCCGAGCGTCAGTCGGTCGGTGTGGACAGTGACACGTCGGCCAGCGCCTCGTCCGAGAGGACGAAGCTGCCCGACACCAAGTCGGCTCCTGGCTCGGTGATCTCGGGATACCGGTGGGGGAGGAGCTGGATGTCGTAGATCTCCTGCACCTGTCCCTCGAATCGGAGGAACCCGACGATCTCACCGCTGCGGGTGTCGACCACCCACACGCCGCACACTCGCTCCCTCAGGTGCTCGGTCAGCGGAAGGCCGCCGAAGAGGTGCTCTCGAACCTGCGAGAGACCGATGAATGCATAGGGGCCGGCGAACGCGATGCCGCGGGTGAACCCAGGAAGGTGTGCAACTGTCTCGACCTCGCCGGTGTCGAGGTCGACGGTCGCCAGTGAACCGTGGCCCGACTCGAGGATCCAGAGCTTGCCCTGGTGCACGCGTGGTGAGTGCGGCATCGACAGCCCGCGGGCGACGATCTCGCCAGAGGGGACCTCGAGCAATACGCCGCCGTCGGCTTTGCGGTCGCGCCATCCACCGGGCTCGTTGCTCGTGCCCAGCGCCGATGCAACGCGGATCTCGCCGTCGACGAGACCGATGCCGTTGAGGTGGCAGCGGTCCTCCGGTGCGAGTGAGGAGATGAACGGTGGGCGCCAGCGGGGGACGAAACTGTGCGCGCCGTCGAGCGTGGCGAGGCACGAGAACCGGGTGTTGACGATCCAGAGTTCGCCGCCGGAGAACGCAACGTCGTGGATCCGGATGTCGCCGGTGATGTGGTGGGTGCGGGGCAGGTAGCAGGCATCGTGCAACCCCGCGGGCTCGAGCTTCGCCGTGACTGCCGCTTGGTTCTGGTAGAGCCAGATCCCCTGACCGGTGCCGATCGCCAGGAGTCCGTCCTCGAGCGCCATGCCCATGGGGCTTCGGAACGAACGGAAGTGGGTGTTGAGTTTTTCGCCGTCGGTACGGACCACGATCACGCGACCGGACTGGTACGTGGAGACGAGCAGTGACACCCCGAGTTGCGACAGCACTTGCGTGAACGAGCCCGAGTGGACGCTGCGCAGCGCCTCTTCCGTCCCGGCTGCACCCTTCGATTCGCGGCTACGGCTGGCGCTGCGGACCGGGGCGACCGGCGTGATCCGGGGAGGGTCGGAGAAGACGTCGTGGGCGCGGAGCGCGACGTCGCGGACCGGCTCCCACGCAGCCTCGAGCTCGTCGGCGTTCCGTCGCCACTTCTCCGGATGCGGGCTGTCGAGTGTGTGGCGGGAGGCGGGCAGGTCTTTCCCGAGGTCGACGTCCCAGTCGAGACCGAGATACCCGCAAAGCTTCTCGACCTCCGCCTGGGGGTCGCTCACCAGCCGGTCGTAGCTGGCGACGCACCAACGATCTGGCCCCAGTGCCTCGAGGTCGTCGAGCAGCTTCGTGGTCGCCTTCGTCCACTGGTCGACGACGACCTCCGGGAGCGAGCGACCGATGAGGTCGCGCCACCCGGGCGTGAGCAACAGCGACCATGGCTCGTTGTCCCATTCGGGAAGTCCGGGGTAGGTCACGAACCGGCCGGATCGCCATGCGTCGAGCATCGACGAGATGGTCTCGCGTGGATCTCGGTACAGGTAGACGAAGGTGGCGTCGGGGAACGTCTCCGCGAGGAACGGGACGCGCAGCGCGTTCTTCGGCGTCTTCTCGAGCATGCGGACCGGCTCGTCGCCCCCCGGACGTTGACGGTTCCGGTCGCGGAGGCTCTGGAGAAACAGCCGGTGGAGATGAGCGACCACGGGCTCGGTGGCATCGGTCGCTCGGAGCTCGTTGGACGGCCATCCACGCTGGTCGGGACGCAGGGCCGGAACCGACTCGATGAGTTGGTGGGACTCTCCGCCGATCGAGTGGAGACCTGGGGCGCGTGCGAGGGTCTCGAAGAGCAACGAACTCCCTGACCGCGGCGGCGACACGATGATGATCGGGCGTTGGAGCCGAGAGGACCGCGTGCGCTTCTCACGAGGAGTTGCGGTGTCGCCTGCTGGCTCCTGCGCTGCTGGCGGGAGGGCCGCAAGATCCGGATTCACGGCGGGAACCAGACACAGATTTCGGATGACCGACACGGCATCGATCCCGTTGCTGTGCGCCCAGCGACCCTCGACCCCGATGAGTCGTTGGGACGCGCGGTCTCGCAGCTGGGCGAACACGGGGTGACCGGACGGTCGGTCACCGTGCACCGACCACGCAGCTCGCCAGTTCCGGACGTGCTCGCGCAGTTCCGTGCGCAGCACGACCGCGCCCTCGGGGTGATCGTGGGCCAACTCGCCCGTGGCCTCGTCGAGCTTGGTCTGCAACTCCCACGGGGACATGACGACCGGCAGGTTCACGGTCTCGTAGGGAACGGTGAGGTCGGCGCCCAACCGGTTGGGCACGGATCGGACAGCGTCGTGCGCGAATGCGTCGCCCGGACCCACGCCCCGTTCGATCAGCTTCCAGAGATTGTCGGTGCCGATCGAGTCCACGACCAGATGGATCCGTGCTCCGGGTCCGGGATTGCTCACGCGGTGACGCCGCCAGGTGTCGAAGACCCAGGCCTCGCCTGCACCAAGGTTGGCCACGTCGTCTCCGCAGCGGAACTCGACGTCGGGGTTGGTCACCACCGGGACGTGGATGCGCACGCGGTCCCACCAGTAGTACGCGGTGTCGACGTGGGGGGAGGCCTCGGCCTCGGGGGAGATCCGCATCAACCGCGATCGGCCGATGACGGTCCCGAGCCCGGCGAGGACCTGGCGGAGGTACGGCAGTTCGGCCAGGACCGGCGTCGGCCGCATCGGACCCTGGGTCGCCTCCTCGTTCGGGTCACCGTCTCGGGTCACGAGCAGCAGGGCATCGTTCCCGGCGAAGCCGGACGGGTGTGGTTGCCAACGCTCCGGAGCGACCTGATCGACCTCCTTCGCCAGTGCCTCCGAGTCGAACTGCACAGGAAGTCTGATGAAGGGCTGGTCGAGTCGCATTCGGCGACGGAGCGTACAGATCAGCACCGCCGTTTCGCGACGACCTCGATCCGCCCCACGTGGGCGTGTTCAATCGGTATGGCCCCGGCCGGCGTTCGCTCCGCCGCCGGCCACGGATCAGCGAGGACGAACGGACGTGCCTGCGGGCGTGTCCTCCACGACGTAGCCCGCGGCGACGAGCTGGTCGCGGAGTTCGTCGGCGCGAGCCCACTCCTTGTCGGCGCGTGCGAGATCGCGTGCGGCCGCCTGTTCGAGGATCTCGGCGGGAACGTCGCCCGCTGACGTCGACAGCTGCACCCCGAGTGCGCCAGCGATCTCGAGCGCTGCACTGGCGACTCCGAGGTCGTCGTCGGCATTGGCGCGGCGAACCGCGTCGAAGAGCGTTGCGACTGCCGCGGGAGTGTCGAGGTCGTCGTCCATCGCCGTGCGGAACCGTTCGATCAAAGCAGCGTCAGGACTGGTGCCGGCAGCGTCGTCACCGAAGCGACGCCCGAACTGATCGAGCCGCTCCATCGCCGCCTCGGCGTCGCGCATCGATTCTTCTGCGATGTCGATCGGCGAGCGGTAATGGGCGCGGAGGATCAACAGGCGAAAGGCGCGCGGGTCGAACGCGTCGAGGAGGTCGAGGAGGTTCTCCACGTTCCCGAGCGACTTCGACATCTTGGTGCCGTCGATCTCGACCATGCCGTGGTGGAACCACCAGTTTGCGAACGACTTGCCCTCGGCGACAGCCTGCGCGCGCTCGTTCTCGTGGTGAGGGAACTGGAGGTCGGACCCTCCGGCGTGGATGTCGAAACCTTCACCCAGCAGGTCGATGCTCATCACGACGCACTCGGTGTGCCAGCCGGGACGCCCCTCGCCGAACGGCGCCGGCCACGAGGGTTCGCCTGCCTTGGCCTTCTTCCAGAGCGCGAAGTCGAGGGGTGAGCGCTTCTCCTCGTTCGCCTCGACCCGGGCACCAGATCGGAGGTCGTCGAGCGAACCGTGCGCCAGCAGTCCGTATCCGTCGATCTTCGACACGTCGAGGTACACGCCATCGCTCGTCTCGTAGGCGACGTCGTCGGTGAGAAGACGTTCGATGAGCGCGACCATCTGATCCACGTACTCTGTGGCGTGCGGCGACTCCTCGGGACGCATGATGCCGAGTCGATCCATGGCGTCGAACCACACCGCTTCGCACTTCTGCGTGATCTCCTGCCACGGGCGTTCCTCGTTGATGGCCCGCTCGATGATCTTGTCGTCGATGTCTGTGATGTTCGACACGAACGTCACCTCGTTGCCCGCCCAGGTCAGGTAACGACGGAGCATGTCGTAGGTCACCTGATTGCGGCCGTGTCCGAGGTGTGGTGGGCCGTACACGGTCGGACCGCAGGCATAGATCGACACCGATCCCGACTCTCGCGATTCGAACGGGACCACGGCGCGTCGCGCGGTGTCGAAGAGGTGCAGCACGCCGGCGAGGGTACCGAAATGCACGGTCAGGTCCGAGTGGGATCGGCACGAGCAACCACCGACTCACCACTACGGTGAGCCGCCGTGGAACAGACGGCGGATCGGGACATGGCAGTGGATCTGGACCCTTTGTCCTGCCGACCCACCGGGTGTGGGTGGTACCACGGCGCGTGGCCCCTGCTTCGTGCGCTCGGGCTCGTCGCGACACCGCACCGGAATCTCGAGTTCTTCGACGCGGCGCTGGGCGCCGCCGCTGCGGACGGCCAGCGAAACGTCCTCGTCACCGGCGCCGCCGACGAAGCGATGCCTGGCATCGTGTTCGACACCTATCGCTCGTGTGGCGTCGAGCCTGTCGTCACCGTGCTCGATCGTTGTTGCACGCCGGTCGAACGGATCCGCGGCTCACTCCCGGAGACGGACGGGTGGGTCGCCGACGTGTTGACGGTCGATGGCCCTGCCCGATTCGACGTGTTGTGCACGCACGGACTCCTCCCGTCAGTTCCTGCCCGAGACCGAGCTGAGCTCGCGGCCAGGTGGGCGACTCTGCTGGTCCCCGGGGGACGCGTCCTGACGACGACGAGCCTGACCGTCGGCGACACCGAGCAGGTGCGATTCGATGCGTCTGACGCCTTCGTCGAACGCGCCGTCCTTGCGGCCGAACCGATCGACCTCTCGGCCCTCGGGCTGACGGTCGACGACGTCGCAGCCACCGCCCGGCGGTGGGCGTCACGCGTGGCGATGGATCCCGTCCGGTCGTCGGTGGAGGTCGTCGATCTCCTCGACGTCGCAGGCTTCGACGTGGACCTCCACGAGCGGGAGATCACGGGCACGCTCGCCCCCGGCGCATCCGGCCCGTGGACCGCCCGTACCGCCCGCTACGCCGAGATCGTTGCCACGAGGCGGTCGTCGTGACGACATCGATGGTGGAGGGCGTGCTGTCCGCGCTTGTTCCGTACTGGGCTGCCGAGGGTGAGATCTGCCGAGCCCACTTCGACCAGTCGCACCGATCGTTCACGGTCGAGGCTGACTGGCTCGGTCGACAGGCGGCGAAGGAACTGCACGACGGTGTGGAGCCACGCGTCGAGCGGGTACGGATCGCCGTCGCCGCCAACGCTCCGGCCGGGCTGATCGCCCGCGAGACCCAGGAGTTGCACGAGGAAGCCTCGCACTTCGCATCGTTCGCCGCAGCGCACGATGTCGTGGCCGCCGCGGCGGGTCTGCCGATCCTCACGCACCGAGATCTGGCCGAGCTGGCGTCATGGCCCGAGAACGACACCCTTCGCGCGATACGCGCGGAGCATCACCGGGCCAACGGGTCCTTGGGTGATGTCGCCACGACGCTGACCGAGGGCGGTTGCGCGTCGCTGTTCGCTGCCGGAGTGAACGTCGCCGTCGACAGCGCAGTGGATCGTGCGATCGTCGACGCGTGCCGAGCAGTGCTCGACGACGAGATGGTTCATCTCGGCAGCGGCTTCGCCGACATCGCCGCCGGGTTGGAAGCCGTCGATCTCGACCTCCTCGTCGCGATGGCAGTCGAGCAGTCGGTCGCCCGTCTCCACATGCGCCAGGCGCAGTTCGGGCATCCGGTGCCGGTGGAGCGTTTCGCCGAACTCCTCGAGGGGTCCGCGTCACACGACGACTGCGTCGAGGTCCGACGACGACTGAACGGCTCGATCACGTCGTGACCGAGCGGATCCGGATACTGCATCTCGTCGGCGTGGCGGACTCGAAGACCGTCAAGCTCTCGCACATCTCGCGGGACGCGGCGAAGATGCCCATGCACTTCAGTGGAAACGTCGAGATCGGCGCCTTGGTCGGCGACGAGTTCGAGGTCGTCCGGCTCTTGTGCGGCGACCTCCCGACGGACGACTTCCGTGCCAAGCCGTTCGCGGTGATCATGAACGGGATCTGCGATCCCGACAGCAACACCGGGTCGCTGCGAGCGGCGTCTCGGATCGTCGAACAGGTCGGTGTCGGAGTGTTCAACGATCCGGCGCTGGTCGCTCGACTCACGCGAGATCAGGTGGCACAGGAACTCGAGGGCATCGACGGGCTCGTCGTACCGCGCACGGCACGGATCCAGCCACGCGCCGTTCGAGAGGTCCTCCCGCTCGCCGCCGAGGCCGGCGTCGAACCTCCGCTGCTCGTCCGGGAGGCGGGGAGTCATGGCGGCCATGACCTCACACTCGTGCGGTCAGCCGATGACCACGATCTCCTCGAACGTTTCTCGTTCGACGGTCGGTATCTCTACGCCACCGAGTTCGTCGACTACCGCTCCGCCGACGACCGCTACCGCAAGTACCGAGCTTTCGTCGTCGACGGTCGCCCCATCGCCAAGCACCTCATCGCCGCGGGTGGGTGGAACGTGCACGCCCGCGACCGAGTGTCGGTCGACGAGAGCGAGTCGCTCCAGCGCGAGGACGACGAGTTCGTGGGCGCCTCGCCGATGCCGTTCGAGCGGGTGTTCCGCGCCGTCTACGACCGGCTCGGTCTGGACTACTTCGGGATCGACTTCGGGGTCGACGACGAGGGCCGGGTGGTGCTGTTCGAGGCCAATGCATGTGTTCGAGCGCTCGAGGGGACCGCTTCCGAGAGCCCGATCCCTTCGCACCGAAGGTCCACGCAGACGATCCGCGATGCGCTCGGTGCGCGATTGCGCGAGCTCGCAGGTGCGGAGCGGGTCAGTTCCCCAGAACGCCGCTGATCGCGCCGCTGACCGGTTGTACGACGGGAGCGAGGGGTGCGAGCGGGCCACCGACAGCAATCGGGTTCTCGCCCGGCTCGGGATTCGAGCCGACAGAGACCGGACCGACGGTCGCGCCGGGTGTCGATCCGACGTCCACTGCGACAGGCGCGCCGCCGACGGTGGTGCCGATCGACACGACGGGTTCCGACGCAGCGTTGTCCTCGCCGCCGGGGTCGGTGGAGATCGGCGGGGGAGCGATGCCGTTGCCACCGCCCCCGCCGCCCCCGCCGCTGCCCGTGGTCGGGGTCCCAGCGGAGCCGGAGTCGTCGCCGCCGATGTCGGCGGTCACCGCATCGTCGGCGCCGTTGCGGGCACTCGCACCGACGACGCCGTCGAACTCCTCGTCCGGTGAGCTGACTCGATCGCCCACCGTGCTCGGGTCGAGATCGATGGAGAGGTCCACGTCGTCGGGACGAGGGAGCGCCAGTTCGGTCACGATCGGTGAGACGGGTGCGGCCTCCTGAGCGCCGTCGCCGGAATCTCTGACGCTGACGATGGCGGCACCGAGCACGGCGACGCCGGCCGCCACCGCGACGACACCAGCGAGGACCTTCTCGCCGAAACGGGTCATGCCGAGTCCGGAGGTCGTTGCGACCGCTGCGGTCCAGGCGACGCGGGCGTCGTCTTCGAGCATCGCAGGAAGCGGCGGCACCAGCTGCGGCAGTCGGGAACCGATCGCATCCAGCTGGGCGCACCGGTCGGTGCACGTGGTGCAGAGACCGAGGTGGCGTTCGAGCTTCTCGACGTCGGCGCCCGACAGCGTGCCGGCGATGTAGCTGGTGAGCCGGGACACGGCGCGACCGCAGTTCCGGTCGGTCGTTTCACGTACATCAGCATGCAGGTACTGCTCGCGGAGACCCTTGCGGGCCCGTCGAGTGATCTCGGCTGTGTCGGCCGCGTCGAGGTCGATGACCGAAGCGGTCTGGCCGATGACTTGGTCCTCGACTTCGTTGAGCCAGAGCGCGGAGCGCCATCGCTCGGGCAGGCTGGCGAACGCTCTCGCGAGGGTGAGGTTGTGCTCGCTGGCCTCGAACGGCGGCTGCGAGTCTCCGTGTGCGCGGCGGGCGTCGATGGCGCGATGCCGCGCGGTGTGGAGGAGCAACGTCGAGAACTCGGTCGTGCCGGCGCGGCCGGCGCGGAGGGCCGTGAAGGTCCGGGCGAAGCTCTCCGAGACGACCTCGACTGCATCGCGGGTGGTGCCGGTGAGGGCATAGGCGAACCGCCAGGCCATGCCGGCGTGCTGCTCGTACAGCTCGCCGAACGCGTCCTCGTCGCCTTCGATCGCTCGCTCGACCAGAGCGGCTCGGCCGCTTCGCTCGTGCAGGAGTCCGTCGTACTGGTGCATGTGTCCCGCCTCGTTGTCCGTCGCTCCGGAGTGATTCGACCGTGTGTGGCCGTATCCCTTCTCTCCGTAGTGGGTAGTTCACCCTATTTCGCGCAGATCCTCCCATCAAGGCATGCTTCCGGCAGGAATCTTGCCCGATGGAGTTACCCGACGGTAACTTGACTCGGTAGCCTGATCGACAGATCGATCTGACCCCTCCTGGAGGAATCCCATGGCCGAGTTCTCGCTCGCACTCAACGAAGACCAGCTGCAGCTGCAGGACTGGGTCCACACCTTCGCCAAGGACGTGGTCCGTCCCGCGGGACAGGAATGGGACGACAAGGAGGAGTTCCCTTGGCCGATCGTCCAGGAGGCAGCCAAGATCGGGCTCTACGGTTTCGACTTCTTCGCCAACATGGCGATGGCCGATCCGAGCGGGCTGAGCATGCCGATCGCCCTCGAGGAGCTCTTCTGGGGCGACGCGGGCATCGCGCTGTCGATCTTCGGTTCCGGGCTCGCCGCTGCAGGCATCGCCGCCAACGGCACTCCCGAGCAGGTCATGGAATGGGTCCCGCAGTGCTTCGGCACCGAGGACGACATCAAGGTCGCGGCCTACTGCGTCTCCGAGCCCGATGCCGGCTCCGACGTGTCGGGTCTGCGAACCAAGGCCGAGTACGACGAGGCCAATGACGAGTGGGTCCTCAACGGGACCAAGGCCTGGGCCACCAACGGTGGCATCGCCCATCTCCACGTCGTCACCGCGACTGTCGACTCGTCGCTCGGTTCCCGCGGACAGGCGAGCTTCGTGGTCCCGGAGGGGACCGCCGGCTGTGAACAGGGCCAGAAGTACAAGAAGCACGGCATCAAGGCGAGCCACACCGCCGAGGTCGTGCTCACCGACTGTCGCATTCCGGGCCGCATGCTGCTCGGTGGCAAGGAGAAGCTCGACGCCAAGCTGGCCAAGGCCCGTGAGGGCACCAAGACCGGTGCGAAGCAGCCGGCCATGGCCACCTTCGAGGCGACCCGTCCCGCCGTCGCGTCGATGGCCGTCGGCATCGCTCGCGCCGCCTACGAGATCGCCCTCGAGTACGCCCACGAGCGCAAGGCGTTCGGCCAGCCGATCTTCGAGAACCAGGCGATCGCATTCATGCTCGCCGACATGAAGACCGAGATCGACGCCTCACGCCTGCTCGTGCACCGCGCCGCATGGCTCTCGAACAACGGTGGCGGCTACGTCAACGCCGAGGGTTCCATGTCGAAGCTCAAGGCCGGTCGCACCGCTGTCTGGGTCACCGAGCGAGCCATCCAGATCCTGGGCGGCTACGGCTACACCCGCGAGTACGACGTCGAGCGTTTCCACCGCGACGCCAAGATCATGGACATCTTCGAAGGCACCGAGCAGATCCAGCAGGGCATCATCGCCCGCGCCATCTCCGGCGGCCGGATCGACCCGCTCCGTCAGGACCGCTGACCAGCAGTTCCTCATGATTTGAGTTGTCGAGAGGATCGGCCTTCGGGTCGGTCCTCTCGCCGTTTCGGTCGCCTCGTCTGAGCCCGAAAATTCAGAAATCCCTACTCGTATCCCTACTTTTGCCCTACAGTTTCGGCTGTGGCGACAATCCGCAAGCGGGGCGAAGGGGTCTACGAGGTCCGCGTCTTCGTGGGCCGTGACGAGCGCGGCAAGCCCATCCAGCGGTCGAAGACCGTGCGCGGTGGCAAGCGCGAGGCGGAGCGGGTGGCGGCCGAACTCGAGACCAGGCCGTCGCGGGCCGGCGCCAAGACCGTGGCCGACGCGCTCGACGCCTGGGTCGAGATGAAGACGCCGACGTGGGCCGTCAGCTCGAAGCGCGACCAGGTCGGCCGAGCGAACGCGTTGAAGGCGGACGCCATCGGTTCGATCAGCGTCGCCCGCCTCGGTGTGGAGGAGGTCGACAAGTGGATCGCCCGCCGGCGCAAGCAGGGCAACGGTGAAGGCGCCATCCGCAACCACCTCCAGGTACTGCGCTCCGCGCTTCGCCAGGCCGAGCGATGGGGATGGATCGCTGACAACCCGGCGACCAAAGCCGAGCTCAAGCGACCCAAGCGAGTCGAGCGCGGCGTCATGTCCGACGACGAGGTCTTCGCCGTCCTCGACGCGGCGGCCGACCTCCACGAGATGGCCCCGATCGCGCTCCGCCTCGCTGCCGTGACGGGAGCGCGCCGGTCCGAGCTCGCCGGTCTCCGCTGGGCCGCCGTCGTCGGCGCGGAGATCGTGTTCGACCGCCAGATCGTCATCGACCGCGAGCACCCCGACGCCGAACCAGGCGCGCCCGTCATCCGAGAGGACGCCACCAAGACCGGCGCCCGACGTCGGGTCACCGTCGACGCCGAGACCGCCGCACTTCTCGACGACGCCCGAGTCGGTCGGGAGGACCTCGCCCCCTGGCTGTTCTCCGACACCGACGGCCCACCCAACCCAGACCGAGTCAGCTGGTGGTGGAAGCGAGCGCGAGCGGCCGCCGACATCGACGAGTCGTGGCGACTCCACGACCTCCGTCACTGGTCAGCAACTCAGGCCATCGCCGCCGGCTACGACGTACAGACTGTTGCCCGCCGCCTCGGCCACGCCGACGCCACGACCACGCTTCGCGTGTACTCCCACGCCATCGACCGCTCCGACCCCGCCCTCGCCGAGGACCTCGGCAAGATCATGAAACGACGCAAGAAGTGAAGTGGGCCTTCTCCGACGAGTCACGACAACGACGGCAGTACTGCATCGTCGCTGTCGTGATCGAGACACACGCGGTGAACGAGGCGCGAAAGGCGATCGAGGCCTTCCGTATGCCGAGACAGCGGCGGGTCCACATGGTGAAGGAGCGGCCATCACGCCGCCAGCAGTTCCTCGACCTCCTCGATGGACTCCCGATCGAAGTCCACGCTGCGTCCGTGGGAACATCCGGCCGCACCCTCAGCGTCGCACGGGAGCTGGCGCTGCGGCGGCTCGTGCCGGTTCTCCTCGACCAGGACGTCGGAGCCTGGCGACTCGAGGGCATCGTTGACCACCAGCAGCGTCGTGACCGGACGGCCATCTCTGAGGAACTTCGCGGGCGAGGAGACGTCGACGCGATCATGTTCGACCACTACGAGCCACACGCCGAACCAATGCTCTGGGCTGCCGACGGTCTGGCCTGGGCAGTGCTCGCCCGGCGAACCAGCCCCTCATCGCTCATCGAGGTGCCGTAACGCGCAACACCCGGCTAACCACCGTCCGGAGGTCTCGCCGGGTGCACTTCCCACCCCTACTGGGATGAGCAGGTTCAGTATCGCAGCTCTCTCAGGAACTGGCAACGCGCTATTTGGTCCGAGCGTGCGAAACCCCCGGCTCCCGTCCTAGCCGGTCCACTCGGTGGACCCTCGGACTGGCACTCCGGGACTCACGACTTCCCAACGGAACAGTACCGACGGGCATATCCAGTATCCGATCTTCGCCACCAGCGCGCAATCACAGGTGGAACCCACGCTGATCGGAGTTTTCACGGTGAATACCAGATAAAGGACGTTCGCAGGAACGTTCACGTGAACGTTCACCGGAACACGAACGAAAACCCGAACGAAAAGCCGAACGCGGGACGAGAAATTCTCAAAAAGATCCAAAACACGAACGCAAAGAGGAACGTTCACCGGAACGGCTGATGCGTCAATCCGGGCATGGCACAGCACCTCGAACCCATCCCGACCCGCCCGACCACCTCCGCGCCGCCGACACGGCTCACGATGTCGATCACCGAGGCGGCCGAACTCCTCGGCATCAGCCGGACCACGGCGTACGAGCTGGCACACAGCGGTGAACTCCCCACCGTTCGGCTCGGCCGTCGCCTCCTCGTCCCGGTCAATCGCCTGGCCGAACTCCTCGGCACCGACGTCGCTCCCGTCCTCGCTGCCCTCCGCAGCCGTCCTGCGTCATGAGCGCGCACCTCGAGGAGCCGCGGGATCCGTCCCGGACCCGAGCCCGAAGGGCAACCCCGAGATCGGAGAACACGTTTGCAACCTGCCGGCTGAACGGCTTCGGCCTCGGTCACGGACCGGGGGAGTGACCGATGGCGTTCCAACGAATGATGGGCGCCGAGTCCGTCGCCTACCACGAGGCCACCGTCCTCGGCCGGGGCGACGATCACCCCGGCGCCGCTCTCGACTACTACGGCAGCCGCGGCGAGACGCCACTCCGATGGGCAGGAGCGTGCGCTCCGCTCCTCGGTCTTGCCGGTCCGGTCGAGTCGAAGGACTACAAGGCCATCTATGGCCCGGGCGGCGCCGCCGATCCCGACACTCGAATCCGACTCGCCAACACCAAGCGCCCGGGCATGGAACTGGTCGTCAGCGCTCACAAGTCGGTGGCCGAGCTCGGCGTGATCGGTCGGGCCGACGACATGCACGCCATCCTCGACGCCGAACGGGCGGCGACCCTCGGGTACCTCGATCAGCTCTTGTGCGAACGGGGCGGCCGTAGAGGCAAGGCGTCCACGCCGTCGCCCACGGGCGGACTCATCTACGCCCACACCCGCCACGCCACCACACGAGCCGGCGACCCCGGCCCACACGACCACGTGCTCATCGCCAACGTCACCGCCATGCTCGACGAGCGCGGTGGATGGAAGGGTGCAAACACCGCCCTCATTCGGAATCAGGTTCACGCCGCCACCGTCGTCGGCCGGATGGCGGCGGCACGCAAGGCCATCGACCTCGGCTACGGGATCGTGTCGGACGACGGCCCATCCAACCGGCTCCGACACTGGGCGATCGCCGGAGTCCCGCAGGAGGTCATTGACGTCCACTCCAAGCGGTCCGACGAGATCGACGACGCGCTCGAGGAGGCCGGCTTCGACTCGTACCGAGCTCGAGGCATCGCCGCCCGCACCAGCCGCTCGGCCAAGCGCTTCGAGGCCGTCGACGACCTGGTCCCGAAATGGCGACAGGAACTCGTCGACATCGGGTGGCGCCCCCACCGAGTGATGGCCAGGATCAAGGCATCGAGCGGCCGTCGCATCGCACCCGACGAGCTGACACCAGCGCACGTCCGAGAGCTGGTCGACCATCTGCTCGGACCCAACGGTCCGCTCGCCAGGCGGAAGGTGTTCAGTCGTCGGCATGTGATGGTGGAGGCCGCTCCGATGCTGTTCGGGCTCGACCCCTCCGAGCTCGACCGCGTCGTCGATGCGGTGATCGACCACAGTGCCGCCATCCCGCTCGTCCGGGGCCCCAGCGTCGACGAGCAACCGTTCGCCCCGGCGTGCGTCCTCGCAATCGAGTCCGCCATCGCCCACAGCATCGAGTGCGCCGCCCGTCGAACCGGAGCACCGACCACGTCACCGGAGATCGCGACGACTGCGCTCGATCTGAAGGAGAGAAGGCTCGGCCACCCGTTGACCGCCGGACAGCGGGCTGCAGTGGAGGCGATCTGCGCCAGCGGATCGGGTGTCGATGTCCTCATCGGTGTGGCCGGCTCGGGAAAGACCACCGCACTCGATGCCGCCCGTTCGGCCTTCGAGACCGCCGGCTTCCGAGTGGTCGGAACTGCGACGTCTGGTCAAGCCGCGCAGACGCTCGGTGCCGCGGCGCAGGTGGCCAGCTCAACCGTCGCGTCCCTCTTGTGGCGATTGGACCATGGGCAGTCGCGGCTCGACGAGTCGACCGTGGTGGTCCTCGACGAGGCGGGAATGACGGACGACCACGATCTCCTCCGACTGCTGGCCGCCGCTGACCTGGCGCGAGCCAAGGTGGTCATGGTCGGCGACCACCGCCAGCTCGGCGCCGTCGGTCCAGGAGGTGGCCTCGAAGGGATCGCCGACCGTCACGTCGTCCACGTCCTCGACGAGAATGTCCGACAGCACGACCCTCGCGAGGTCGACGCGCTCATCGAGCTACGCGACGGCGACGCCAGGAAGGCGATCGGCTGGTATTTGGACCGAGCGCGGGTCGACATCGGGCCTCGCCGCCGTGCTGCCCTCGCGTCTTGCGCCAGAGGATGGGCCGCTGACATCGCCCTCGGGAGGGACACCACGATGCTTGCCTGGAAACGAACAAGCGTCGACGCGCTCAACGCGCTTGGGCGAGCGCACTGGGAACAGGCCGGACGGCTCACCGGTCCCGAGCTCCGCGCGCCTGGCGGGCGCAGCTACCGGGCCGGCGACCGTGTGGTCGCCCTCGCACCCTCGGACGATCGGTCCGTGGTCACGTCGGCCAGGGCGACGGTCATCGACGCCGATCCCGAGCGGGAGGCGCTCACGATCGAACTGGGCGACGGCCGTCGCCACCGTCTCGCTGGCGACGAACTCGCCCACGACCGGCTCGCCTATGGATATGCCGTGACCGTCCACCGAGCACAGGGCGCCACCCATGACACTGCACACGTCCTCGAAGACGGCGGCGGCCGCGAGTTGGCTTACGTGAAGATGAGCCGCGCCCGGGACAGGACGACGGTCTACGCCGTCGCCGACGCCATCGACCAAGTGGCGGGCGACCTCCGCCGGGAGTGGGGGAGTGAGCGACGGCAGCGTTGGGCCATCGATACCGGGACGCCGATGACGGAGCTGCTCGAGGTCGAGGACTCCTACGCAATCGCTCCCGCGGAGTCGATGGCGCTCCGGCTCGCCCGATTGGACCACGAGAGAGATGTGCTCAGCTCGTCGATCCCACTCGACCAGTCGACCGACGTCTCTCCGGCTGTCCAACGCATCCAGTGGCTCGAGATGAATCCGGCGGTCAAGGCGCGCCTCGACATGATGGACCTCGAGCGTCGCGAGCTCTCCCGCGGATTGGAGCCGCCAGCGTTCGAGCTCGGCCTCTCTCGATGACCTCGACCGAGCTTGGTCGGGGACACCAGGAGTCGAGCTTCGGGGACACCTGAGGTCGTCGCAGTGGCGCCAGGAACCGGCGTTGGTGGATGGCTGAGATGGCTGCGCGTAGCCGCGGCTTTGGGGACGGGCGATCCCAAGACCGTGCGAATGTGCCTACGGGGATCTCCCCAGACCTGCTCCGAAGCACTGGGGACTGCAGTGAGCGTTAACTCGCAGCGGAGCGGGCGTGAGTCAGTTTTCGCCTTGCGAGGGCACCGTTTCAGCCGAGCTGGTCGGCGGCGAGGATCCATCTTGGGACTGATCTCTGGGGAGGCATGCGTCTGCGAACATAAACTCGTCTTCAGAGCAGGAGGGACCGTTTCCACTGAATCGCCGAGCTGCTTCTTCTGTCGCATAAGTAGGCAGGCGGAGACCGCCACCTATTAGCTCAGTTCCAACCTCGGTCTTAACGAGCTTCGCGCTGGAGAGAAGCTGCAAGAGTGCGGCTTCCTGCAGGTTGCCGACGTCGCCACAGTCGATGTCTGTCGTCACTCCATCCGAAACCTGCAGCGTCTCGTCGTCGAACTCCCAGTCCGCAGTGATCGAGTTGCAGGCAGCGACAAAGGACATGCGACCATCGTCGAGGAATGTGAACTCGTGCGGGTCTCTCTGTGACATGTCGAGCACGAAGAACAATGACGTCCCCGGCGCAACTCGCGTATTGGACGTCCCCGACTCCGAGCACGCTACGCCGCATAGGGCCACGCTGATAACGACCGCGGGACAAAGCCAGCGCCTTGCCCTAGGAAAGCCGACGAAGTCTAGCATGCGGCCCCGGTTCCTCCCGATCTGCCGAGCCCCTCACTGCTAGTTCGTCTCCAACCGCAGGGTGGCTCCGCCGTTCTGGTCATCCCAGTAGTCGTAGATCGCGTTGAACCCCGAGTACCAGGAGTCTCCGTCCGAGACGTTGCAGCCGGTGGTCGACGTGCTTTGTAGGCCTAGTGCCCGATTGTCGCCACTGGCGTAGTTGCGGAACCAGAGTCCACCACTGTCGCCACCGCAGCTGTCGGTGTCCACTCGAATGAGGTTGAAATCCCCGTCGACGGTGTCCCTGATGATCGCGCAGTCGTCTCCCGACTTGGCGCTGATGCACGCGGAGCCGCCGACGTAGGACACCTCTGTGTAGTACGTGAGAGCGTTCGGGTTGTTGGGGGTCGCTTCACTGTAGATGTAACCACCCACTGACCAATACGAGTTGTCGAGCCGGGCGCGGGCTACGTCTACATCAATGTATGGTGGTGTCTTGTCCCATTTCTGCCGGACCGGCCCGTAATACTGCTGGCCATGTCCCAGGCAGCCCGTACTGCTTGGGCAGCTTCCAACGACCGAGTAACTACAGTGGCCGGCGGTTATCATCCAGCGCGAGGCCGTCCCGCCGGCGATTACGCGTGCAGTACCACCCGCGGAGCAGTTCGTCCCAGCCGTCCCTGGGCCGGCTGGGACGGCGTCGATCCCGATCGCTACACCAGCCCGCGCTGGGTTTCCACATGAGAACCTCGTGGTGCACAAGTCCTCGGTCTCCAGCGAGTCTGGATCCCGGGTTCTAAACACGACGATCTGCTCGATCGAGTTCCGGTCGTGAGCGAGCGTCTTGCTCGGTCCACTCTTCGGTGGCAAGCACCACGATTCGGTTTGAAGTCGGGTCCGCAGTAACGCCGCCGTTGAAGTCTGGGTCACGATTAGCGAGCTCGTTGCTAATCCGCCGTGCGTCTTCCTCGAGCTGAGGGAGCGAGTACTCGGCCCGATGAAGGACGATCGGCACTTCGGCGTCCTTTGCCTCCTCGGCGAATCGACGGTCACCTTCCTCGGATACCGACCAGAGGTGTACCTGGTCCTCCTGGGGCTCGTACCAAAGACCGCCAAAGGCTCTTTCGTTCCAGATGGCCTCGACGAAGAGATCGCGTGCCTCGGCTCCTTCGTAGGCTCGTTCCGCCTGATCGCGAGAGAGCCCATACTCCTCGTAGGCAGCGATCGTCAGTTCGCCGGCCGACGGTCCGCTGACATGTGAGTCGCTGGGCACCTCGGCGTCGGCAGCTACTCCCGCCGCAATGGTTGACGCTCCCCCGATCGTGCCCATCGCCGCAGTAGTGGCTGCAAGGAGAGGTATCAGAATCAGCCGCGCCAGAGCCACAGGGCCGACCGTAGTTCACCATGGGACAGCTCGCTTCCCGCCTTGGCGTGATCGCGTCGCGACGGAGGAGGCTCGCCATCTTCCATGCTCGGAACATGCAGAGCAGACCCGTGCCGATCGCGCGGAAGTGAACCGCCACCTATCGCGCGTGCATATCTGCGTGGGGCATGCGCCCGAAGGTGCCGTTGGTGGCGTGGTCGCCGAGGTGCCCCCGAATCCCGGTCTACGTTGGCAAGCGGTGATCGTCTCCGACCTCGAGCACTTCCTCGGCCTACCCCCAGATGTTCCCGGTCCAGCGCAGCGTCTGGCGTACCGACTCGGACGAATTGTCAGCGCCGCGACGGCTGGCGACGTCGGCGAGGGGTGGACGACGGCGATCCGGTGTGAGCGCCGTCCGAGTCGGCGACCGTGTGCCGGGTTCCTCGAGGTCGTGCGGGCCGAGCCGGAAGCTGCGATCCGATGGTGGTGCAACGTCTGCGAGGACGAGGGCGTCGTAACCGGGTGGGAGCGGTCGCCGTTCGACCTCCGACAGCAGAGCCTCCGATCCGCCTCGGAGCAACACCGGGTCACGATCGACGTTGATGCAGCGGCGGCTTTGCAGGGGATCGCAGTGCTGGACCACGAGACCGCTCGCGTGGTGTTCCGAGCCCGCTCAACGACCGACGGAGTCGTTCTCTCGGGGTCGACTGACGAACTCGAGAGCCTCGCCGAGCACGTGGCAGCCGAGGCGAACCACGAACCGAACCGATCACGCCGGCGCCTTCTCGATGCTGCGTACGACCGAGTAGCCGGTGCCGGTGCGTGATGGTTCGCTCTGCCTGCGAACGATGGGCTGCCGGCCGCATCGGTCCCTACATTCATCCCTACAACTGCCTGATACACGCCGACACCAGACGACATCGAATCCGGATAAGACCAGCTCAGACGGTCTAAATGGCACTCGCCGGACGACTTGAATCGACCATGGACATCTTCGAGGGCACCGAGCAGATCCAGCAGGGCATCATCGCCCGCGCCATCTCCGGCGGCCGGATCGACCCACTGCGCCAGGATCGCTGACCTGCGGTTTCTCGTGGTCTGAACGAATGAGAGGACCGGCCTGTGGGTCGGTCCTCTCCGCGTTTTCGACTGCTCGCTCGAGCTCGAGACCCAGAAGTCCGTGCTCGTATCCCTACGGTTTCGGCAGCGCAACCCGCCTCGCCCGACGCGGGTGTTGAGCGGAGCTCGCACTGCGACCTGAAATGGGTCACCGCTCGGCTCAGGTCGACGTTCTGCGAAGCCGCCGCGACAGCTCGTATGCACCGCCGCCGGCGTCCATCCACCAGCCCGTGTGCCAGGAGCACATCGGCTCGACGACTCGACCCCCGAGGTCTGGTCGAATGGTTCGTAGGTCGGAGAGGGCGCGGCGTCGATGGAACCGATCGGACGCGATCGCGAGCACGTCGGCTTCCTGCAGAAACGGGATCGATTTCTCGACGTTCTCCAGCGTCGAGCGAGCAGTCGACTCAATCACCAGATCTGCATCGGTGGGAGCGAGCGCAGCCAGCCGCTCCGCCTCACCCTGATGTCCGCTCACGACCAGGCGACCTCCTCCGTGAGCCGCCAACGTGCGAACTGCGACTGCCATTCTCCAGCGCTCCACTGCACGGACTCGGCCGCCGTACCCGGGGACGAGGACAGTGATGGCCACGCAGACACCGTAGGGACTGGCCGACTCGTGCGCCCCGAGCGCTACGGGTCACTGATCGGCTGCGCGCAGGGAATGCCGGGCCTCGGTGAGCGCGGCCTGTCCTCGGGCGACCGCCCGCAGGAACGACCCCGTCCACAGTGGCTGGCCCTCGTGGGCCTCGGTCGGCGGCTCAGGCAAGCCGAAGCGGTCGATGACCGACGCGAGTTCGTCGAGTCGGTGGACGCGGCGGTGGTGCGGCTTGGGCTCGTACGGCAGTCCGTAAGCCGGTGCCAGGACCCATGGCGTGAAGCTGTCGGGATAGGTGACCGAACACGCGCTTGGATCGCCCGGCGATGTGGTCGGCCATCAAGGAGTCGATGACCGGGCCGAGGTCGTCGTCGCTCAGATCGGACAGATTCGAGAAGGCCGGTCGATCGGCTCGGTGGTAGTGAACAGCGACCGAAGGCAACGTCATGACCGGAGCGCCGAGATCAGCTCGTCGATGTTGTCGGCGAGAGGGCGAACGGCGTCCAGGACCAGATCTTCACCGGAGGGCTCATCCCAGCGGTGCAGCAGGCTCGTCACGTGTTCCCAGTCGAGTTCGTGCCATCCCGGGATGTCACGGCTCCG
>JBBSLH010000006.1:0-37769 GCA_038255425.1 Acidimicrobiales bacterium
ACCCGGTTCCCGGCCCCGAGCGGGGACCGTCTGGGTCGAGGTTTGCCGACATCGTCGTGCGACGTCTCGATGCGAGGGGCGTCCGCGCTGCCGATGCGTGCGACGTCACGAACGTCGGGGTCCAGCGGGTGTTCGCCGACTACGGCGCCGTCTTCGTCGCGGCGGACGTCACGCCGCCGACGCGCTGCATCTTCGCCGACGAGGGTTCGACCGCGGCATTCCAAGCGACGCTCGACCAGGCGTCTTCGACCGTCGGAGGCGTTGCGATCACGCTCCAGCGTCCTGCGCTCGAGGCCTTCGAGGCAGCGGTGGCCGAGGCCCAGTCGCGAGGCGTTCGCATCTCGCCCAGAGGCACGTTGGGGAGCGCTCGCACGTTCACCACAGCCCAGGAGCTGTGGCGTTCACGGGTCGATCCCGGCCTCGACCGCTACGTCTCGACCGGCCAAGTCGCCCCGGAACGCGCCCAGGAGATCCGCGCCATGGGTAACCTCGAACAGGTCGCTGCGATCCTCGAGCTGGAGGGACAGGGACTGCGGTTCGGCCGTCACCAGGCGGGATCGATCATGTCGTCCGTCGCTCCACCGGGCGCCTCGCAGCACCATGCGCTACTCGCCCAGGACGTGGCGGAGTTCGGCTCGGCGGCGGTGCACGAGATCCTCGCTCGACACGGGTTCTTCCAGACGGTCGTCGACGACGAGCCGCACTTCACCTATCTCGGTGTGAGCGAGGCCGATCTGCCGTCACTCGGCTTGCGGCTGGTCGAGGTCGAGGTGCATCGCTATTGGGTGCCGGACGTCTGATCCGACGCTCGGACCCGCCAACGCTTCTTGCCGGAACTACTTGTCGGCTCGGTTGATCGACTCGAGCTGCTCGGCGATGTAGGTCTGCATGCGCTGGGCGGTCTCGTCGACCTTGCCCTTGGCCCCGTTGGTGAACGACGAGACCGCGCCGACCGCGTTCTCCTTGGCCGTTCCGACCCAGTCGGTGCCCTGCAGGTTCGACAGGTTGGTCGAGAAGTTCTCCGAGATGGCCGAGAAGTGGCCCTGCACCGTTCCTTTGAGGCCCTCGAGTGCGGGAAGGTTGGCACCGACCGCCTCGTCACCCTGCGGCACCGCTGGCGGGTTCACCGGCGTCCCGTTGAACTGGATGTCGACCGGTCCGCCGCCGAGCGAGGCGGCGATGTTCGTGGTCGAGGTCCGCACCGCGTCACTGATACGACCGAGGTCCTGGATCAGCGCGTTGGCGAGCTCCGTTGCCAGTTGGCCCGACTTGGTCTTGAAGTCGATGGCGTTGGGGCCGTAGTAGTCGACCGTGACCACGTCGTTCACGAGGCTGTCGAGCGACGCTCGGATCTGGCCGAAGAGGTCCTGGGCATTTGAACCGAACTGACGGACGGACGGCGGGTTGACGCGAACGTCGGACATGGGAGATCAGATCCTTTCCGCCGCACCCTTCGGTGCCGACGAATCAAGGCGATTGGTGACTGTGAGGACGGTACAGAGGTCCCCGTGGACTCGAAAGGGGGAGAACTCCCCCGCGACGAGTTCGGAGCGGTGCTCGGGGGAGTTCTCCCCCTTTCGACTGTTCAGGGCGGCGCTTAGTCTCGAACGACGCCGAGTCGACCGTCGACCGGCGAGCAGGACACGAGGAGACCCGAGAGCAGTGGCCAACGCCGGTGGACGCGTGCAATTCGACTTCGACGGAGCCCTTCGTCTGGCCCGAAAGCTGTGGGCGCTCGCTGACGAGATCGACGTCCGACGGCGGTCCCGGCGCAGCAACGCCAACTCGGCTCGCGCCAAGTGGGAGGGTCCCCTGGTCTCGGAGTTCGACGCCCTCGACGAGTCCGAGTGGGCGAATGCCGAGAAGATCGCCCAGCAGCTCCGAGACGAGGCGAGGCTCTGGGGTGAGGCGTGGGCGGGCGCCATGAACCAGCAGAACAAGAACAACCGCATGGCCGAGGTCGAGCGGGTGCGCGACGAGCGAGGACGGCTCGAGAAGCTGAACGACACGGTCAACCCGTTCGCATCCGACGACTCCGACGACCAGGTCCCGATGCCCCCGTACCCGGCAGTCCCCGGCCCAGCCGGCTTCGCCCCCACCGCCACCGAGATCAGGTACTGAATCCATGAGTGTGACCGCAGCCAACATCAACGACCTGGCCCGGTACGTCAGGAGAGAGGGACGCGCCACCCAGACCGTTGGCGAGGAGTTCAACTCGACGGCGACGCTGCAGGCCGCCGTCTTCAGTGCGTGCGTGTCGGCGGAGGGCTTCCAGGTCCCCGACAGTCCGGGTCTCGTCGGCCTCGCATCGCTGTTCGAGCAGTGGACGGGCACGACGTCCTGGGTCAACGGTGTCCGCACGGCGCTCATCGAGGCCGACAACGTCGACCTCGACGGCAACGCGACGGCGCCCACGTCCGAGATCACTCAGTTCCTCGACGCCAACAACCTCGACACCGAGCCGACGAACATCGACATCGCCGATGTGCAGCTGTTCGGTCAGCCGCCGTACTCGGGGCTCATCGACGACCCCATCAACGCCGCCACCGGCAACTTCACCGACACCGTGATCGACCTCGAGATGCCCGGGGTCACCCGCGAGATCACCGTCGCGCGTTCGTACAACTCCCGAGCCGGCGACCGGGCGGGCGCGTTCGGTCCTGGCTGGTGGTCGCTGATCGACGCGCACCTCGACGTGGAGACCCATCTCGCTCGATTCGTGCTCCCCGACGGCGGGGCAGCGACGTTCGACGCTGACGGCACGGGAGGCTTCGAGCCCGACCACCGGCACAAGATGCACCTGACCGCGTTGGACGACGGCTGGCAGGTCCGGCGCGGGTTCGACGCCACCTGGACCTTCGCTGCCGACGGCGCGTTGGTCGCAGCCGACACGTCATCGACCGCGGTTCGGTTCGAACGTGACGAGCGGACGATCACGGTGCGCGAGCTGCACAGCGGTCGCTCGGTCCGATACACCCGGCACGCCGACCACGCTCGTGTCATCCGGGTCGAGGCATCCGACGGGCGCTCGGCGCGTTATCGCTACGACGACAACGGCCACCTTTCGACCGCAGAGCGACCCGCCGGCGACCTCCGCTACGACGTCGACGAGACCGGTCTGATCACGGCGATGACCGACGCCGACGGCGTCCTCGTGTGCCGCAACACCTACGACCGATGGGGTCGGGTCCTCACCCAGGTGGAGTCGCACGGCCGGGAGACGACGTACGAGTACGGCACGACCGGCGTGTTCAAGGTCACCGCCAACGACGGTGCTCCGCCGAACGTGATGGTCCACGATCGGCGGGGTCGCATGACCTCGATGATCGACGGGCTCGGGAACGCCATGCGTCTCGGCTATGACGACGCGGACAACATCACCCGCGTCGTCGATCGGACCGGGGCGGCGACCACCCACCACCACGACGAGTCCGGCAACCTCATCCGCCGGGTCGACCCCGACGGACTCGGCGTCGAGATCGAGTACGACGAGGTCAGCCGGCCCGTCGTGGTCACCGACCGGGCCGACAACGTGTGGCGCTTCGGCTACCGCGACGACCACCGGGTCCCGACCACCATCGAGCAGCCCAACGGAGCGTCGGTGCAGATCGAGGTCGACGACCGGGATCTGCCGGTGGCGATCGTCGATGCCGACGACGTGACGATCGGCCTGACGTGGTCCGACGACGGCCAGATCACCGCGATCGTCGACGCCGAGGGCAACCGGACCACCTTCGTGCGGGACGACGCTGGAAACCTGGTCGGCCAACAAGATCCGGCTGGGGTCCTGACCGATATCGAGTGCGACACCGCCGGCCGTGTCCTGCGAGCGGTCGGGGCCATGGGCGAACAGACCTGGGGCTACACGAGCGCCGGACGACTCGTCTCCGCGACCGGTCTCGACGGACAACGATGGGTTGGCCACCTCGACGAGACGGGCGAGGTCGCTGCGGTCGAGACCGATCCCAGTTCGACACTCCACTACGAGCGAGACCGGATCGGGCAGATCACCGGCATCGTCCGTGGCGACGTGCGGATCAAGACCATCGAGTACGACCCCACCGGTCGCGTGGTCACCGACACCGACGCGCTGGGTGGGCGGGTGGCCCGTGCGTACGACGCCGAGGGACGGATGACGGCGGTGACCGATGCTGCCGGCCGTACGCACCTGCGTGAGGTCGATGTCTTCGGACGCACCGTCCGGGTGACCAACCCAGCGGGCGACACGGCCGAGCGGACCTATCACCCGACCGGAGCGCTGGCGTCGCTCACCGATGCCGACGGCAGCGTGTGGCGCTACGACGTGAACTTCCTCGGCCAGTGCGTGACGGCGACCGATCCTCTGGGGAACGTGACCACGTGCGAGTACTCACCCGCCGGTCGACTGCTCCGGGTCACCACCCCGCTGGGACGAGTCACCACCTACGACTACGACGCTGCCGGCCGTTGCCGGTCGGTCGAGCATTCCAACGGTCGACGAACCGAGTACGAATACCGCGCCGACGGTCAGGTCGAGACGGTCGTCTCCTCGACCGACGGCGTCGAGCACCGGACATCGGTCGGCTACTCCGATGCTGGGGTACTGCAGTCGGTCGGCACCGGTCACGGCTCGGCCAGCTTCGCCCACGACGCCGCCGGACTGACTGCCGTCGACGACCGTGGCGCAGTGAGCCGCATCGACCACGATGCGGGTGGACTGCTGTCGCGCGTTCTCGACCCCGCTGGTGTCGAGACCGTGTTCACGCACGACCAGCACGGCCGCATGTCCGGGCACCGGACCGGCGGGTCCTCGATCGGCTTCGGCTACGACGAGGCGGATCGCCTGCGCGAGATCGTCGACGCACACGGCGACATCACGACGATCGCTCGCGAAGGCACTGGCGCCGTGGTCGGCGTCGATCATCCCGACGGCTCGAGCGTCCGCTACGTGCTCGGGGTGGACGGGAGGATCGAGGCGCTGCGCGACGGCGGAGACGACCTGCTCGTCGGGTTCGAACACACGCCGACAGGGCAAGTGTCCAGCTCGACCGGCGACGGCGGCACGACCCACTACCGACGGGACCCTCTCGGACGCATCGTCGAGGTCGAGGACCCGACCGGCACGCTCCGTTACTCCTGGGACGCCGACAACCGACTGCAGGCCTTCGACGACGGAAACGCGCTGCGCGTGGAGCTGCGACACGGTCCCTCTGGCGAGATCACCTACACGCTCGACGGCGTCCCGGTCTCCGCGCCTGCAGCGCCCGAGCGCACCCGAGACGACCACGGCCGCATCGTCGTCGACGAGAACGGCCGCAGCTACGAGTACGACACCGCCGGACGCCTGCGCACCTCTGTCGCCGGCACCGCGAGTCACCGCTTCGAGTACGACGCCTCGGGCCTGTTGACCCGCGAAGACCGGCCGACCGGGACCGTCGACTACGAGTACGGCGCCGGCGGGGAGTTGCTCGTCCTGCGATCCGCAGTCGGCGAGGCCACCTACGACTACGACGAGCGTCACCGTCGGATCCGGGAACGTCACCCGGACGGGGCGACGACCGAATACGAGTGGGACGCGCTCTCTCGCCTCCGCTCGTTCCGCCGAACTGCTGCTGACGGAACGGTTTCGGAGCGACGATTCGCCTACTCCACTGTCTCGCGTCCATGCCGAATCGACGACACCCCCATCGTGTGGGATGCGGGTCGGGGCGGCGACCTGCTCGGCATCGGCGACCAGCGCTTCCTCTGGCACGGAGCCGACGTGATGCTGGTGGGCGAGGGCGGCGGCGACTGGAGTCGTCGCCTGACCGACGACCCGTTCGGCGACGACGGAGACGAGGGCATCCGCCTCGGCTACCGCGGTGCGCTTGCATGCGACCACCTCGTGCTGCTCGGCGACCGTGTCTACGACCCCGCGACCCGTCAGTTCCTGACCAAGGACCCACTCGGTCCGACCGTCGGAAGACTCGACTTCGCGGCGCCGTACAACTACTGCTTCGGCGACCCCGTGAACCACGTCGATCCGACGGGCCGCAAGCCGCTCACCGACGAGGAATACGAGACCTGGCAGCAGAACCAGAACGTCTTCGGTCGGACCAAGAACTTCGTGAAGGACAACTGGCAGGAGATCGCCATCGTCGTCGGCGCGGTCGCCCTGGGGGCATTGCTGACTCCACTGGTCGGACCGATCGCGGCAGGTGCGATCGCTGGTGCGGTGGGCAACGGCGCCATCTCCGCGGTCAACGGTGGGAGCCTCGGCGACATCGCTCGATCGGCAGCGATCGGTGGCATCACCGGCGCGATCGGCGGTGGCCTCGCAGGCCGGTTCGCCAACGCCGGCCAGGCGTTCGGACCGTCGACTGCCGCCGGAGCCGGTCAACGGTTCGCCGAGAACGCACTCCGTCAAGGCGCGCTGGCCACACCGGTCGCCGTCGGCGAGGAAGCCCTCGACAGCTACGTGGACGTGCCGTTCCTCGACGACCGACCCGACCGCACCTTCAACACCTCGAACGTCGTCGTCAACGTGACGGGCAACGCACTCGGCGGCGGCCTGGTCGAGCAGTTCAAGCACCAACCCGGCACCGATGTGTCCACCCCGCCACCACCCGATGTCATGCTCCCCCAGGCGCCGGACGGCTTCGTCCGTCGACCATCTGGTCTGTTGGTCCCGGAGCAGTCAGGCTTGATCACGCCGGGAACGCCACAGCTGATCGTGCCCAGCCGGCAACTGATCGTGCCGTCGCAGCCGCAGATCATGATCCCGGGCGCTGCACAGTTGTCGCCCTAGGTCCCAGTGGGACAGCCTTGACCGAATGGAACCCGCCCGGTGGTAGTCAACATCGAAGATGACGACCGATTTCCGCCCATGGCGGAAGGTGACGTCTACGTGTTCGTGCACGACGACGGCGTCATCAGCGTCACGTACACCGACGGGCGCGCCATGCAGCGACCGCTCGCCGAGGTCATCGAGACCATCCACGGCGCTCAGGCTGCGGGCGGAACCGTCTGGCTCACCGGTCCGGACACCGAGATCGGTCGCCGGGCCACCGAGGCCATCGCCGCGTCAGACCCGCAACCGATCGAACCCTTCACTGCCCCGGCATCGCCCATCAATTGGCAGAACGGGGCCCGAGGGTTCCTGGCCGCGGCGCGTTACGGCCAGGACGACGTGCTCGACGACCTGCTCGCCCGTGGGGTCGACCTCTCGTGGCGCGACGACCTCGGGAACACGGCGCTCCACAGCGCGGCGTTCGGCAACAACGCCCACGCCGTCGAACGCCTGCTCGACGCGGGGATCGACGTCACGACCCGAAACGCTCAGGGCTACACCGCGGAGATGATCGCGCTCGCCGAGCGATCAGAGCGTCTGCTGCCGGTCTTCGCCCGAGATGCGGGCACCGTCCGATTCCGCCGTAGCCACTGGCTCACACGGGCGATCGGACTGCCTGCGGTGATCCTGTTCACCGTCGCCCTCGTGGCCATCGTCGTCGGTGGCGGCGGCCCGATCGCGCTGGGGCTGGCCCCCGGGATCATCATCGGCGGCTTCGCTGCCCTCGGCCACACGCGGTACGTCCCGTGGGGCCAGGCAGGGTCGGTCGTCGCCCTCGACGGGACCATGCTCACCGTCCAGGTCGGCGCGCTCCGTCGCTCGACCATCGACCTCACGGCCGTGTCGGCCACCGCGTGGCTCGGGCCGGACCCGGCGAAGAGCGCTGAGGGCATCTACGGCAGCGTGGGTCGCATCGCCGTACCCAGCACGCTCGGCAAACCGTGGACGGGCGAGCGGACCGATCGGATCGCAGCCGATCCCACCGAGTCGGCCATCGCCGAAGGATGGTCCGAAGCGCTGTTCATCGAATACGGGCGCATGTGGCGTGACGAGGTCGTCCCGGCGCTCGTGCGAGGGCTCGTGCTCGGCGGTGCAGCCATCTCCGAAGGGACATGGCAGGAGACGCTGAACGCGCTCGCGTTCGGCGCAGAGCTCGGAGCAGACGGCCGCACGGGCATCCTCCACCAGATCCGTGTTCGTCAGATGCGGCGCTGAGAACGGCGCCCGGCAGCCGTCACCGGCCCGACATCACCGGCCGGATTCGGGCATGACCGTCTGGACGACGGTGGGAATGCGGTTGCGGACCCACATGCCCCGTCCCGGCGGGAAGCGGAGGCCGAGACGGAGGAGCGGGAGACGCATGACCCCGATGACCTCAGCCACTTCTCGTGATGATCCCGGCTGCAGGTAGAGCACCTGTCGAGCGGCGCGGGTCCGCTTGACCAGTTCGTTGTTCGAGTAGCCGAACGAGCTCGCCGAGCCGGCCACGCGGATCGAACGGTTGGTGCCCAACCCCATCGCCGCGCTGTCGAAGGCAGGGTTCTCCAACAGGTCGAGATCGTCGAGGACCAGGAACGCCTCTCGATCGGGGAACTCGAGCTGGGCCTGCATCGAGGCCAGCACCTCCTGGAGGCCGTCGAGACCCCAGCCGGCCACGTCCCAGTCGAACGATCGCAGGCCCGAGTCCTCACTGCCGGCGGCGTAGACGGGGATCCCGCTCGCCGCCACCTGCTCGGCGATGGCGCGAAGCGCCCACGACTTGCCCGACTGCGGTGGGCCCGACACGAGCAGGTCGAGCGATGAACAGTCGAACGGGACCGGTGCGCCGGTGATGTCGGCGACGCCGACGGCTCCGGTCCACCGGCTCGGCGAGACCTCGGGAGCGATGGGGTCGACGTGTTCGGGCAGTGACGGACCGATCAGTTCGATCGGCGCCACGTCGATGATCGCCGAGAACTTCTCCGAGGCAGTGGGTTCCGGGTCGCCGGCTCCGAGCGTGGCGATCTGGACTCGGAGCCCACTCAGGTAGCCGCCGCCGGGCGGCATGGTCCGAGTCGAGGGCACACCCAACACCGACGTCTCGCCCTCGTCGACCAGCTTCATCACGAAGCGGTTGGTCATGGCCGCGAACACCGAGTTGCGGATCGACGCCGCCCGATCTGCCGTCATGATCGTGTGGATCCCCACCTGACGTCCGTCGAGGACGATGCGGTGGAAGGCCTCGATCCATTCATCGGTGGCCTGCTCCTGGCCCTGCTTGGTGTTCGAGAGCGCGTCGGCGAGATTGGTGTATCCGTCGACCAGGAGCACGATCCGCGGGTCGGTGACGGCACCACCGTCTGCTGCGCCACCTCGACGGCGAGCGACCTCTGCACTCAACGTCTGGATGATGCGGGTCGCCGCTTCGAGGTCGTCCAGTGTGCCCACCGCCTGCACCTGCGGCAGGCGCCGGAGATCACGCAGCTCACCCGACGCGAAGTCGAGTACGCAGATCGCGGCAGCACCGCCACCGGCGCGCTGGTCGTCGACGGCGATGCTCGCGGCCGCCGTCCGGAGCACCTGGGTCTTCCCCGACCCTCCGGTCCCGAGCACCAGGAGCCCGCCTCCCTCGTCGAGGTCGACGACGGCGGCGTACTGCGTCTGTCGGGCGGGGTCGTCGGTGCCACCGAGGAGCACGAGTCGCCCGGGCGCCCGTTCGTAGCCCGGCACACGCCGCATCCGGTCTGCTGCGGTGAAGGCGAGGTGCTCGGGGAGCAGGTCGTTCCAGATCTGCATGACCCTCGGGGCGCCGATGGCCATGACGGCATCGATCACGTCGTCCTGCTGCGTTCGGATCTCGCCATCGTCGTTCCGGACGACGGCCTGACCAGCCACTGCCATGGTCCCGATCTCCTCGGACCCGAGTGGCGTCAGGTGCACGGGAGGTGGGCCGGTGTCGGGTGTCAGCGGCGCACTGCAGTACGCCGACTGGAACTCGACCAGTTGGCCTGGCCCCATCCGGGCGATGCACCGGCCGCGGAGCGGCACCGGGATCTCGGCGGCGTCCGGGGCGTTGAGGATCGCCATCGACTCGGCCCGGTCGAGCATCCGCAGCGAGATGCGAAGGTTGGTGTTGGCGAGGATGTTGTCGTCGACCGACGACGAGGGACGCTGCGTGGCCATGATCAGGTGGACCCCGTACGAACGGCCTCGCTGCGCGATGTCGATGATCTCGGCGACGAACTCGGGCAACTGCTTGACGAGGGTGGCGAACTCGTCGATCACGATCACCAGCGAGGGCGGTGCCTGGCCAGGATGCTTCGACCGGAACTCGGCCATGTCCTTGACGCCGAACTCGTTGAAGAGCGCGCCGCGTCGACGGAGTTCGGCGCGGAGCGAGACCTGGGCCCTGATGGCGAGACTCTCGTCGAGATCGGTGACCCGGCCGGCCACATGGGGCAGGTCCTTGAACATCTCCGAGGCGGAGCCGACCTTGAAGTCGATGAAGATCAGGGCGAGGTCCTCTGGTGACTGGTAGGCGATCAGGCCGACGACGAGTGCCTGGATCAGCTCCGACTTGCCGGCGCCCGAGGTGCCACCGATCAATCCGTGCGGCCCGTCGGAGACGAGGTCGAGCGTGAGCGGTCCGTCGACCGTGATGCCGACGACGGACTGGACGGCGTAACCACCCGGACCGATCCTGTCGATGGCCCACTGCTCCTGGATCCACTGTGGCGTGACGTCGTCGATCTGATGTGCGGCGAGAAGCGGTACGACCCGTGGGATCGACGACGTCGACGTGTTGGACGACGCGTCTCGCAGCGGCGCGAGCGACCGGGCGATCTGGTCGGGCAGCGACGGGTCGACACCGTCGGCGGAGAAGCGCTGGTTGTCGACGTCCGGGTCGGTGAACCACAACCGGGACAGCTGCTCAGCGCCGGTCTCGCGGCGATCGGCCAACTCGGCGACGGCACGGGCCTGAGGCGGGATACGGGCGGCATCATCGGACAGCCAGAGCACCGAGATTCCCACGTCTCTTCCTCGGTCGAGGATCTGGGCGACGAGGTGGGCGTCCGGCTCCAGCAGACGATCGATGGCGAGCAGGACCCACGGCCAACGACGATCGACGCCGTGGCCCTGGTTGGCATCGCGGAACTCGGCGACCTCGAGCACCGCCCGCAAGAGGCTGGCCGTCGAGGCCGGATCGCTGGCCAGGTGGGGACCCGAGATCGGCGATCCGGTCGCCCGGGTGTGGGGCATCCAGGTCAGCCAGTCGGTCAGACCCATCTCGTCGCCGGCCGCCGCCGCGATGACGAGATCCTCCGGGCTGTGCAGCGTCGCCGCCTGGACCAGCAGGGACTGGCCGACCGAGGCGACCTCGGCGACCGGTCCGTGGATGCCGAGGATGCCGATCTCTGCCAGCGGGACGGTCACCGGGACACGATCGAAGCGAGCGAACTGCTCCTCGAGCTCCTCGAGGCGGTCGACGAACTCCTGGTCGCCGTCGGCGCCGTGTGGGGCCGCGATCAATGCGTCAGCGGGACCCTTGCCGACCCGCAGCGAGAGGAACTCCTCGACGTCGCGGCCGCGTGACCACAGGGACTTGTCGCGCAGTTCGGCCCGACGCCGGAGATCGGCGATGTCAGGGGCCGCCTCGAGCCGAAGCGTCTCCTCGTCTGCATAGGCCTGCGAGTACGCGATCTCGCGTTCGGCGAACTTCCGCTCGAACGCATCGACCTCACGCTCGAATCGGTCGCCGGACTTCCGTCGGGTCTCGAACCAGTTGGCGCCGCCGGTGATGGGAGCCATGGCGGTGAACAACAAGAAGCGCGGTTCGCCGATGACCAGCGCCATCACCACCCCGCCGATGACCGGCGCTATGGCCGAGATCCACGAGAAGCGTGCCGGCTCTGGCGTCGACGGGACCTTCGCCAACTCCGGGAGGTCGACCTGTTGCGGTCGAGCCGGGCGCAGTGGTGTCCGGTGGAACGCGACCTGGCCGAGTTGGTCGAGGACGACCGGCGGTCGGGCTTCGATCGTCGAGAGCACGAGCACTGAATCGCCGACGCGAAGCTCCTGGCCTGGGACGACGCGTTGTGGCCCCGCTGCGGCAGGAGCACCGTCGATCAACAGCCGGTTGGTGGCCGCGGGATTCTCCTCCACGGTGACGGACTGGTCGTCGTCGACCCGCACCGTCACGTGGGATCGCGAGATCGCCCCGTCCGGGATGGCCCGATACGCCGGATCGGATTCTGCCTGCGGGAACGGACGGCCGAGTGTGTAGGTGCCTGCGGCGAACTCGGCCCGCCAACCCGACGCCGGACCGCCGACGGCTTCGACGCGGATCGATGGTTCGTCGCGCCGGAGCTCGTCGGCAGGGACGGCCGAGCCGGTGAACGTCAAGACCTCGCCCGACACCAGACCGATGTCGCTCAGGCGCTCGTCCGGGTCCATGAACGATCCGGTCGAATGCCGGTAGAGCGCAACGCCCACCTCGATCGACGGTTGGCGGGTCAGCGCGACGAAGAGATCGTTCACGGTGTGCGATCGTTCGACGGCCGCCACCAGATCGGTCGTGCGCCCGTCGACGGAGACGATCCGGACCATCAGCTCCATCGGGGTGGTTCTCCCTCGAGGTCGACCGGACTGTCGATCACGCCTGGCCTCGGAGCGATCGCACGCTGACCGCACTCCGCAGCCGTTGGGCTCGGTCGAGATCGGACTGCAACGATCGCTCGCACTCCACGAGTGTGGCCCAGGCGACCTCCACGTCCTCCTCGGTGGACTCCTCGGGCCCGAACGCCGCCGTGTCCGCGTGGCTCGCCAACGTGCCGGCATCGGTGACGCCGACCGCGGTGGCCAGTTCGGGACGGGTCGCTCGCCCAGGGAGGAACCGGCCGACGTCGCGGGCCCCGTCGACGAGTTCGCTGAACGAGCCCGCGACCTGATCAGCCGGCGTTCCGCGTCGTCGACGGCGACGACGACGACGACGCTTGATGGCGATGATGACCAGCGCAGGAATGACGAGAAGCAGGATCGGCATCCCGATGGCCACCACGAGGAACTTCGCCCATGCGGGAATTCCAGCGGCGTCGTCCTTCTCCTCGTCCGGGTCGGGCTCCTCGGCCTCCAACTCGTTGGGAATCGAGGTGGGCGGTGGCACCGTGGTCGGCGGTGGCGGTTGCGGCTCGGGGTTCTCGGTCTTGCTCCGCGGTTGGCGGATGGGGTCCGGTTGCTTGTCCTCGGGTGGCGTGACGTCGATGGGGACCCATCCGTAGCCGTCGACCGGCACCTCGACCCATGCCTCGATGTCCTCGCCGCGGAAGGTGATGTCGTCGTTCCCGGCCCGATTCACGAAACCCATCGCCACCCGCACGGGGATGTCTCGGGACTGGGCGAGCAGTCCCATCGCGGCGGCGAACTGCTCGCCGTTCCCGAAGGGCTGTTCGGTGTCGATGAAGTCCAGCAGGCGTCGAAGGCTGTGGCCGGGTGGGCTCGGGGGGTTCGCCTCCGGGCCGCCGTCGGAGAACGCTCCCTCCTCGATCAGCCCCTCGGCCATGGCGAGGACCTCGGCGAACTCGGTCGGTTGCTCGCCGACCCAGTCGGCGCCGCGGCTCACGAACACCTCGGGGATCTGGAGTGGATCGTCGTACGCGTAGCCGACGTACCGACCATCGAGCCCCGTCTCGACCAGCACGTCCTCCGACGGTGGCGCGGTGAACTCCGCCGTGAATCGATACTGGTCGCCTGCCCGGAGACCGCCGGGGACGGCCGCCGCATCGGTCTCGATCGACACCCGGACTTCTTCGTCGAGTTGCTCGGCCCGGTCACCCCGGAAGGCGAGGCCCGTCACGTCGCCACCCAGCGGCACCCACACGCCGTGCGGACGCAGCATCTCGACCGTGACGGCCTGCTCGAGCCCGAGACCGTCAGCGGGGATCTCCGCCCCCACCCGCAGATACTCACCGGCGAGCACCGAGCCGGAGCCGGTCGCCCGCCACTCGGTCCCGCTGTAGGAGTCCATGATCCCGATGTGGATGCGGGCGCCGGCCGGCAGACCCTGCACCCGGACGATCTCGTCGGTCCGCCGATCCTGGTCGCTGTAGTTGCGGTATCCGGCGAGCGGGCTCGGTTCGGTGAGCGGATCGAACGGCGGCTCGACGTCCTGGCGCAGGACATACCGGTCGAGCTCGCCTCCGCCCGGGAGCATTGGCCCGATGACGGTGCCGCCGAACGCAGAGATCCCGATCAGTACGGCCCCGGCGAGCAGCCGACTCCGTGAGTTCGTTGCGACATTGATCCGACGCTCTCGCTGGTACCGCACGCTGACCCAGGCGATCGTCACGCCGGCGAAGACCACACCCTGCAGGAGCAACGAGGCCGGGCGCCTGGTCCCCATCAGCACCGAGACGACCAGCACGATCGTCGGTGGGATGACGCAGAACGATCGGTCCCGGAAGTGGCGCGCCAGGGCGATCGTCGCCGCGGCACCGAGGAACCCGCAGAGGTACGGGATCGCCGCGTGGTCGCCCCCGCGTCCGGCCGGCGGTAGCGACGTCAACAGGTCGACCCAACTGGTGATCGCAGCGTCCGCGAGCGCGACCGAGGCATCAGGCGACGGCAGGAATCCCGCGGTCGCCCGGTGGCGCAGCGCAATCGGTCCGGCGAGGACGAACAAGGCGACGAGAGTGACGGCGAGTCCCGCGAGGAACGGGAGGCGCACCTTCAACGCCGTGAAGCCGACGGCGACCCCGGCCAGGACGGCTGGAACACCGACGGTCAGCTCCTGCGCATCGGCGAACACGGTGCGGAAGCCGACGACACCGAGGATCCCGAGCGCGACGGTGAAGGCCACGTCGATGCCCTCGGCGCGGGTCGGCCGCGTCGCCGAGCGTTCGCTCACAACGTCCCCATCAGGCGCGGGAGGTCGTCGAGCGATCCGATCTCGACGACCGTCACGTTCTTGGCCGTCTGCATCGTGACCTCCGCGCCCGGGCGGCAGCAGAAGGCGAGGACCATCGCGTCCGAGCGGAAGGTGTCGCACGCCGCACGGACGATCGATCGCTCGACGGCAGAGCCCACGACGAGTCCCACGATGCTGGAACCGCGGGTGTACGCGAGCGAACGGTTCGCCAGCTCGCGCAGTGGCAGGCCGTCGCGCTCGACATCGACCCCCGAGAGGGCATCGAGGAGCAGCTGCGGGCTGCCGGCGGGAAGCGGTGTCGAACCGCACACCGCGCTGAGGCGTTGACCGTCCATCAGCCCGCCTCGACCGAGCGACGCGAAGATCTCCACACCGAACTCGAACTCGTCCTCGTCGGCCCAGTCGGTGGAGTCGGGCGACAACACGAGCCCGAGGTGGGATCGGCGGGTGTCGACGAACTGGCGGACCATCAGCGTTGCGGACTCGTTGGCGCTGAGCATCTTGGCTGACGTCAGCCAGTGGACATGACGCAGGTCGTCGCCGATCTCGTATTCGCGCAAGGTGTGGAAGGCGATGTCGCTGGGCGAGAGATCGGGCGTGGTCCGACCCTCGAGGTCGCGCAGGAAGCCGGCCGAGAACCCCGGCAGCGCCACCGTCCGGGGGTGGACGAACAGTTCGATGCGTTCACCGCCCGTCACCTCGCGTCGGGCGATGCCGAGTGGGTCACCCTTCACGCTGCGAGCTGGACCGATGGGCACAATTGCTCGGCGATTGGTCGGGACCACGAACACGTCCTCGAAGGTGGCGTCGCGGCCGAGCGCACCGACCGAGAAACTGGCCACTCCCCGACCGACCGGTACCTCGACCTCGGTCCCGAGCGAGACGGTGGCACGGTGGGTGGAGACACGCACCGCGCCCACGGCATCGCCGCCGACCTCGAGGCGCTCCGGCTGGACCGAGATCTCGATGTCCAGACCCAGACGACCCAACGTCATCGCCAGCGACAGCACGACGATGACGATCGTGGCGCCCGAGAGGATGAGGAGCTCCTCCCACCCGAGACGGGCGCCGACGACCCATGCGACCCCGCCGATGAAGACGAGCGTCCAACCGAGGGCGGTGATCGGGGACACGGCCGTCCGGACCGGCGAGATCAGCGGTTCGAGCGCGGTGAAGACGCCACCCAGCGCCACGCGGACGCGTTCGATCAGCCGCCAGAACACGTCCACGTCAGGAAGGAGCAGAACCGCGGTTGGCGGGCGGGGGAAGCTCGTCGAGGATCTCGGCCACGATCTGTTCGCTGGTGACACCCTTGAACTGGGCATCGGGAGTGATCAGCACGCGATGACCGAACACCGGTTGGCACAGGGTCTTCACGTCGTCCGGAGTGACGAACGAGCGACCCTGGGATGCAGCCCAGGTCTTCGCGGCACGGACGAAGGCCAAGCAACCTCGAATCGACGCGCCCAACGTGGTGTCGGACGACCGCCGTGTCGCCTCGGCGATGCGGGCGATGTAGTCGAGCACCGCGGTGTCGGCATGGACCTCACCGACCAGGTCCTGCATCTGGGTCACGGCTTCCGACGTGATCATCTCGGTCACGCCGGTGAACCGCTCACGGTTCTCGGCATCCGCCAACAACTCGACCGTGACCTGCCGGTCGGGGTACCCGAGCGAGGTCTTCATCAGGAAGCGGTCGAGCTGCGCCTCGGGGAGTTGGTACGTGCCTTCCTGCTCGATCGGGTTCATCGTCGCGATCACCATGAACGGGTCACCGGAGACGTGGCTCGTCCCGTCGACCGTCACCCGGCCCTCCTCCATGACCTCGAGCAGCGCTGACTGGGTCTTGGGCGAAGCACGGTTGATCTCATCCGCGAGGACGATGTTGGCGAAGATCGGGCCCGGACGGAACTCGAACGACTTCGACTGCTGGTTGTAGATGGTCGAGCCGGTCACGTCGGACGGCAGGAGGTCGGGGGTGAACTGGATCCGCGAGTGCTTGCCCTGGACGGTCCGGGCGATCGACTTGGCGAGCACGGTCTTGCCCGTCCCGGGATTGTCCTCGAGCAGGAGATGCCCGCGACTGAGCATGCAGGTGAGGGCCAGGCGGATCGTGTCTTCCTTGCCCTTGATCGCGATGTCGAGGTTGGCGACGAGCTGATCGAACGTCCCGGCGAACCAGGACGCCTGCTCGCTGTGGAGAGCCATGCGTGTCTCTTTCTGTCTACGGAGAGTTGTCGAAGGTGTTGCTGTAGTACGTCTGGCCGTTCACGATCACACGGAAGCGGCCCTGGGTGAGGGTGCCGACGTGGCACCACCCGTCGGTCGCTGATCCACTGCCGTTCGTGCGTCCGCTTCCGAGCTCCTTGTTGCCGGTCCAGCCACCACCGTTGGTGTTGAACTCGCATCGGAGCTGGTAGGTCGCATTCGCGGGGTACTGCGACAGGTTCACGTTGTAGCGATGACAGCTCCCAGCACCTGAACCGCACGGCTCCACGATCCCGGTGAACACGGCCTGCGTGCGAGGCTGTGGCGCCGCTCCGGTCGTCTCGGTCTTCGACGCGACGGCGCTGTAGGTCCGCGCGGCATCCGCGTTGTCCGCCCGAACTCTGACCCGCACGGTCAACGAACTGTTGTATCCGATCGTCCGGGTCAGGCTGTTGTTCCCGGTGGACTGCCAATTTCCGGTTCCCACCCGGATCTCGAACTTCGGGTTGTGGAGCGGTCGGCCGTTGGCGCTGCCGCCCGACCAGTTGAACGTGACCTGGTCACCGCTGCGAGAGCTCGAGATCGACGGTGTCGTCGGGTTGCCGTAGGGCACGACGTCGCTGCTCGGAGCGCTCGCGCTACCCGCTCCCTCGCTGTTCACGGCGCGCACGCGGAACCGGTAGGTCGTCCCGTTCGAGAGCCCGGTGATGACCCGGTTCCCCGGAACGTCGCGCCAGTTGCCGTTGCTGTTGACGTCGTACTGGTAGCCGCTGATGGCGGCACCGTTGTCGTCGACCGACCCACCGATGGTCAGCGTCGACGAACGGTCTCCCTCGCTCGCCGAGACCGACGGTTGGCCGAGCGGACGACCAGCAGAGATCGCCGACGCCGACTTCGCACTCGGGTTCGACCATCCCGCCTTGTTCTCGGCCTCGACCGTGAACTGGTAGCCCACGCCGTTGTCGGTGTCGAACTGCTGCGACCGAGCGCCGCCGCCGACGATCACCTGTTGGTCCTGCACGCCGTTGCGGAACGCGGTGATCCGGAATCGATCGACGGCGTCACCGTTTTCGAGGTTCGGGCTCCAGGTCCACCGCACGAGGAGGAACCCATCGCGGCTGCCGGTCTCGCCGCGAGCCTCGGGGACCGGGGGTTGTCCGGGCGCCCCGGCCGGAATCGGGTCGCCGGTGGACAACCCGCTGGTCGGGCCACGGCCGAGAGCGTTCTCGGCGGTCACGGTGAAGCGATAGCTGGTCCCGTTCTGGAGGCCCGTCCACACGTACTCGGTCACCGCAGGCCCGAGTTCTTGGGTCTTGCCGGTCGTGGTGTTCGTCAGGTGCTGGCGGATGACCGCGCTGCCGTCGTTCTTCGGCGGCGTCCATCGGACAGTCAGCTGCTTGTCCCCGAACTCGGTGCTGGGCGGCTGGGGTTCACCCGGGACCTCGTCGGGCGTGCAGGGCGGACTCGGTGGCGAGAAGGTCGGAGCCGCGTCGGCCTCGGTCACCGCACGGTTCACGGCACCCACCTGGAAGGTGTAGGTGACCCCGTTGTCGAGCCCACCGATGTCCTGGGTCGACGCGTTCGACAGTTCTCGATCGCCGGTGCCTCCGCCCGGACCCGAGATCCGCATGACGTACTTGGTGATCGGGGCACCGTTCGCGCTGGGTGCCACCCACTGCACTCGAACACTCTCGCTCGTACCACTGATGCAGGTCGGCGCGGGCGGTGCCGACGGTCGACCGACCACCGTCACGGTGACCGTCCCGGTGGCGACACGCGAGGTGTCCTCGGTGCTGTCGACGATCGAGTAGGCGAAGCGGGTCTCCCCGAAGAACGACGCGTTCGGCGTGAACGTCAACGTGCCGTTCGCGACCCGCGCCGTGCCGGCGCCACCGGTCGGCGTCCCGACGTCGAAGATCTCGAGTGGTTGTTCCGGGAACGGGTTGACGTCGTTGCTCAAGACGGCGATGTCGACGGGCACGCCCTGGACCGTCTCGGCAGCGTCGGCCGAAGCCACGGGGAGCGAGCGATCGGATCCGATCACCGAGATGGCGACGACGCCGTCGATCTCGTCGTCGCCGTCGGAGACGCGGACCGCCAGCGTTCCCGTCGTGCCTGCTGCGGTGTCGACCGAAGCGTCCACCGTCAGGCGGCTCCCGTCGAGGGAGGTGCCGATCGCGTCCGGTTCCTCGACGAGAGAGAACTCGAACGACTCGTCCGGATCGGGGTCGGTGACTGCGCCGGCGAGATCGATCGTCCGCGACCCGCCCTGCGGCACCTCGACCTGCAGGTTGGTGAATCGCGGGGCCGTGTTGAGGTCGCCGGTGATGCGGAGCTTCACCGAACCGACCGAGGACAATGCCTTGGCGGGGTCGGCGTCGTCGCCCACCACGTAGGAGAACCCGGCGTCACCCACGTAACGATCCTCCGAGGCGGTGAACACCACACGGTTGCCGTCGAAGTCGACCGAGCCGTGTCGGGCACCGAGCAACTGCAGGAGGTGGAGTCGGTTGCCGTCGGGGTCCTCGTCGTTGTCGAGCACTCCGATGGTCACCGACTCGCCGGTGTCGACCTCGATACCGCGGTCGAGCACGGCGATCGGCGGACGGTTCTGGTTCGGGTCGAGCACCGGGACGAGCACCGCGGCACGAGCAGTGTCGGTGCCGTCGGAGACGACGTAGGTGAACTGCACCGGTCGCTCGGGCATGACGAAATCGACGGCTTGACCGTCGGACGTGATCGTCCCCTCGGCCAGGGTGATCTCGACGATCTCGAGGTCATCGTTGTCGGGGTCCTCGTCGTTGTCGAGCAGCGACAGACGCATCTCGGTGCCGGGTGCCTGCGGTTCGGTGGCGTCGTCGATGGCGACGGGTGCGCGATTGTCGGCGTCACCTCGGAAGAGCACGGTCACCCGCGACTCGGTCACGCCACCGCGACCGTCCGATGCGAAGTAGCGGAACGCCGTCCGGTCGACATCGGGGTCGTCGGGCGCCGTGTATCGAATGGCGCCGCCGTCGATCTCGGCCACACCGAGGGCCGGATTCGGCGCGTGGTCCTCGTCGGTCGACACCACGATGGGGTCGGCGTCGGGATCGAAGTCGTTGCCGATGACGTCGATCGAGACGGTGTCACCGGGGCGGACCGCAGCTTCGTCCTCGGTCGGGATCGGCGGGTTGTTCTCCGACGGAAGGCCGGCCACACCGACGAGGATCGTCCCCGTCGCCTCCTCGCCGAACTGGTCGACGACCCGGTAGGTGAACTCGTCCGTCCCCGCAGCGGAACGGTCGGCCTCGTAGACCAACTCGTCGGCCCGGACCGCAACCACGGTTCCCTTCGACGGCGGTGCGCCGATCCCCAGGAGCGACACCGAGTCGCCGTCGGGATCCATGGTCGTGACGGGAATCGGGATGGCGACTCGCTGACCAGCCACGGTGCGCCCGATCAGCTCGGGGGCGATGGGGGGCTGGTTCCGATCAGCGTTCGCTGGCAGCACGTGGATGATGAGCTCGGCCGACGCCACGTTCTCGGCGACATCACGCACGCTGTAGACGAGCGACACCGTGCTGCGCGCCGATTCGGGCGCTTCGTAGCGAAGCTGCCCGTCGTCGGAGAGGAACAACCGACCGTCACGATCGGCATCGGGCTGGTCTTGCGGAGGCGCTTCGATCTCGAGCGCATCGCCATCGGGATCGGAGTCGTTGGTGAGCACCGGAAGGCTCGCGATGCCCCCGGCACGGACCGTGTACTCGTCGGACACGACCACGGGTGGACGGTTCTCGGTCCTCGTCGGCGCCGGCTCGACGAACACGGTGCCGTCGTCGACGTCGACACCGTCGCTGATCCGATAGGAGAACTCGAATGGTTCGGTGAGGTCGGTGGCGGCCGTGATCTTCAGCACGCTGCGACGGATCACGGTCACGGACACGGGCACGTTCGCCGGGATGCCAGAGACCCCGAGCACCACGAGCACCTCGCCGTCCGGATCGACGTCGTTGTCGAGGACCGGTACGTATGCCGGTTCGCCACCGGTGACGAGGACTTCGTCGCGCACGGCGATCGGCGGCCGTGGCTGCGTCGGCTCCTTGAAGTCGACCCGGAGCACGGCATCGTCGGTGGCCGTGCCATCGGTGATCGTGTAGACGACGTTGACCGACCCGGCCTTGTCCGAACGGACTCGGATCTCCGGCGACCTGGGGTCCCAGCGCAGCGTTGCATCGGCCGAGGACTCGGCGCGCACGACGGACAGCTGTTGGCCATTGGGATCGGTGTCGTTGTCGAGAACGTCGTAGACGACCTCCCGGCCGACGAACGTCGACACCGAGTCGTTTCGGGCGGTCGGAGGCTGGTTCTCGCGCCGGTCCTTGACACGAACGGTGAGGATTCCGCTCTGTTCGCCTCCGGTCCGACCATCGGAGACGACGAACGCGATCTCGACCACGCCCGCCGCGTTCCCGGCCGTGAAGGTCACCTCGCCACGTGAGTTGAACTTGACGGACTCACTGGATCCTTCGGACACGCCGTCGACGCGCGCCTCGGTGAGTCGCATCACATCGCCATCGGGGTCGTAGGCCGTCGCGAGCACGTTGTGGGTGACGGTTCCTCCCGTGACCACCAGCGTCTCGTTGTCGCCGAGCACCGGCGGGGAGTTGTCGCCGTCGGCGACACGGCGGACCGTCGCGGTCGATGACGCCTGGCCGCCGCGCCCGTCGGACACCGAGTAGTCGAAGCGCAGCACGTCGATGTCGGGATCCATCTCGACCTGGACCGCGCGGCCGCCCGCCACGATTCCCGCCGTGCCGGCGCTGGCGTCGGCCACCGTGACCTCACGCAGCAACAGCACGTCGCAGTCCGGGTCGAGATCGTTCCGGAGGGGGTGGACGATCACCGGGCGGCCCGGGCGGGTGCCGAACTGTTCGTTGTCGGGGTTGGCGACGGGCTCGCTGTTGTCCTCGGAGGCGCACGACGGCTCGGAGACCTCGTCGATCTCCTCCTCGGCATCGGGATCCTCCTCGATCTCGTCGACCAGCGCCTCGGCCCACTCGTTGTCGATGTAGATCGGATCGCCTTCGCCGAAGAGCAACTGGCTGCCGTCGGTGAGGTTGTTGAGCGTGACCTCTCGTCGGTTGGACCGGAACCGGAGTTCGGAGCCGGCATCCATCTCACCGATGCTCCCCGACGTCGGATCGAGACCGTCGCAGGCCTGGACGAACAACGGGGCGCCACCCCACGCCGCGTACGCACAGCCCGCCACGCGCACCGGTCGGGCCGGGAGTCCGGTTCCGTCGTCGGCCAGGTGATCGACGGTTCCGTCGAAACGCACCTGGACGAGCGCGTCGTCCCCGGCGACCAGGACGCCCGACGCCGCGGGTCCAGGCTCCTGCACGACGGCGCCCGGGAGCCCAACGTCGACTGGCTTGCGTCCTGGCAGGATCAGTTCGCCGGCTGCACTGAGCAGGACGGGACGGTCGCCGACGGCGGTCAGGGTCGCGCCGGCGACATCGTCGGGGACCGAGGTCGTCTTCACCAGTTCTTCGTCATCCGACCAGGTGCGGATCTCGCCGGCACCGAGGTCGAGCAGGTGGACGAGACCGTCCTCGCCGACCACCATCGACCCGCCTTCTTCGACGTGGTCGATCGGCTCGAGGTCACCACCGGGGTCGAGTCCGAGTGCGGCCGAGGAGGACACGGCGCGGGTGACGAACAGGTCGCCTCCGTCGGGATTGAAGAGCGCTGCCGTCTCGGCACCGAGTCCGACCTCGGCGTCCGCCGGCAGCTCCGGGCCGGGGATCAGCAGTGCCCGAGCGGGATCGACACCGGTGAGACTCGACGGATCGAACTGGCGGAGCAGGACGACGTTGCCCGACTGGAGGACGTCGAACGAGTCGGACTCCGCCTGCAGTCTGGTGTCGACGGTCGCGATCTGGGCGTTGGTCCGCCCGAAGACCCCGGCCGCCTCGTTGGTGACCCACACCCCGCCGTCGTGGATGTCGGGGTCCGGCACGATGTTGCCCTCCGCGCGGCTGGCGAAGAACAGGAACGAGGTGATGAGCAGACCGACCGCGCCGATCGACACCCATCGCCGCTGGCGTGGAGCGAGCATCACTTCGGAGCGACCGCGCTCGACGGCTGCAACTGGACGAGGCAGCGCACGGCCCCGAGGTCGAACGATCCGCCCGGTTCCACGACGACCGGATCTCCCACCGTCAACGTGGCGCCGGAGGCGAGACGGGTGCCGTTGGTCGAACCGAGGTCCTCGATCTCGACCCGCCCGTCGGAGTACCGGACCAACAGGTGGGACTTCGACAAGGTCGCTCCGTCACCGGGGACGATGACGGCCCGACAGCCGGGACGAGGACTCGGGGCGCGCCCGAGGATGACGTCTTCACCATCCAGCACCGAGACCACGCCACCGGGAAACCGCAGCTCCAACCGGACGGCGTCGTCCATCGCCGGGGACGCGACATCGGTGACCTCGCCAGGGACGGCAGCAGGCACACCGCGGACGACGGTGTTGGTGTCGAGATCGTCTGCAGCCCGCGTGGCGAGCGGCGCGACCATCGCAGGCGGCGGGCCGGACAGATCGCCGGTGCGCAGCTGCGTCTCGAGGCGATCGAGCATCTCGGCGTCGACCACGGGTGGAACGGTCACGACGACACCTCGGGCGCCCCCGACGACCGAGACGTCACCGGACTCGGTGCGTCGCACCAGCAGGAACAGGAGTCCGAGCCCGACCACCCAGACCGTGCAGATGCACGCGACGAGGGCCCAGGTGGGCCGGTGGCGTCGGGCCACGGAGACCCGACCGCGACCCATCGGGTGGACGCTGAGTTCGTCGTCGGTCTCGAGGGTCGCCGCCACGATCCGTTCGGCAGCACCCGCATCCATCCCCTCGATGGTGATGGTCCGATAACGACGAGGTGGGGTGTTCGGCAACGACTTCCTCGAAAGCGGGCCCGCGCTCAGTGTGACTTGATACACAACCACATCATCCGGCCCGTCGGCACATCGTGGAGGAGGGGACTTGTCCCCCCGTCGGGGCCGACGACAGGGGCGAACCATCGGGGTACCGTCAGGCAACGCTCCGGGAGCCTGAGGTACCCATGTCGATTGCCCTCCGCTGGGCTTCTGCCACGCATCAAGGCCGCGTCCGCCGCGCCAATCAGGACGCCGTGCTCGCCGGTCCGGACGTGTTCGCGGTCGCCGACGGCATGGGCGGCTACTCGGGCGGCGAGATCGCCAGCAGCATGGCGGCGGCCGCCCTGTCGCGGATGGAGTCGCTGCGGACGCACCCCGACCCGGTCACCGCCATCGACACCACACTGCGGAATGCCAACCGAGCCATCCATGAGCGTGCCCGAAGTGCGGGAGTGCGGGCCATGGGGACGACGGTCTCCGGCTTCGCATGGGCTGGCGGGAGTGACTTCGTGGTGTTCAACGTGGGCGACTCGAGGGTGTACCGCTTGCGTGACCGTGGATGCGAGCAACTCACCGAGGACGACTCCGTCGTCGCCGAACTGGTTCGGGCAGGCGAGATCTCGGTGGCCGAGTCTGCAGCGCACCCCCACCGGAACGTCGTGACCCGGTCCCTCGGCGTCGAGCCTGACGTGCAGATCGCGACCTCGTGGGAACGGGCACAGACCGGCGACCTGTACATCGTCGCCTCCGACGGCCTCTTCAACGAGGTCCACACCGTCCAGATGGCGTCGGTGGCATGCGGAGACGAGACACTCGAACGCCGGGCCAGGAGGCTCATCGACGCAGCGCTGGGGGGAGGCGGTCGCGACAACATCTCCGTCGTGCTCGTCGAGGTCGACCCACAAGAAGGGCTCGTCGGCGCGTTCGATCACGACACGTCGCCGACACACCACCTCCTCACCGACCGGGGAAATCGCACCTCTACGCTGTAGGGGTCCACGACGCAGGCCGAGGAGCGTGCCGCCGGTGTCTGTCACCAGCAATGCCGACACGGAGCAACGATGACGCGGCATCGCGTCTGGTGCCGACCCGACGTGCTCGTCGTGCTCTCGGCGGACGCGCCGCGCCACATGCACGACAAGATCGCCGACGTCGTCCGCTCGGGTGACGGTGGCCTCGATGCGGTCCTCAACGCGCTCACGTCCGACGGGCTGGCGTCCACGCCGACGTTCCTGTGCGCTGCCCCCGACGCACTCGGTCTCCGGGTCATCGTGCGAGGCGAGACCCGGGCATCGGTGGTGGCGACAGGAGGAACCCGGAGCCCGCTCGATGCCGGCCGAGCCAGTACCTGGAACGACGACGTCGTCTCCGATGTCTCGCACATCGAGTTGGTCGACGACGGCGACGTCTGGCTCACGTGGGTCGCCTCGTCCGAGACCACCGCGGTCGAGACCACAGCAGTCGAGACGACGGCCCCGGTGGCGCCCGAGACCGCCGAGCCCGCGGAACCGGTCGAACCGGTCGACGACGGCAGCCACACCTTGGACGAGGCCGCGTTCCAACGGCTGGTCGATCGCGAGGACGGGCCCGCAGATCCGAGCGCAGAGGAGGGCGATGACACGCCCGACGACGCTGCCGATGACACGCCCGACGACGCTGCCGACGACGCGGGAACGGCCCCAGACGCCGCGCCCGCCGTCGACGATCCCGCCCCGCTCGGGTCAGACCGCGCCGCCTCGGACTATTCGGGTCTCCTGAGTTCGACGTCGCAGCTGAGCACGACTCCCCCTCCGAGCCGACCGTCTCCACCTCCGAGCCATCCGACGTCGCCGTCGCCCGGACCGGTGCCAGCGGAGCCGCAGACCACGCCGCCCCCGGAGCCGGCGATGGCAGAGGCCCCCCGCATGCCGGAGCCCGAACCGGTGGACCCTCCGGTGGACGTCCCGACGCCGACAGCATCCGCGCCGACGGCGCTCCCGGGAGCCACGCCACTCACGTCCTTGATCACCGCAGTGCCCATGCCCACCGGATCGGGACCTGCTGACACACCGGCCGACCTCGTCCTGCCACCGGACTCCGGCGCTCCGATGACCGACACCGGGATGGGAGAGCACGACGGGCTCACGATCACCGTTGCCGACCTCGCCCGTCAGACGTCGCTGCCGGAACCCCGAAGCGACGACGGAGCAACGGTGCTGGCCGTGCACTGCCCGACCGGACATCCGAACCCCGTGGCCCTGCCGGTGTGCCGGGTGTGCCAGCAGCCCATCGCCGACCGCACGACGTCGTCGATCCATCGACCCGTGATCGCCCGCATGATCTTCGACTCGGGGCTCATCGTCGACGTCGACCGCCCACAGCTCATCGGCCGCCGACCGACGGTCGCCGCCGACGCCGGTGGCGAGATCCCGAACCTCGTCGCCCTTCCGAGCCCGGAGGGCGATCTGTCGCGACAGCACGTCGCCGTGCACGTCGAAGGATGGGACGTGTTGGTCGAGGATCTCGGCAGCACCAACGGGACCGAACTCGAACTCCCCGGGCAACCTCCGGTGCGGCTGAGAAGCCACGAACAGACCCTGGCCACGCAGGGTTCGACGGTCGTGCTCGCCGGTATCGTGCGATTCCACCTGGCCCATCCCGATCACTGATCGCTGATCACCTGATCCACGAGTTCTCGGAGCGCGACCGTTGACGACCCTCGGACCCCCGCACCTCGTCGGGTACGAGTTCGTGCGCGAGCTCGGCCGCGGTGGCTTCGCAGACGTCTTCCTGTACGAACACCTCGACCTCGAACGTGAGGTCGCCGTCAAGGTCCTCCGGCAGCGACGCCTCAGCGACGAGGACCACACCCAGTTCCGGAACGAAGCTCGGCGCATGGCGCGGCTGGCGAACCACCCGGGGATCGTGCAGGTCTTCGACGTCGGCGTGGCCGACGACGGCCGGCCGTACATCTCCATGGAGTTCTGCCCCAACGGCCACTTCGCCGAACTGGCGCGGGCCCAACCGTTGCGAGTCGACCGGGCCCTGCAGGTGGGCATCCACATCGCCGGCGCAGTGCAGTCCGCGCACAACGCCGAGATCCTCCACCGAGACCTGAAACCAGCCAACATCCTGCTGACCGCGCTCGACGAGCCGGCGCTCACCGACTTCGGGATCGCCGGTACGCACGGCGTCGACGATTCCGAGGCCGTCGGCGTGTCGATCCCGTTCGCCGCGCCCGAGGTCGTGGGGCTGCGGACCAGCGGCGACGAGCGCTCCGACGTCTACTCGCTCGGCGCGACCATCTACGCACTGCTGGCCGGGCGCAGCCCGTTCAGCACCGGCGAGCGGATGACCCAACAAGAACTCATGGGCCGGGTGTTGCACGATCCCCTGCCCCCGATCGGACGCGCCGACGTGCCCGAGCACCTCGAGAACGTCCTGGCCAACGCCATGGACAGGGACCCGGGCCAACGGCCCGCCTCGGCAGCGGCGTTCGGCCGAGCCCTGCAAGGGGTCGAGGCCGCACTCGGTCTCCCCGCCACGCGGCTGCGTGTGATCGAGCCTCGTGCCAGACGAACGGCTCCGGGACCCGCAGCGGCGGAGCCGGCCGACGCCGACGAGGACGACCGGACCCACCAACGCAGCGTGCAACGGGTCGACCCCGACCTCGCGCCTGCAGACCCCGCCCCTCGTCTGGTCCGACCGACCCCATCGACTCCCGCTCGCGACGAACACCCTCTCGCGCCCGAGGTCCATCCCGTGGTCGACGACGGTCTGACCCATGGCACCATCGGTCGGGGCGTCGGAGCCAGGGTGCACGAGCCCGAGGAGGTCGATGCTGCGCCCACCCGTGGCGAGGAGCAGGCGCGCCGCAACCGACTGCTGGCATCGGTGGGCGGCGGCGTCGCGCTGGTGCTGCTGCTGGTCTTCGTCATCGCCCGTCCGGGTTCGGACGACCCCCCTCCCGTCACCACGACTCGCCCTCCGGACACGGCGGGCTTCGATCCGGGACCGCCGGCCCGGCCCGTCGAGGTCGAGGTCGCGGCTGACGTGGAGAACGACCAGACGGTGGTCTCGTGGACGCCCGGCCAGGACGTCAACGGCGACACCTACCTCGTCACGGTCACCGACGGGCCCGCCGAAGTGACGGCCGAGTCGCCGTACCGTGTCGACGAACCGACCCTCCTGATCGCCAGCGGCGATGGTGTGTGTCTCGAAGTGGCCACCGTCCGCGGTGGTCGGGTCTCCGAACCGAGCAGCGAGGTCTGCACACCATGAACGACGTGCGCGTCGAGTACTGCGGCGAGTGGTTCGACGTCGCGGAGGACGCCCCCTTCACCGTGGGACGTTCGGGCGACCTCGCGATCGAAGACAACCCGTATCTGCATCGGCAGTTCCTCGAACTGCGGCGCGACGCCGGGGTCTGGTTGCTCTGCAACGTCGGGTCGCAGCTGTCGGCCACCGTCGGCGACCATCGCGGCCACTTCGTCGCTCATCTCAGCCCCGGTGGCGTACTCCCTCTGGCATTCGAGCAGTCGTTCGTCCGTTTCGGCGCAGGTCCGACCACCTATGAGTTCCAGGTCGTCGTGCCCGCTCCACCGTTCGATCCGGTCGACCCAGGCGACCTGCTCGAGGCCGACGGCATGGGCGTGACGACGCGCGCTCCAGCCGTGCTCACTCCGGATCAGCGTCTGGTCGTTCTGGCGTTGGCCGAGCCTGCGCTCACTCGGATCGGGTCGGGGCCGAGCACGCTGCCGACCAGCGGCGCCGCCGCGCAACGGCTGGGTTGGTCCGAGAAGAAGTTCAACAAGAAGCTCGACCAGGTGTGTCAGAAGCTGGCGCGCGCCAGCGTTCGTGGACTGCACGGGGCGCCTGGAGAGTTGGCGTCGAACCGACGTGCCCGACTGGTCGAGTACTCGTTGGCGACGAGACTCATCACCGCCGATGACATCGCCGATCTCGATCTCGCAGCGGACGCGACCTGAGCCTGGTGGCCTCCCGACCGGGATCTGGATGCGACACTGCGGAACCAGCGGCCTGCGCCGTACGTCACATGACCATGCACCGAGTGTTCCTGTTCTCAGCGGTCACGTTGTTCGCGTTCGCTTGCGGCGACGACGGGACGCCGGTGGCGACTGACGCATCCCCCACCGACGCTCCCACGTCGATCGGTCGCGACTCGGAGTTCACGACCAGCGGCACGGTGCTCGAGAGCGCAGACCACGGTCCGCAACTGTGTCTCGGCGGCGTCGCCGAGTCGTATCCCCCGCAGTGCGGTGGACCGGACGTCGTCGGATGGGACTGGTCAGCGGTGGAAGCCGAGTCGTCGAACGGCACGACGTGGGGCGACTTCGAGGTCACCGGGACGTGGGACGGCGAGACGTTCACCCTCACCGAGGAGCCGGGTCCGGCGGACTACAGCGACCGAGGTCCGTCCTCCGACTTCGCCACACCCTGTGACCCACCCGAGGGTGGTTGGGTCGTCGTCGACGAAGCCACGGCCACCGACGCCGGCCAGAACGCCGCCCTCGAGTACGCCCAGTCGCAGCCTGACTTCGCCGGACTCTGGCTCGACCAGTCGATCAACCCGGCGAGCGATGAACTCGGCATGAACGACCCAACGAAGCTCATTCTCAACGTCCGCTTCACCGGCGACCTCGACCGCCACGAGACCGAACTGCGCGATCGGTTCGGTGGAGCCACCTGTGTCAGCGCCGCCGAGCACACCGAGGCTGAACTGCGATCCATCCAGGACGAGTTGTTCGGCTCGCTCGATGACACGCTCTTCGCGTCGGTCGACATCGTCCGAGGCGTCGTGGAGATCGGCGTCATCGTCGCCGACGCCACGGTCCAAGCGGACCTCGACGACACCTACGGCGTCGGTGTGGTCGAACTGGTCGGCGCCCTCCGCCCGGTCGACGACGCCGGGTGACCAGGTCGCGCCACCGCTGACCGGTCCGGGCGCTGGGTGCAGGTCTGGTCGCCGAGGCCGCTCCCGTCGGCACCGATGACCACACCAGCACACACGACCCGGACCGGGCACTGATGGCGGCGGCGTGGCAGGGTCTCGGCCGCGCGGCGCCGAACCGTAGGGGGTGACCATGGCCGACCCGACGACGCCGGCGATCGTCCCGCCCCGAAGAAACCGCCAGCGACGTCTCCTCCTCATCGCGTTCGTCATCACCGCGTTCGTCGTCGCCCGTCGCTCCGGCCTGACCGACCTGCTCGGCGACGAGGACCGCCTCCAAGAGTTGGTCGACGACGCCGGGTGGCTCGCCCCGATCCTCTACACCCTCCTGTTCACCGTGCTCGTCCCCGTCGGCGTGCCGGGACTGGTGTTCGTGCTCCCTGCGGCCGTGGTCTTCCCCGCACCCGTGGCGATCGCGGTCTGCCTCGTCGCGGGGTACCTCTCCTCCGGCGCCGGCGTGTGGTTCGCCCGAACAATCGGTCGCCAGACGGTCGAGGCCAAGATGCCCCCGAGCTTCCGGAAGTGGGACGAACGTCTCGCCCGCCGCGGGTTTGTCGCCGTCATCGCACTGCGAACCCTCACGTACCTCGCCGCGCCGGCCGACTGGCTCCTCGGTCTGTCGTCGATCCCGACTCGCACCATCGTCGTCGGCACCGTCGTGGGTCTGATCCCACCGACGCTGCTCTACGTCATCGCCGGGGGCGGTGTCCTCGACCTCATCCTCTGACGGCTCCGACAGGACGCGTTGGCCGAAAGCGCCGGAGACGGGCGTCTGAGTCCACAGGTCGGCCGTGCGGGACGATTCGTCGACGAATCGTCGCCCACCCGAGACCGGTCGATAGCCTCGCCCGATGGCCGAACACGACCTCTCCGAGAAGCCCCACGTCTACGTCCCGCCGGGCGAGATCCCTCCGATCAAGATGATGATCGAGGACCTCGTCGAAGGCGAAGGTCCAGAGGCCACCAGCGGCGACTCGGTCGACGTGCACTACGTCGGGGTGTCCTGGAAGACCCGTCAGCAGTTCGATGCCAGCTGGGACCGCAACGAGAAGTTCAGCTTCCGTCTCGGCGCCGGCATGGTCATCTCCGGTTGGGACGAGGGCGTGCAGGGCATGAAGGTCGGCGGCCGCCGACGCATGGTGCTCCCGCCCGACAAGGCCTACGGCAAGCAGGGCGCCGGCGGCGTCATCGGCCCGAACGAGACCCTCGTCTTCGTGGTCGACCTGCTCGGCGTCAGCTGACGCGAACGAACAGCGGGCAGGGTCTCGCTGTCACCCCGTCTCGATAGCGTCGAAAGGATGCACTTCGGGCCAGGGACAGAGGCGACGTTCGTCGCCGGTGAAGTGGGCCGCGATGGTGCGCTCGCGCTCTGGGAGCCCGCGGGAGACAACCGCGGCGATGCCCGAGGCACGACGATCGAGCTCGTTCTTGCCGACGGTCCCACCGAAATCGCGGCAGACCTGGTCCCGGTCGCCGATCTGATCGGGCCCCTGGCCGCGCTCGCAGCCGGCACCGACGTCCGCCCGTCCGTGCGCGCGCTGTCGGTGGCCACCCGGCTCGCGCTCGACCTCATCAGTCGTGGCCGCCTCCTGCCGTCGGCAGCGACGAACGGCAACGACACCTGGCGAATCGGCCCGCTCGACGTCGACGACCGGACGAGGCTGACCCAACTGGCCGATGGGCTCCCACCCGCCGTCCACGCGCTGCCGGCCGACGAGCCCGGGCGGATGCTGTCGCCCCATGTGGCGACCACCGCCTATCTGGACGCCGTCGCCGACGCGTTCGTGCGCACGTCGTCGGCGGCTGCCATGTCCGGATCCGACGCCTTCGCGGCGCGCCGAACCACCGACGTGACTGCGGTCGAGTCCTGGCTCAGCTCGGTCACCGCCGGGACCGGTGGCGACACGATGCTCGGTCTCCGAGTCGAGCTCCCGAAGCCGAAGAAGCGTCCGGACGCGGAGGACGACGAGGACTTCGACCCGTTCGCCGACCCCGACTTCGACATCGAGTTCGATCCCGTGCGCTGTGTGCTGCAGGTCCAGAGTCGGGTCGATCCCAGCCTCGTCCTCGATGCCTCCGACCTCTGGGCTGCACCCGACGCGGTCATCGCCCGGTTCGGGACCGACGTCGAGACCGACCTCCTCCTCACCTTGCGCCGCGCCGCGACGGTGTGGCCGCCTGCCGCCCGGTTGCTGCAGGAGTCGGCGCCCGAGGAACTCGAGTTGACCGACGAAGAGGTCGAGGCGCTGTTCGGACCCGTCGCCGACGACCTCGCCGCCGCCGGGCTGCCGGTGCTGTGGCCGTCGGAAGTGTTCGCCGCCATCGAACTCCGACCAGTCGTCGGCACGGCCCAACCCGAAGCGGTGAGCAGCAGCGGTCTCGACCTCGACTCCATCGGCGAGGTCCGATGGGACGCCACCGTCGATGGCGCCGGGCTGACCGAGAGCGAACTGCTCCAACTCGCGCAGGCCAAACGGCCGGTGGTGCGGCTGCGTGGGCGTTGGGTTCGCGCCGATCCCGCTCGACTGAAGAAGCTCAATGAGCGGACCGAGGTCGGTCTCGGCGACGTCCTCGCCGCGGCGCTGTCGGGAACGGTGTCGGTCGACGGCCATCAGGTCGAGGCCGAGCTCACCGGACCGCTGGTCGATCTGGCCGAGCGTCTCCACGAGATCGACGGCGTCCGGATGCGCGAGATCCCCGCGGACCTCGATGCCGAACTCCGCCCCTATCAGGAGCGCGGGCTCGCCTGGCTGGCCGAGATGGCCGACCTCCACCTCGGTGGCGTCCTCGCCGACGACATGGGGCTCGGCAAGACGATCCAGGTCCTCGCACTGCACCTGCTCCGACGAGGCTCCGGTCCCACCCTCGTCGTCTGTCCCGCCACCCTCATGTCGAACTGGGAGCGCGAGGCCGCCAAGTTCACCCCCGGTGTCGACGTGCGGCGATACCACGGCACGGGCCGCGATCTTGCCGACGTCATCAAAGCCGGCGCGGCCAACGACGGGATCGTCGTGTGCACCTACGGCATAGCACGTCGCGACGCGGCCCAGCTGGCCGAGGTTCCCTGGGGACTGGTCGTCGCCGACGAGGCGCAGGCGATCAAGAACCCGCTGTCTCGCACCGCGCGGGCCATGCGGACCATCCCGTCGACCGCCCGGTTCGCGCTCACGGGCACCCCGGTCGAGAACCGTCTGTCCGACCTGTGGGCGCTGCTCGACTGGACCACACCCGGCTTGCTCGGGAAGCTCGACACCTTCCAGCGCGAGGTGGCGACACCGATCGAACGCGAGCGCGACGAGGAGGCCACGGCCCGGCTCTCGGCCGTCGTCCAACCATTCCTGCTCCGTCGCCGCAAGACCGACCCGCACATCGCGCCCGATCTGCCGCCGAAGACCGAGACCGACCACTTCGTCGGACTCACCGTCGAGCAGGCCACCCTCTACAAGGCCGTGGTCGACGAGTTGAAGGACGACGTCGAGAAGGCCGAGGGCTTCGACCGCAAGGGGTTGGTGCTCAAGCTGCTCACCGCGCTCAAGCAGATCTGCAACCACCCGGCGCAGTACCTCGGCCAGGACGCACCGCTCGCCGGACGGTCGGGGAAGCTCGACGCGGTGACCGATCTCGTCTCCGTGGTGGTCGACGAGGGCGATGCGATGTTGATCTTCACGCAGTACGTCCACATGGGGCATCTGTTGTCGGCGCATCTCGAGACGTTGGGGATCGACTCGCAGTTCCTCCACGGGTCGGTTCCGGTCAAGAAACGCGAGCAGATGGTCGACCGCTTCCAGGACGGCGGCGTCCCCGTCTTCGTCATCTCCCTCAAGGCGGGCGGCACCGGGCTCAACCTGACCAAGGCAACACACGTGTTCCACTACGACCGTTGGTGGAACCCGGCGGTCGAGGACCAGGCCAGCGACCGTGCCTGGCGCATCGGCCAGGACCGACCCGTGCAGGTCCACCGCATGGTGTGCGAGGGGACGCTCGAGGAACGGATCGCCAAGGTCCTCGAGAACAAACGCTCGCTGGCCGACTCGGTCATCGTCGGGGGCGAGACCTGGGTGTCAGAGATGAACGACGACGAACTGTGGGCGCTCATCGAACTCGGTGACGAGCCGTGAACCGCCAGTTCGGCGCGACGTGGTGGGGTCAGGCGTGGATCGACGCGCTCGAGGGGATCGCTGGCGGTTCGACCGGTCGGCTGAGCCGAGGCCGCACCTACGCGCGGCAGGGTCGAGCGGAAGACCTCACGATCCGCCCCGGCGCCGTCACCGGGTTCGTCCAGGGCAGCGAGCCCGATCCCTACGAGGTGTATCTCGACGTCCGCGAGTTCCGCGAAGACGAATGGGAGGCCGTGTTCGACGCCATCGCCGCCAAGGCCGGCCACGCCGCAGCGCTCCTCGACGGAGAACTCGACCCGAGCGTGGTGGAGGATGCTGCCGCCGTGGAGGTCGAGCTGTTGCCCCGGGCCCGCGACCTGCGAACTGCGTGTTCGTGCCCCGACGACGTCGACCCGTGCAAGCACGCCGCCGCCGCCTGCTACCTGGTGGCCGACGCACTCGACGCCGACCCGTTCGTGTTGCTGCTGCTCCGTGGCCGTCGACGCGACGAGGTGCTCGACGGTGTGCGTGCCCGCCGGGCCGGCGACTCGCCCGCCTCGGCAACCGACGCCGATCCACAGACCGAGGACGACCGCGCCGGAGTCGACGCCGCCGAGTTCTGGGCCCGTACGCCGGGCGAGCTGCCGTCGGTCCCGCTGGTCGCCAACGCCCCGAGCCGTCCGGCTGCCTGGCCCAGCGATCCGCCGATCCATGCACCGTTCGACGGCAGCGGGCTACGCGCACTCGTCGCCGACGCCGCGCGACGCGCGTGGGAGCTGTGCGCCGGCGCCACCGACACCGGCCTCGCCCTCGACGAGCGCGCCGACCTCGCCCGACGCACGGTCGACGCATCGCCGATCCAGCGCGAGCAGCTCGCCCTGCGCAGCGGCATCCCTGCCGTCGAGCTCGACGTCCTGGCGACTGCATGGCGGATGGCCGGAGCGGCCGGAGTCCGCGCCAACGACGAACCACGGTGGACGCCACCTCCCCTCGAGATGGCGGCGACCCGCGACCTCGTCACCGACACTGGCTTCGCGGCCAGGCGCGTCCATGTGAGTGGCAACCGGGTCACGGCTGAGGGCAGGCTCCAGTTCCGGCGCAGCCACGACGGGCTCTGGTACCTGTTCTCCAAGGCGTCCGGACGGTGGGCGATGGCCGCTCCCCCCGAGGCCGACGTCGACGATCTCCTCCTCCGCGACCTCCGAGACTGAATCTGGCGTGAGTTGTGGCGACCCCACCACCACAACTCACGCCAGATCCGGTGGCATAGGGTCGGCGGCATGGCACTGATGGACCCGACGGATCTCCCCTTCGTGGTGATGGAGGCCCGTGAGCGACCGATGCACGTGGGCGGGTTGCAGCTGTTCACCACGCCCGAGGGCGCCGACTGGGACTACGTCCGCGGCGTGTACGAATCCGCGCTCGCCGACCCCGCCGAACTCCACCCGCTGTTGAGCCGCCGGCCCGGCAAGACCCCGATCATCGGTCGCCTCCAGTGGGAGGTCGACGAAAAGATCGACCTGAGCTACCACGTGCGCCACTCCGGTCTCGCTCGACCGGGGCGGATCCGCGAGCTGCTCGAGGTGGTCGGGCGCTTGCACGGCACCCTCCTCGATCGCAACCGCCCCCTGTGGGAGGTTCACCTGATCGAGGGGCTCGATGACGGGCGGTTCGCCGTCTACACGAAGATCCACCATGCCCTGGTCGACGGCGTCTCAGCCATGCGGATGCTCTCCGATGCCTTGTCGACCGACCCTGACGAACGCGACATGCCCCCGCCGTGGGCCGCCCGAACGCGTGTGCGCCAGGCCAAAGCACAGGCGGAGACCCACGATGCCGCGGGCAACCCGCTCGAGTCCGCCGCCGCTGGGCTGCTCAACGCGGCGTCATCCATCGGGCGTCTCGGCTTCGACCTGGCGGCGACCGCCGGGCGATTCACCGACTCGATCCGCGACGGCCTCGACGACCACGCGTCGGTCCTGCCCTACCAGGCACCCGAGACGATGCTGAACGTCCCCATCACCGGTGCGCGACGGTTCGCAGCGCAGTCGTGGGAGCTCGAGCGGATCAGAGCCGCCGGCAAGCGGCTCGGGGGCACGCTGAACGACGCGGTGCTCGCCATGTGCGGTGGCGCGCTGCGCCGCTATCTGGCCAGCCAGGACGCGCTGCCCGACACGCCGCTCATCGCCATGGTCCCGGTGTCGCTCCGTGCGGCCGACGACACGTCGGGCGGCAACGCCGTGGGCGTCATCCTCGCCAACCTCGCGACCCACACCGACAGCGGTGCCGAACGGTTCGAGTTGGTCAAGTCGTCGATGGACGCCGGCAAAGCCCGGTTCGAGGGACTCTCGCAGGGCCAGATCATGGCGCTGTCGGCCATCTCGTTCATCCCCATGGCGACCAGCCCGCTGTTCCGGTTCGAGTCGTTCCGGCGACCGCCGTACAACATCACGATCTCGAACGTGCCCGGCCCGCAGGAGACCCGCTACTGGAACGGCGCGCGCATGGACGGTTCGTACCCGGTGAGCATCCCGATGGACGGCCAGGCGCTCAACATCACCCTGTCGAGCTACGACGGCTCGATCGACTTCGGCCTCATCGGCGACCGCAACGCGGTCCCGCACCTCCAGAATCTCCTCGAGCACCTCGAGGAATCACTGGTCGAGCTCGAAGAGGCGTGACGACCAGCCGCTCGGGTCGCACTCCGGCCCGTCATCACGGTCACGAGCCACACAGTGGGTCGTTCGCGAGCCGTCTCAACTGGCTTCGTGCCGGTGTCCTGGGTGCCAACGACGGCATCATCTCGACGGCAGGCCTCGTGGTCGGGGTCGCGGCGGCGACCACCGACACCGGATCCATCGCGACCGCCGGCATCGCTGGTCTGGCCGCTGGCGCGGTGTCGATGGCGCTGGGCGAGTACGTGTCGGTGAGCACGCAACGCGACACCGAGCACGCGCTCATCGCCAAGGAGACCGCGGAGATCGAGCAGATGCCCGAGGCCGAGCGGGACGAGCTCGTCCGCATGCTCAAGGACCGGGGTCTGGGGCACGAGACCGCAGAGGTCGCTGCCGACGAGATGACCGAGCACGACGCGCTCGGCACGCACCTGGAGATGGAGCTGGGGATCGATCCGGACGAACTCGCCGACCCGTGGATCGCCGCGGGGTCGTCGGCGGTGGCGTTCTCGCTCGGCGCCATGTTGCCGCTCGTCGCCATCCTCGTCCCGCCCGCCAGCGTGCGGATCCTCGTGACGTTCGTCGCCGTTCTCGTCGGCCTCGCCGCGACCGGTCTGCTCAGTGCTCGTGCCGGCGGCGCACGGGCACGGATCGCGGTGGTTCGCCTCGTCGGCGGCGGTGCCGTGGCCATGGCGGTGACGTTCGGGATCGGTCAACTGCTCGGCGTTGCCGTGGGCTGACGTTCTGAGCTGGCGCCGAACCGGGAACGTGTCAGCCGACACTCGTCTCGACGAACGGACAGACTGCATCCATGGGCACCTCCTCTGACCTGGCCGACGCACCGGCTTCGTACGACGACCTGAAGGCCGTCTATCTCAACTGCACCCTGAAGCGGTCGCCGAGCACGTCGCACACCCAGTACCTCATCGACCACTCGGTGACGATCATGGAGAAGGCGGGCGCCTCGGTCTCGCAGTTCCGCGTCGTCGATCACGACATCGCATTCGGGATGTCGCCCGACATGAGCGAGGTCGACGCCGACGACGGTGGGGTTGCAAACGACGACTGGCCAGCGATCCAACGAGTCGTGCTCGACGCCGACATCCTCGTCATCGGCACCCCGATCTGGCTCGGCGTGAAGTCGTCGGTCGCGACCCTGGCAGTCGAGCGTCTCTACTCGTGGTCGGGCGAGAAGAACGACAAGGGCCAGTAC
>JBBSLH010000007.1:0-34387 GCA_038255425.1 Acidimicrobiales bacterium
AGATGGGCCACCCGATGATCTTCCCCGTCAACTACGCACTCGACGAACGTTCCGTGGTCTTCCGTTCGTCCCGCGGCGCCAAGCTGACCGCCGGCGGCATCGGACAACGCGCCGCGTTCGAGGTGGACGAGGCATCACCGCGATTCGAGACCGGAGCGAGCGTGGTCATCCACGGGACGATCCTGGAGGTGACCGATCGAGCCGAACGGACTCGTCTCGAACACCTCGACATCCGGCCGTGGGCGAGCGGTGAGCGCGACCACTTCCTCCGGGTCGACATGAGCTGGATCAGCGGGCGTGAGCTGGTCGATCCGGGTGCGATCGCCCGGTGATCAGTTGACGATGGCGGACAAGACCGGTGGACGTCGGGCGATCACCGGGCACGACGCCCGATGAACGACTCGCATCGTCGTGCTCCCCAACGCGAAGCGACCGAAGCCGCTCCGACCATGGGTTGCCATCACAATGCTGCCCGCCTTCCGGTCGTGCGCGAAGTCCACGATCGACTGAGCGTGATCATGACCGTGGAGAACTTCCCACTCTGGATCCTGCACCCCGAGATCCCTGGCGACACGGTGGACATACGACGACTCATCGATGTCTACGGGCAGGGGCGCATCACCGGCAACGAGGACAACCCAGGTCGAGGACCCGGTCTCGGCGGCCCATGCCGCAGCGTCAGACAGGATGGACTCCGAATGGTCTGAGCCGTCGACACACACCACGACGGGCCCGGTCGTGATCGATGGTGATGCCGTGACGTTCGGTCCCAGCAGGACGCAGCGATGATGTCCGGCACGGAGGATGTCCTCGGAAATGGAGCCCAACACCGTGTCGGCGGGCCCGCCGCTGGCGTCGACGTCCATACACACCACAGCGTCGGGCTGATCGGCGATGACATCTCGGAGCGCTCTCGACACTGACTGGTGTTCGACCAGACGAAGCGTCGCCTCGTAGCGCACGGCGAGGGGGTCCATCCATGCCCGCTGATAGGCCGAATGGACCTCGGCGTCGAGCACGGGGACCACATGGATGAGCTCCATGGGAGCATCGAGGGTCTCCGCAACGTCGGCGGCGATGGGCAGGATCCGCTCCGCATCGTGTTGTAGGCCGATGGGAACGAGGATCTTGGAGGCTCGCATCACTCGACCCCCGTCAGCGAGCAACTGCGATGTTCGATCGCGTCGGCAACGGTGTCGATCAACGATCTGTTCAGAGGCGGCGCCACGGCAATCGTTCCTTCGTAGGTCTCGGGGCTTCTGTCCACGGTCGGTTCAGGCACCTCGACGATCACGGGTGTTGCTGGGTTGCACCGGCGATGGGAGCGGAGCACTTCGATGTTGCGAACATCTGCCGCCTGCAGTGCATGCACCACCACGTCGGCCTCGTCGGCGGCGCGACAACCGTCGCCGGCTGCGAGCGGGCAGCGGCCGTCGGCACCCTCGGGTCCGGGACACGTCGAGGTGTCGAAGCCGTGATCCGACAGAATCGAGCTGAGCGATTCCCTGGTGTGCCACTCCGCTGCCTCGATGAGAACGCGACCGCTACCACGGCCTTGGTCAGACCAAGTGGGTTCGGTTTGAAACGATGCCATGCCCCCAGCATCCGCCGACTGACGTGCGGCGGGACAGGGCCGGATGGCACAACTGTCGATGATCGGCTCGGGCGAGCGTGGGACCTTCGGCCCTACCGGTGCGACCGTCATTGACGGATGATCGATTCCATGCAACGACACCTCGTGGCGACGGCTGAGCTTCGGGCACCGCTGTCCGTCGTCGAGGAGATCCTTCGCAACAATCCCGACCGAGTGCTCTCTGATCGTCACCGACGCGACAAGGTCCCCGGCCGGACGATCCGTACCTCGCTCACTGCTCGGTTCGGGTCCGGAGCGGCGGCCGTCCAGGATGTGACCATCGAGTTGGGCATGCTGCGCGGCGACGAAGGATCCATGTCCGCACCGTTGCGATGGACTCCCGTGGGAAACGCGCGGTTGCTTCCAGAATTCGTCGGCGAATTGTCCGTCACCGATTCCGGGGTCGCCCGCCGTCAACTGACGATTTCGGGCGGCTATGAAGCGCCTCTGGGCCTGGTCGGCAGGCTCGGTGACGCCGTGCTCGGACGCCGTGTCGGGCGACGGACGCTGACGGCTCTCGTCGAAGTACTGGCTCGACGTGTCGACGAGGAGGCAGAACGTCAACGGAGGAGCACCCCCCACCGGCGTGCGCCGTACAACGAGGACTTGAGCGGGCGTCGCGGTCATCACGCCGACTGAATCACCTTCCCCGAGGGTCTCGTTGCAGACGCGCTTGTCTGGTCATCTCGGCGAGTCGGGTGTAGTAGTCGGAGATCTCGTTGAGGTGAGCGAGTGTGATCTTGCCGGTTGTCAGCAGGTTGTCATCGGTGATGTTGGTGTCGGGGTCGCCTCGGCCGTGCTGCAGTTCGACCTGCATGCCGGTACGGAACTCCTCGAGATCGAAGTCGACGGCATCGAAGTCGACACGGAGTACACCGGCGGTTGCGGTGGCGTCGTCGATGGTGATCCTGGTGCGTGGTGACATGGCCGTGTCCTCGGTCGGGTGGTCATCGGACGTCGGGGACTGCGAGCGTCGCAAGGCAAGGTAGGCCGCGACACCGAGCAGGGTGGCGCCGACGCCAAGGCCGATCGCCGCCGGATCGAGGTACGGCACCATGATCCCCGTGACGATCAGCGCGACCACGGGTGGAATCGGAACACGACCGATGGTTGCCGGCACGGCGAACGGTCGACGCCGGTTCGGCTGCCAGAAGCGCAGGATGATCACCGTCAGGTTGACGGCGATGAACACGACGTAGACCGCAAAGTCCGTCACCCCGGCGACGACCTGGACGTCGCCGATCCCGACGAAGCATGCGGCCGCGGCGACTGCGATCCAGATCGCTCGGTTGGGGGCGCGTCGGCGGTTGACGCGGTGAAGCGAGTCCGGCAGCGCTCCCGTGGAGGCCATGCCGAACTGCAACCGCGATGCAGCGGTGAGGGCGAGCAGGGTGGTGTTGGTCGTGGCGATCATGGCCACCACCGCAACAACTCCCCCGCTCACGCCACCGACTGCGGTGGACATCACCTCGGCCAACGGCTGGTCGGCAGCAGCCAGACCGACGGCTCCGAGTACCGAGACCCCGGCGATCGCGACGCCGACGTACAGGGCGGTCGACAGCCCGAGAGCAAGGAACAACGCGCGAGGGATCGTCCGAGTTGGGTCGGTGGTCTCATCCGACATCGTGATCACTTCGTCGAACCCGACAAACGCGAAGAACACCAGGGCCGAGGCGCCGAGAACGCCGTGGACCGAGCCGCCCTCGAGGAGCGATTCGTCGCCGAGGTGGGGGACCCCGATCGCGATGATCACGATGAGCCCGAGCACCTGCACCGCGCTGAGCACTGTGGTCAGCCGGGCGGAATGCTCGATTCCCGAGAGCGCGATCGAGGTCACGACAGCCAGGAGCGCGAGCGCCCCCAATTGTGTGGGTACGTCCACGAAGTAGCGGAGGTACTTCCCGAACCCGAGGGACACCGCCGCGGCTGCCACCGCCAGCGCGAGGATCATGAGCCAGCCGACCGCGAAGGCAACCCAAGGTGGTGCGACTCGCCGCGTGTACTCGTACTCGGCCCCGGCCGATGGGTACATGGACGCCAGCTCGGCGTAGCTGAGGGCGGTGAGCGCGCTCAGTCCGCCGGCCACCAGAAACGAGATCCAGACGGCGGCGCCGGCCTCGGCCGTCGCCGCGGCGAGCAGTACGTAGATGCCGGCGCCGATGATGAGTCCGACACCGCTCGCGGTGACCTCGACGAGGCCGAGGCTCCGTCGAAGTCGTTGCTGCTCGTGGTCAGGTGAAGATGATGTGGCCACCAGCGGCGATCTCGTAGAACTCGCCGATGGTGATGATGTCCTGGACCTGCGGGATGAAGTCGTTCTTCTCGAGTCCGAACAGGTCGACCGATGCCTTGCAGGCGTACATGCCGGCGCCGGTGTCGCCTATCAGTTCGACGAACTCGGGGATCGACGGGATGTCGAGGTCCTCCATCTTGTGGTTCATGACGCGGGTCATCACTGACGACACGCCGGGCAGGCCACCGGCCATGGTGGGGATGTGGAGGCCAGGGTTGCCGACGGTGGCGAGCTTGATGTGCTCGTGGCGCTCCTTGTGGATGGCATCGAGACCGAAGAAGGTGAAGAACAGGTTCGCCTCGATGCCTTCAGCGCGGGCGCCGTTGGCCATGATCAGCCCGGGGTAGATGCCTTCGAGGGAACCCTGGGAGATGACGACCGAGACCTTGGTGATCGGGTCGGGCCTTGTGGGATCCGGGCTGATCGGGCCAGCCTCGATCGGGTCGGTGGTGGTGTCAGTCATGATTCGTGCTCCTAGATGCAGCCGCGGGGTTTGGGGATACCGGCGATCTTGGCTGCGCTCTTGGCCGGTCCCTTCGGGAAGAGTTGGTAGAGCTCCTTGACGGACACACCGGAGGTCTTGCCGAGCAACCGGACGGTGGGTCCGGTGCCCTTCTCGGCGTACTCGGAACGCATGAACTTGATGACCGTCCAGTGGTCGTCGCTGAGCTCGTCGATTCCTTCTGTAGCGGCCAGCTCAGGCGCCATGGCTTCGGTCCATTGTTCCGGGTCGGTGAAGAAGCCTTCGTCGTTGCGGTCGACGGCGACGTCGGCAACGGTGGTGGTCGGCATTGGTCAGTCCTTCTGTGGGGTGGGCGAGTGTTTGCCCGCGGTGGGCATGTCCGAGCCGAGACCGGGAAGGTCGCGGCCAGGCAGGAGGCTGTGCCAGTAGACGGACTGGAACAGGAGCTTGCCGAGATGATTGAGCCGTGACTCCTTCAACAGCGGCAGCCCGACCTTGGCCGGGTAGTGGCCCGGGAGGGGTTCGGTGTCGTAGTTGAAGTCGATGAGCAGGGCCTTGTGGAACCCGGTCTCGATGAAGCAGTTGGCATGGCCGTCGAAGCCGGGTTCGAGCGGTTCGCCGGCAAGGAACCGCTCGATGTTGCCCACGAGGGTCTCGCCTTCGAAATGGGTGACCGAACCGGCCTTGGATGCGGGCACGTTGGCGGCGTCGCCGATCACGAAGATGTTCGGCGCGGCCTTGGCCTGGAGCGTGTGCTCGTCGGTCGGCACGAAGTCGAGCGCGTCGCCGAGACCGGGCGAGCGACCGACATAGCTGGCGCCGCCGTGGAGAGGGATGACCACGGCGAGGTCGAACGGGAGCTCGCGGCCGTCGTAGCCGACGAGCCGGCCGCCCGAGCCGTCGACCTCGCCGGTGTTGAACTCGGTGGCCAGCTCGATGTTCCGCTCGGCCAGCATTCCGCCGAGCGTTTCGGACGCAATGGGCTTGGTGAACGCCGCGTCGAGTGGAGTGGCGTAGGTGATCTGCACCTGGTCACGGATCCCGCGTTCGGTGAAATACCAGTCGGCCAGGAAGCAGAACTCGAGCGGCGCGACCGGGCACTTGATCGGCATGTCGACGACGTTCACCACCAGCCGACCTCGAGTGAAGGTGGCCAACGCCGCGCCGAGGGCGGCGGCACCCTCGGGCGTGTAGAAGGTGAACACGTTGTCCATCCACCCCGGTCCAGTGAGACCCTCGGTCTCGTCGGGCACGAGACGCGCTCCTGTGGCGACCACCAGCACGTCGTAAGACAAGGTCGCGCCGCTGGTGAGGTGGACTTCGTTGGCCTCGATGTCGACCCGGTCGACGCCCGACTCGACGAACTCGATCCCCGCGTGGAGCTGCCGACCCCGGGGCCGGACGATGTCCTCAGAGTGGGTGAGACCGAACGGGACGAACAACAACCCGGGTTGGTAGACGTGGCTGTTGTCCTGATCGACGACGACGATGTCGGCGTCGTCCGAGCCGTAGAGGCGCCGCAGGCGATTGGCGGTCAAGGTGCCGCCCGTGCCGCCGCCGAGAATCACGATCCGTGAGGTCATGGCTACACCCTGCGCACCGGGAGATCACTCGGGATAGGGCCGAAGGTCCTCGCGCCTCGGGCACAAGACCCGCGGGAACTTGGTCGCCTCGTGCGTCCGCCGCATGCACAAACGGTCGGATTCGGGTCCTTTACGAGCCGTGCAGTGACCTTGGGCCCTGGTTCGGCTGTCGGCCGATCGTTCATCGTCTGATCCATGGCCCCGTCCACAGACCCGCTCACCGACTGCCTCGGCATCGGAGGTTCGTCGTGACCAGATGGGTGTATGGCTTCGACGACCTCGACGACGCCAGGGCTGCGTGCGGTGGCGACACGGACGCGGTCCGGGGCCTGCTCGGCGGGAAGGGCGCCAACCTCGCCGACATGGCTGACCTGGACATTCCGGTGCCGCCGGGGTTCACAATCACCACGGAGGCGTGTCTCGCTTACACGGGCAGCGGAACCATCTCCGGCAGCGCCCGCGCCTTACCCGACGGGCTGTGGGACGAAGTCGTCGCGGCCATGGCGAAGGTAGAAGTGCAGCTCGGGCGACGCTACGGCGACGACACTGATCCGCTGTTGGTTGCCGTGCGCTCCGGCGCAAAGTTCTCGATGCCCGGGATGATGGACACCGTCCTCAACGTGGGCATGAACGACGAGGTCGCGGCGGCGATGATCTCCCGCACCGGCGACGAGCGGTTCGTGCTCGACTCGTATCGGCGGCTGGTGCAGATGTTCGCCACCGTCGTGTTGGGGTTGGACAGTGAGCCGTTCGAGCGGATCCTGTACGACCATCGGGCCGAGCATGGCACCGAGAACGATGCTGCCCTGCCCGCCGGTGCGTTGCGAGAGGTGGTGGAGCAGTTCCGCGCCGAGGTCGACCGCCGATCCCCCGCGCCGTTCCCCACCGATCCAATGGTCCAGCTGCGAATGGCGATCGAGGCCGTGTTCGCGTCCTGGGACAGCAGACGGGCCATCGACTACCGCAACGCGTCGGGTATCGCCCACGACCTCGGAACCGCGGTGAACATCGTTGCGATGGTGTTCGGCAATGCCGGCGACAACTCGGGGACCGGGGTACTGATGAGCCGAAATGCAGCCACCGGGGAACCGAAGCTCGAGGGCGACTACCTCATGAACGCTCAGGGCGAGGACGTGGTCGCGGGCAACCGGCCGACGAAACCGATCGAGTTGATGGTCGACGACCTCCCCGAGGCCGCGGCCCAGCTGGCCGACATCGCCGGCAGACTCGAACGGCACCACCGCGACGTGCAGGACATGGAGTTCACCGTCGAGGACGGCACGCTCTGGCTGCTCCAGACCCGCACCGGCAAACGCACCGCCCAAGCTGCGGTCCGGATCGCCGTCGAACTGGCCACCGAGGGACTGATCACCCGTTCCGAGGCCGTGCAGCGCGTCACCCCCGAGCAGATCGACGTCTTTCTCCATCCCCAGTTCTCGGCCACCGACCTCGCCGACCGCACGCCCGTCGCCAGGGGGCTCAATGTGTCGCCCGGCGCCGCGGTGGGACAGGTCTGCTTCGACCCCGACCTGACGGTGAAGTGGGCCGGTGAAGGGCGCAAGGTCCTCCTCGTACGCCAGGAGACGAAGCCTGATGACGTCCACGGCATGCTCGCCGCGGTCGGCATTCTCACGTCGGCCGGCGGACGCACCAGCCATGCCGCGCTCGTCGCCCGTCAGTTCGGCAAGCCGGCGGTGACCGGCGCGGTCGCCATCGAGATCGATGCATCGGCGCGGTCGTTCACGGTCGACGGCGCCGAGGTGGCCGAGGGCGATTGGGTCTCGATCGATGGGACCCACGGCGACATCTACATCGGCCAGGTGGAAACCGAGGACCCCGACCTCGACAACGAGTGGCTGTCGACGTTGCTCTCGTGGGCCGACGACTTCCGCACGCTCGGCGTGCGGGCAAACGCCGACGACCCGATCGAGGCGGCACGGGCCCGGTCCTACGGAGCCAGCGGCATCGGTCTGTGCCGGACCGAGCACATGTTCTTCGCCGCCGACCGGCTCCCGCTCGTCCAGCAGATGATCACCGCCGACTCCCCAACCGAGCAACGAGAGGCCATCGACTCCCTGCTCGAGTTCCAGCGAGATGACTTCATCGGGATGCTGCGGGCGATGGACGGCCTCCCCGTCATCATCCGGCTGCTCGACCCGCCACTGCACGAGTTCCTGCCATCGTGGGACGAGCTCCAGCGTCAGACCACCGACCTGCAGATCCGGCTACTCCACGCCGCCGACCTCGCCGCCGTCGAGGCGCTGGTGAGCGAGCTGTCAGAGACCACGGCAATGATGCGACGCGTCGAACGGCTTCGTGAGTCGAACCCGATGCTCGGATTGCGGGGCGTGCGGCTGGGACTGAAGATGCCCGACCTGACCCGAATGCAGACCAGGGCCATCATCGAGGCTGCCCTCGAGGTCGCCGCCGACGGACTGGATCCTCGACCCGAGATCATGGTCCCGTTGGTCAGCCACGCCAACGAACTGTCACGTACCCGGGCGCTCATCGAGGAGACCGCGACCGCGGCGATGACCGCTGCGGGCCGGACCATCGAGTATCGGATCGGCACGATGATCGAGGTTCCCCGAGCCGCGCTGACCGCCGACGCCATCGCCGAGCACGCCGACTTCTTGTCGTTCGGCACCAACGACCTGACCCAGACGACGTTCGCGTTGAGCCGAGACGACGCCGAGTCGTCGTTCTTGCTCGACTACCTGGCCGAGCGGATCCTGCCCGACAACCCCTTCGCCACCATCGACGCCGACGGAGTGGGCCAACTGATGCGTCTCGCGCTGGAGGGCGCGAGGTCCATCGACCCCGACATCTCCACCGGCGTCTGCGGCGAGCACGGCGGCGATCCGCGGTCCATCGCGCTGTGCCACGACATGGGCATCGACTACGTCAGCTGCTCCGCGTACCGCATCCCCGTGGCCCGGCTCGCCGCCGCCCAGGCCGCGCTGGCCGACTGAGTCAGGCCGGTGCTCCAAACGACTCGCTGCATCGCTACTGCCCGAGCCGGCGCCCGCTGATCTCGTCGACACGGATACGTACCCAGTCGCCTTGTTCTGCCGCGCCGAGCCAAGGGTCGACGCCCACGGTCTCGAACTCGCGGATCGCATCGTTCTCGTAGACGGTTTCCGCCACCCCTCGGGCCAGGACACTCCACCCCGTCCGAGTCGCCGAGTCCCACTCGTCCACTTCGAAGGCCACGGCGTGGGCCATCTTTGCTGCCTCCAGCTTCGTCCCGACGCCGCTGCGGAACACGACCGACCCGCCATACACGCCGTGCGTGACCGGAAACACCATCGGCTCCCCGGCGTCGACGAATGCGATACGACCGATCGGAGACGATCGCAGCAGGTTCCAGCACACCTCGGTTGGCAACACCTCGAGGCCAAACCGGTCGAGGGTCACATCGTTCGTGTCAGTCGTGTCGTTCATTCCTCCATGCTCCGCCGTTCCATGGACGCGCACCAGGGTCCTTCGTCACCTCCCCAAGGAGACCGTCACGATTCTCTCCTTCGGGACCGAACGGCGGCCGGGAGGGTCCGTGTGGCCATCGGACGCTGGTCGTTCGGCCCTACCGGCGAGACCCGGCCCTCCCGCACGATGCAATGACCAGGAACTCTCCTGGCAACACAGGAGGAACACCCATGACCGCAACCCTCACCGAGCAGCAGCTCCAGACCACGATCGACAACCGCGTCGCCGACGCCGACGTCAGGCCCGATGATTCCGCGACCGATCCACTCGAGCGCAGCATCGCCTCGTACGCATGGGCCGTGAGCCGCATCTCCATCGGCTTCGTCTTCCTGTGGGCGTTCCTCGACAAGGCGTTCGCACTCGGCTATGCCACCGGAACAGACCGCACCACCGGCGCCATCGACCGGTTCGGTCCGGCAGCCTGGATCAACGGAGGCTCCCCCACCACCGGGTTCCTCTCCGGTGTCGAGGGTCCGTTCCAGGGTCTCTTCGAACCCATGTCCGGTGCCCTCTGGGCCGACTACCTCTTCATGATCGGCCTCCTCGCCATCGGCGTCGCCCTCATGTTGGGCATCGGCATGCGAGTCGCTGCCGGCGCCGGCGCACTCCTCCTCACCTTCATGTGGATGGCGTCGCTTCCCCTCGACAACAACCCATTCATGGACGACCACCTGGTCTACGCCGTCGTCCTGATCGGCCTCGCCGCCGTCCACGCCGGCGACACACTCGGCCTCGGCCGACTCTGGGCCCGCACGAACCTGGTCCGCCGCTTCCCCGTCCTGCGGTGACTTCCAGCCGAGCACCCCGACAACCAGCGCAAGCGTGCTCGCCGGCAATGCGCCGGCGAGCACGCACATTTCGGCCGATGGTCGCTTCCGACGGCCCCGCGCTCGTTCGCTTCCACGAAGCACTCTCCGCCGACGCACAACGGTCCAGGTTCTTCGGCGTTCATCCGCACCTCAGCGCTGCCGAGGTCGAGCAATTCACCAACGTCGACCATGTCGACCGGGAAGCCATCATCGTCACGATCGGCGCCGAGATCGTTGCGGTGGGTCGCTACGACCGGCTCCCCGCCACCGACAGCGCCGAGGTTGCGTTCGTCACTGCCGAAGCCCACCGGGGAGACGGGATCGCCAGTGAACTCCTCCGGCGACTCGCGGTCTTGGCGCGAGCCGTCGGCATCAATCAGTTCGTGGCGCAGACGCTGCCCCAGAACCAGCAGATGCTCGGCGTGTTCGCCCGCTCACCGTTCAAGTCCGTGACCAAATTCGCCGGAGGCATCGTCGATGTCTCGATGTCGCTCACGAACACCACCGAGGATCCGTTTCGACGTCATCAGTTGGGGCAAGGGTCCAGGCGAACCGTCTGACAGGGGACGCGCGACAGTGTGCTGATGGCGAAGATCGTCGTGTACTCGATGGCCTACCGCTGCGATGTTCTTCCCCTACGTACCGATCGCTTCCGAGCTCGGTCGGCGAGGGCACGATGTCGTGTTCGTCGTTCCTCGGGAGTACGGAGTACGTCAACCGGTGGGGTAACGAGCTCGGAGGCGCAATGCTCTTGCGCCTCCACTTCGGGGTGTTCACGATCCCGCACCTTCGGACGATGTTCGAGGCCGGCGAAAGCGAGTTGACTGATGCCGACTTGTTGATCTCTCACCCGGCGGCAGCAATGGTGGGGTCGATGGCTGCGGAGATTCGCAATGTTCCCGTGCTCGTCGGCGACCTGTTCCCGATGATCCTGCCGTCCGAATTCAGCCCCCTGATGGGCATGCCGTACGTCGGCCGACGCGTGACTCGCGCGCTCATCCGACTCGCCCGCTCGGGATCAGCCGATCGCCTGACCGGCGCTGACGCATTCCGAGAGTTCCGACGCGACCTGGGACTGCCCGCGGCCGGATGGAACGTGACGGGGCCGAGTCGCTCCTCTGACTCGGACCCGACATCGCCGGTCCTTCCTCAGCGGGACCATTTCGGCGACCTCGGTCCGGTCAGCCAACGCGGCGAGTCAGGGCGTACGGACCGATGCCATTCGGAGCGCGGCAACAGCCGCGGTCGGCTCTGGCACCGTGACGGTGACCGTGCGGTGGTTGCTGAGTCTCAGCAGCAAGCTCGGCCCACTGCGGACGGTGCACAAGGTTCGCTTCGGACTCCACCAGAATCCGTAGGAGACTTTCCACCACGGCAGGTCGATCACCTCGGCATGCTGGATCTCGTCGAGGCGATACGCACAACGTGGCCAGCCGACCAGTCCCCACCGGATGGTGAAGCCGTTCGGACCAGCGGTCGCACGAACGCTCGACGACGTCAGCACGTTGACGAGCACGCCGATCGCGACGAGCGCCATCGGTACCGCGAGGTCGCTCCAAGGCCCGTCGACCTGCCTCGCCATGAGCACGACGACGACTGCACCCAGGCTCGTGCTGGTCACCATCGGCCAGCTCGTTGTTCGGCCGGTGTAGACGGCGCGCCGTCGCGGGCCGGAGATTGGTTGCGATGTCATGCCAGCTCCTCGATGATTCGAACGAGTTCGCGCTTTTCGATGCCGTGCGACCCGGCCGTCGCGACCAATTCGCGGGCCGCGTCGATCACGAACGATGACGCTGGATCTGCTGACAGCACTCGCGCCCCGCGTCCTCGACGAAACTCGAGCACGCCTTCGTCACGAAGGTGCCGGTACGCAGCAAGCACCGTGTTTCGGTCGACCGACAACGCTGCGCCGAGTTCGGTGGCGGGAGGCAGTTGCTCGCCCACCTGTAGCTCACCGGATGCCACGCCTCGGCGGACGCAGCCGGCGATCTGATCCTGCAGGTGTTCACTGGATGCTTGGTCGATCGCCCACCGCATGGTGCTAGTACTACTAGTACCAATGAAGCTGCCTGTCAAGGGACCGAGCCGATGAGTTCGCGCTTGTCGATCCGTCGTCACTGGTGTACCCCGAACAGATCAGGCTCTACGACCAGCCAGCGGAGGAAGCCCCATGACCCAGTCCCGACCAGCGACACCACCAGTCGTCGACCGCGACGAGCACGAACGACTCCTCGCCCAGCAAGTCGAGATCGAGAAGGAACTCACGCACTTCGGCGATCGAGTGTCCGCGCGGCGCCGACGGCTGCCGATGACCCCGATCGACGACTACGAGTTCGCAGCGCCGACCGGTCGAGTCCGGCTCCGCGATCTGTTCGGCGACAAGTCGCAGCTCGTTCTGCAGTCCTTCATGTTCCACCCCGACTGGACCGACGGATGCCCGAGCTGCACCTGGGCAGCCAACAACCTCCCCCGAGATCTCACCGAGCTGCTGACTCCGAAGGACGTCGCCTTCGCCATGGTCTCCCGAGCACCCCTCGAGAAGCTCCAACGGTGGGGCGAACAGCAGGAGTGGAACCACCTCACGTGGGTGTCGTCGACCGACAACACCTTCAACACCGACTGGGGGTGGACCATCGACGGACAGGACCAACCCGGCTACTCGTACCTCCTGCGCACCGATGACGGCATCTACATGACCTACCGGACCCAACGACGCGGCACCGAAGCGATCCTGCCCGTACCCGCCATCTGGGACCGCACCATCTACGGACGCCAGCAGGACTACGAGGACAGCCCGTCCGACTGGCCGCAAGCACCCACCTACGGATAGACGTCAAGATTGTGTGCGCTGGTGGTGCCCCACCAGCCCGGAGGATCCGGCATGACGAACCGGGAACCCGACAACGCAACGAAGTCGATCGCCGAATCGATCGCAGAGTCGAGCGACACGGACCACGTCGCCGTGACGTTCGAGACCTGCACGCACGTCGAAGAGCCGTTCTTCCACGGGACCAAGACAGCGTTCGAAGTCGGCGATCGGCTCGTTCCCGGCCATCGCTCGAACTACCACGAGGGTCGCATCTCGAACCACATCTACTTTGCAGCGCTGCTCGAGCCCGCCGTCGTGGGCTGCCGAATTGTCCGTTGCTCTCGCCGGTGACGAGGCGGGAGGCCGCATCTACGTGTGCATGACAGACGAGACGCAACCCTCGCTCATCGAGACAGTACCATCGGGCCCGAAAATCCTGATATGGCTCGCCGTCCGGACCCTGCGGCCCCGAACGCCGCATTTGGTAGATGACCAATCGTGCCGAGCGAGACCCAACTTTCACGCGTGTTGAGCGATTTCGCTCGCACGATGCTGACCGATTTCCCCATCCAGGCCATCCTCGACGCGCTCGTGGGTCGCATCGTCGATGTCCTGCCGATCACCGCTGCGGGGGTGACGCTCATCTCTCCGAGCGAGGATCCTCACTACGTGGCCGCGTCGGATGAATCTGCGATGCGGTTCGAGGAACTGCAGACCGAACTCGTCGAGGGGCCGTGCCTGGTGGCGTACCACACGGGGCAGCCGGTGTCGGTCGCGGACCTGCGTGTCGAGACGCGGTTTCCGCGGTTCTCGGCACGTGCGATCGAAGAAGGTCTGGGCGCGGTGTTCACCTTCCCGTTGCGAGACGGCGAGGACCAACTCGGCGCACTCGACCTCTATCGCTCGACTCCCGGTCCGCTGAACGACGCGGCGATGGATGCCGCCCAGACCTTGGCTGACGTTGCGTCCGCCTACCTGATCAACGCAACAGCACGCTCCGACCTGAGCGACGCGTTCGATCAATCTGTCCATCGTTCGCTACACGACCCACTGACCGGCCTGCCGAACCGGGTCCTGCTCCTCGACCGACTCGATCAGGCGCTGGCCCGCCGAGAGCGACAACCCAGCAGCACGGCGGTGTTCTTCATCGACATCGACCGGTTCAAGCTGCTCAACGACAGTCTCGGCCACCGGAACGGCGATCGCTTGTTGATCGAGATCGCACGCCGACTCGACAGCGGGCGCAGGCCGGGAGACACGGTCGCTCGCTACGGCGGCGATGAGTTCGTGATGCTTTGCGACGACCTCGACGACGGCCTCGACGCCGCTGCACTCGCCCGCCGCCTCGCTGTCGCCGTCGAGGTGCCGATCTCGCTCGATGGCACCGACCACATTCCAACGGTCAGCATCGGCATCGCCTTTGCGTCACCGACTGGTCCCACCACCGCGGTTGCGTTGCTCCATGACGCCGATGTCGCCATGTATCGCGCCAAAGCAGGCGGTCGCGGTCGATTCGAGATCTTCGACACCGAGGTGGGCGACCGCGCCGGCGGATCCCATCGTGCCGAAGCCGACCTGCGCCGAGCGATCGACCATGGCGAGTTGAGCGTCGTCTACCAACCAGAGATCGATCTGCAAACCGATCAGGTCTCCGGCGTCGAAGCCCTCGTGCGCTGGGACCATCCACAGCGGGGGCGTTTGCTACCAGCGGAGTTCATCCCCCTCGCCGAAGCGACTGGCCTCGTGGTGCCGCTTGGTGCGTTCGTGCTCCAGGAGGCATGCCGCGAGGTCGCCACGTGGTCGGGCGACACCCCACAGCTGGATGTGTCGCTCTCGGTCAATCTCTCTGCTCGGCAGCTCGTCGACCCCGAGCTCGTGTCTGTGGTCCGCCGAGCCCTCGCCGAGTCCGGACTGGATCCGAGCATGCTCTGCCTCGAGATCACCGAGAGCGTGCTTCTCGACAACACCGAATCCACCATTCAAGTACTCGACGCGCTGAAGGCGATCGGCGTGCGCATCGGCGTGGACGACTTCGGCACCGGGTACGCCTCCCTGACCTACCTCAAGCAATTTCCGGTCGACACGATCAAGATCGACAAGTCCTTCACCCATGGGGTCGTCGACGATCCCAAGGACCGCGCGATCATCGCCAACATCGTCGACCTCGCGAACGCATTCGGACTGAGTCTCGTCGCGGAAGGCATCGAGACACTCGACCAACTCACCCTCGTCAGCGCTCTCGGCGCCTCCACCGCGCAAGGCTTCCTGTGGAGTCAACCGCTTCCGCCGGATGAGTTGAAGTCGTGGATGAAGACCGCTTCGTTCACGCCCTTGCGCAGAGCCGATGCGCTCGAGAACTTTGCGACGCGCGTGATGATCGTCGACGCCGATCCAGCACAACGGACCGCGGTCAGGGCCATGTTCGTCGCCACGAACCGTTACGCCATCGTCGGCGAGGCGGACGATGGACGCGAAGCGATTCCCCTTGCAGCGCGCGCCCAGCCCGACCTCGTTCTCCTCGATCTGTCGTCGCACGATCACGCTGGTCTCGACGCGCTCCCCGGCATCCTCGCGGTTTCGCCTCACACCAAAGTCGTGGTCGTCACCGCGCTCGACTCGCAGGCAACCGCGATCTCGGCTCGTGCCCTCGGCGCCGCTGGCTGTTTCGACAAGCGCGAGGACGCGACCCGACTGCTCGACTATCTCGCCGAGGTGCTCTGAGCCCATCTCCGAAGCACGGCAGCCCAGATGGGACGGGTGTATGGTTCGTTCTGCACGACAAAGTGCCTCGACGTGTCGGACCAGCACACCGCTGGCTCGGTGGCGGTGCTCCGGACCCTGGTAGCGCAACGTTGCTCGCAACGATCGAAACCAGGAGTACCCATGGTTCCCAAGGAACCGGTGACCGTATACCGCCGCGGGTCGATGGACCCGAGCGGCGACCCTTTCCGAACCGTGGTCTTGGTCCGAGGCGAGCACGACATCGCCACCCGTGGGTACCTGTCTGTCGCCATTGCTCAAGCCGCTCGTCTCGACGACGCCGACATCATCGTCGATCTCAGCGGCGTCAGGTTCATGGACGCCGCGACGATCGACGCCCTCGTCGAGGCCCACAACCAGATGCGCGCGCGCTCTCGTTCGCTTTCGGTGCGCGCCCCATCGCGTCTCGCCCGGCGGCTTCTCGACGTCTGCAAACTGTCGTTTCTGATCGAGGACCACCTCGCGCTGCAACCCACGAAGGACGTGACAGCAGCCGTGTGACACACCGGCCTACTCGCCCATGATTCGAGCCAGCCCGCACGAGGGCGAATGTCCTTCGCCGTCTCGACCGGCAAACGAAACGTCGAGGGTTCGTCGGGCCATCGACTCGAAGCAGACGGACGGACCTTCTATTCAGCAACGGGGCGGCCGATTCCTGTGGCGCGTGCTGCCCGGCCGATCGAAGAAGGCCGACGCGGTCTGGACGAAGACGCAACACCAGGTGTAGCCGCGTCCGCTCAGCCGAGCAGTGAGTTCACCGAGACGATCAGCCGTTCCACTGGAGTTGCTTCGGCGGTCTCGGGATCGACGGCGGTCCGACCCGCTCCGGGCGCCCCGTCGACCATGATTCCTTCGAGTGCGACCAGACAGGTCGCCGCCGGGGATTCGCCGAGCGCTTCGGAGTACGGCGCCAGCGTGTTGGCCAACTGCGCCGCGCCGGCGAGGAAGTCTTCCCGATACGGACCGTAGAACGGCTCGACTGTGTCATAACCCGAGGTCGTGAGCTGGCGCATCAGGGTGACGATCGCGTCGCTCTGCTCCGGATGGGCAGCAAGTTGATCTGCGAGCACGGGCAGGAAGGGCCCGAACAGGTCCATGAGCGGCTCGTACGCCGGCGAGAAGACGAATGCCTCGGGCGCGAACGGTCCGAAGCCGGGGATCAGGGGCGTCAACGACGCGAGTCCACCGGTGCGGTCGGGTGGGGGCAACCCGAGCGCGCATGCGGCGAGCTCGGGCTCGGGGGATGTCGGCGGCGGCTCCGGACTGTCGTCCTGTGGGTTCGACGTCGGTGTTCGTGTCGGTGCCGGTGGCGGCTCAGGCACTGATGGGGGCCTGGGGGCCGGCGAGAGCACCACGGGCATCGAGGTGTCGACGGTGTCGGTCACCTCGGAGGCCGGGGCCTGCAACAGCGGTGTCGCTGCGGGGCCGTAGGCGAAGTCGATCTCGCCGCGCTCTGCGAGGAGCGCCAAAACGGCCAGTGCCACGAGCGACCCCACCGCCGCGACAGCGGAAGCCGCCCGCAGTCTCTGCAGTGTGGACAGACGCATCCCAGCGATGTCAGGAGCTGCGAACACGACCAGGGGGACGCCGCGTCGGCGTCGATCGACCATGGCGACACCCACCACCAGCACGCCAGGCAGCAGGAAGAACCAGGGGAAGAGCGCAAAGTCCGGAAGTGCGACCACGGCAGCGAAGTTGTCGACGTTGTCGGCCATCGTGCCGATCATCGGCGCCATCTGGTTGGAGATGGTGGGCCAGTCCTGACTGAAGTCGGTCAGCACGGCCAACGTCGCAGGGTCGGCATCTGCGGCGTCCTGCCACGCCGGAACGATCTGCCGGCGCAGGTCGCCCTCGGCAGACCCGATGACCAGGAAGTATCCCTGCATCTGATTGACGCGCTCGGTCGTCATCAGCGACTCGAAGTCACCGATCATCTCCGCGCCGCCGGGTGCGCGAGTGAACATCTGGAACATCATCGGCGCAGCGAGCAGACCGACGCCGAGGAAGGCTGCGACCACACCCGGTCGCGTTGCGAGCGGGTAGCGGAGCCACAGAGCGCCTGCCAGGGCGAGCATCGCCCCCGGCATGACGAAGAACCAGGGGAAGAGCGGGAACGGCGGCAGCGCAGCGACCCCCCGGTAGTTCCCCAAGTTGTCTTCCATGGTGTCGAGCATGGACCCCATGTCGTCGGAGATCCCGGGGTACTCCTCGATGAAGGCGCCCATGGCTGGGTGTTCGGCCACCGTGCCGTCGTCGATGGTCGCGTCGAGATGGATGACCCCCGCACGGGTCTCGTCCATCTGGGCGAGGAAGCCGCGGAACTGGGCCATCTTGGCTTCGTCCATGTACGGCGCGAATCCGTCGATCATGTCGCCACCCTTGGGCGCACGCTCGAACATCCCGAACGCCAACGGTGCGACAGCGAGGCCGATGCCGAGAACGAGGATGGCGATGGCCGGCCATCGCCGCGTCGCATCTGCCTCGGTCACGGCGAGTCCTGGTTCTGACGAATCGCCTTGTCGGTGAGGATGTAGCCGGCGATGGCTGCGAGTCCCAGCGCGAGAACCAGCAGGATCAGCCAGGTCGGTGCTTCTCGTCCGCCGGTGAGTTCCGCATCGATCGCCACCTCGTTGTCGGCGCCCCGGTCATCGACGTCGCCGACCGGCGCCGGAGTCCCCACCTCGGTCGTGGTCGTCGTTTCCGAGGCCGCCGGGGTGGGACCCGCCGAGGGGAGCGCCGAGGTCGTGACGGTGACGAGCGCCTCGCCCGACGGCGCCGTGCTCGGGGGGGTCGTGGCCGGCGCTGGTTGTCCGGCTGTCCGCAGCGTTCCCTCGAGGTGCCACACACCGGTGAACTTGTCGAACGGGCCACCCTCGATCTGACTGGCCCAGTCCAACGTGTAGGCGCCCGAGGACGAGTCGAACGTGCCGGTGGGCTTGGCCGTCAACCCCGCCGGGGCGTTACCGGGCTTGGGTGCTCCCTGGTTGAAGTTCTGGTCGTTCCACGCTGCCCCGATCGCCTGGAGGTCACCGCTCAGCGCCCCACCATCGGCTCCGACACTCGGTGCCGGCACGTCCTTCTTGGTCTGCGGGTCCGTCGGGTTGGAGGCGATGGCGAATCCGACGCCGAAGAACATCGTCGGCTCGATGATGCGATCGGCACGTCCGTTGCCGTTGCCGTCGAAAGGCGGCGCCGGGGCCGGCTGGTAGTCGCCGAGCACGAGTCCTCCGTCGCTGCCTGGACGCAGCAACGTGTAGGTCTGATCGTCGCAGGTGGAGTCACCGTTGGAGACGAACGGTCCCGAGGTGTCCCCGGAGGGCAGGATCATCCGGAACGTGGAGCCTGAGGCCGCTCCTGCTGAGCAACTCCCGGCATCGATGCCCAGGGTTCCCGTCAGTGGTGCCGCATTCGGTGCCGCCGACGTCGCACCCACGGCGATGACGACGGTGCCAACGAGAGCGACGGCGGTCACGGAAAGGAAGCGTCTCACGGGGCCCCTTCATATCGAACGGACAAATGTCTCACAAAGTATGTATGCCCCAGCCGGGGCCGGATCTCAGGCCGACGGGGTGGGCGCCGGACGGTTCTTGACGAGTGCATCGACCGACGCGCCGACGTCGGTCGATCCAGCGCGGTTGTACGGGAGTCGGGACAAGACGTTGCCCATGGCGCAGGTGTTGCTGAGCGCCGCGAAGGTGAGTCCGCCGCCGATGAAACCTGCAGCCCACTTCGCAGCCGGGACCTTCGTCGACGCGACGACGCCCGTGAGCGCGATGCTTCCGGCGACGAGGCGGACTTGGCGCTCGAGTGTCCACTTCTCCTTGCCGCGCACCACGGGAGCGCCGATGCTCATCCACGACGAGATGCCGCCGCTGAGGACTCGCACGTTGTCGAGGCCGCTGGAGGCGAGCTTGTCCGCCGCCTGTGCCGCACGTGCGCCGGACTGGCACACCACGACGACGTCGACGTCGGCGCGGCAGATGTCCGGGCAGTGTTCGGCGAGGGTGTCGAGCGGCACGTGGTACGAGCCGGGGATGTGTGCGGTCTCGAACTCCGCAGCATTCCGGACGTCGAGCAGTCGAATGTCCCCCTCCGGGAGGATGCCGTTCAGCTCGACCGCGTCGATCGTGGCGCTCGGACCGGGACGTGTGCTGGTGGTACTCATGGGACCTCCGTCGGTGCTATCGGTATACGGACATCATGGGCGTGATCGGGCATGCCGACAAGGGCTCGACCGGTTCGCCGACGCCGGTGGTCATGGCAGCCGGTATGCCGACGCGGCCGGCTTGAGCGGGCGGGCATACCAGAGCGGACGACGGAGTCCGCTGGTCGATGGTCGGGTCAGAGCCAGCCATTCGAGGTAGGCCTCGCGCGATTTGGCGGTGTCCGCCACGACGTCGCCGTACTCGTCGTCGGAGTGCGCCGGGGTGATGTCGACCTTCTGGTGCCAGCACTGCATGCCGGAGATCGGGTCGGGCTGGACGCAGAAGGTCGCGTTCTGGTGGACGCCGGTGTCGTTCCACCAGATGCGCTCGGTGTCGGGGTCGCTCGACTCGTACGGCTGGTTGCCGTGCTCTCGGCCGAGCTTCCAGGTGGTGCCACCGTCGGCGTTCGGTTCGTGGGTGATGTTGGCCTTGCCCGAGCCCCAAGACCGTGCCTTGTCCTCCTCGAGGCGCCAGCGGCCCATGTGGTGCGACGCGGCCACGACACCGGGGCGAATGCCCTCGGTCCGCCACGCAACGATGACGAAGTGGCCGATGCGGGTGGTGACCCGCACGAGTCCGCCTTCGTCGATCCCGAGTTTCTCGGCATCGTCGGGATGGATCCAAAGCGGATGGCGATGACTGATCTCATTCAGCCACTTCGAGTTCGCCGATCGGGTGTGGATCAGGGTCGGGATGCGGAACGTGGGCAGCAGGATGCGTTCGGTTCCAGCCAGGTCGAGGTCCTCCCAGTGCACCTGCGAGGGAATCCACTTCGGTGTGGCGTACTCGGGCCAGCCCCAGTCGGCGAGCGTGGTCGAGTAGAGCTCGAGCTTCTTCGACGGCGTGGGGAACCCTTCCTTTGCCTCACCGTCGATGTCGACTGCCGGTGAGCCGTCGCCCAGCGGTGCGAGGACGACGTCGTCGAGATCGGCGAGATCTCCTCCCCACGCACCTGCGGTGCCCGGCTTGCGATAGACGCCCTCGCCGTCCTTGGTGCAGCCGTCGAGCGCGTCGTCGTCCACGGCATGTTCGTAGGGCTCGTAGGTGTCGCCGGGGACGGCGTACGCGCCACGGTCTCGCATGTACTCGAGCGCCGTCTGGCCGGCAGCGGCCGCAGCGTCGGCCAGGCCGGGGACGCTCTCGGAGAACATCCGCTCGTAGTATTCGTCGATGGTGACCGGCTTGCCGGGGTGCGCGTCGCTCTCGAACCACTTCCGGATCCCGAGCTCACCGTCGGGGTCGATGCGCCACGAGAGGTCGATCCAGAACTCGTTCTCCTCCCAGACCTCGCCAGGGTTGTAGTCGTAGCTGCGGACATCGGGACCGAGGGCTCCCCCGTTCTTGATCTCGGCGTAACGACGGAAGGTGGACTGTCGGAAACCGATCCATCGGCCGGCGTGGGTCTCGTAGCTGTGGACGTCATGGCGCTCGACCGACACCCCCATCGGGAGCACGTAGTCGGCGAACCACGAGGTCTCCGACCAGGTCGGGGTGAGGGCGACGTGACACCGGACCTTCGACTCGTCGGTGAGTGCCTCCATCCAGGTGAAGCCGTCGGGGTTCGTCCAGATCGGGTTGTAGACCCGGGAGAAGTACACCTCGAGCGCGCCGCGACCCTCGTTGAGGAAGTGCGGCAGGAGGATCGACATCTCGTGGTAGCTGAGGGGATACTCCTTCGGCCACTCGAGCTCGTTCCACTTCGTGTTGCCCGGTGCGCCGATGGGGGCGGACGGTTTGAACTTGTTCATGCCGTTGCCGGCCGTGCCCCCCTTCGTCGCCACCGAGCCCGTGAGCACGTTGAGGAAGAACAGCGAGCGAGCGACCTGCCAACCGCCGAGGTGCCCGGCGCCCGCAGCTCGCCAGTTGTGGGATGCGAACTTCGTGGGGTGCGCACCGATGAGGTCAGCGAGCTCTCGGATCGTGTCGGCGGAGATCGCTGTCTTCTGCTCGGCCGCCTCGGGGGTGTACTCGGCGTACTCGTCGAGCAGCGCCGAGCGGACCGACGACCACTTGACCGGGAGATCGGGTCGGGTCTCGCGCAGGTACGTCTCCCAGTTCGTCCACCGACGCATGAACGACTCGTTCCACGTTCCGGCTTCGATCAGCAACCGTGCGATGGCGAGCAACAGGAACGACTCGGTGCCCGGCCATGGGGCGAGCCAGTAATCGGCCTTGGCGCCCGTGTTCGAGAGGCGGGGGTCGACGCAGATGATCTTGGCGCCCTTCTCCTGGGCCTCCATGATCCGCTGGGCGTGGGGGTTGAAGTAGTGGCCGGCCTCGAGGTGGGCGGAGATGAGGAAGATGACCTCGGCGTTGGCGAAGTCGGATGACGGGCGATCGTGGCCCATCCACGACTGGTAGCCGATGCGGGCGTTCGACGAGCAGATGTTGGTGTGGGAGTTGTGGCCATCGACCCCCCATGCCTTGAGCACACGATCGGTGTAGCCGTCCTCCCCCGGCCGACCGACGTGATACATGATCTCGTTGTGGCGGTCCTCGACGATCGCCTGACGGAGGCGGGTGCCGATCTCGTCGAGCGCTTGGTCCCAGGAGATCCGTTCCCACTGGCCACCACCCCGCTCGCCGACGCGCTTCATCGGATGCAGGATCCGTTCCGGGTCGTAGACCTGGTTGAGCGTGGCCGGGCCCTTCGCACAGTTGCGACCGCGACTTCCCGGATGCTCGGGGTTGCCCTCGATCTTGGCGATCTGGTCGGTCTCCTGGTCGAAATAGGCGACCAGCCCGCAACCCGCCTCGCAGTTGAAGCACGTCGTGGGGACGAGCGTGTACCTGCGCTCCTTCTTGTCCGGCCACGCCTTGGCGTCGAGCTCTCGCCAGTCGTGCCAGCTCTCGTGCGGTGGGTACTTGTGCAGGTCGGTCACGTCGAGACTTTCGCTTCGTTCGAGATCAGGAGAGGGGAACCGACTGGCCAGCGCGGACGAAGGAGTCCTCGTAGGCGAACATGCCGATCAACGCGCACACCCCGGCCAGGGCGCCCACGAGTGGACCATCGAGGTCTGCAGCGAGCGCCACCACCATCAGGACGGCGGGAACAGCGAGACCGAGGACGATGCCGCCCCACCAGAACTGCCGGGCATAGGTGCCTCGTGTCATGGCATGGACCGCGAGTTCGACATGGCGGCTTCCCGACGAGGTCAGCTCCATCGCCACGAATGCCGCGGTCGCCCCGACGCCGGCCAACAGCACCCACCGCAATGCATCGACCTCCGGCACGTCCATGAAGACGTCGACGATCTGGTACCCCGCGCCACCGGCTGTGACTGCCTGCGACAACAGCACCGGGAGCAGGAGCGGGGTCTGCCACAGATCGCGTCCCTCACACTGGGCGAACAGGAACGCTGTGTAGCCCGCAGTCCCGGCGGCACCGAGGACGCCGAGGGGCGCCAACCACTTCAGGACATCGCCCTGGTCGGCGATGCCGGCGACGAACCACGCACCGCACACGACCGAGAACGCCATGAGGACGTACGCGCCCTTCACCAGCCAGGACGCCCGATTGCCCCTCGTCAACAGGTAGTGGAACCGTGTCGGCTGCTTGAGGTCGGTCACCAACAAGAACCCGGTCGCAGCCAGGAAGACCCCGGCGATCACCGGAGGAGCGATGCCCACCACGGCCTGCAGGTCGCTGTGACCCAGCAACACGAGTAGCGCGGCGACGGCCATCACGCCGGCGGCGATCGCCTTGGTCACGAGGTAGCCGGAGACCTTCGCCTTCCAGGTCATCTGGTGTGCGGTGGTGTAGGCGGTGCGGGCCACGACACCGAGTTCGTCGGTCGGCTTCGAACCGATCTTCACCGGCACGCTGGGATGACTCGGCGTGGTCTCGGCCCAGATCATCCCGTCGTTGGCGATCGCCGTGCGGGTCGGGTCGAGCGACGCCTGGTCGGCACCCCGGTAGTACACCTTCGGCTTGGTGTTCTGTTCGGGTGATCGGACGGCGACGTCGTCTCGGGCGATGATCCGGCTGATCTCCGAGGTCGGATCGTCGAGGTCGCCGATCTTGATCGCCTCGGTCGGGCACACGATCTGACAGGAGGGCTCGAGACCGACCTCGAGCCGGTGGTTGCACATGTTGCACTTGTGCGCGGTGTTGGTCTCGGGGTTGATGTAGAGCGCGTCGTAGGGGCAGGCGTTCATGCACGCCTTGCAGCCGATGCAGTCGTCGTCCTGGAAGTCGACGACACCGTTCGGCGCCCGGAACAGCGCCGATGTCGGGCAGATGGTCATGCAGGGCGCGTCGTCGCACTGGTTGCACCGCATCACGTTGAACTTGCGGGCGACGTCGGGGAACGTTCCGGTCTCGATGTACTTGACCCAGGTGCGGTTCACGCCGAGCGGGACGTCGTGCTCGCTCTTGCAGGCGACCGTGCATGCGTGGCACCCGATGCAGCTGTCGCTGTCGAGCAGGAAACCCATCCGGGTCATGAGGCGGGAACTCCCGTGGTCGCTTCCTGTGCTGCCTGCCATGCGCCGAATCCGCCGAGGAGGTCGGAGACGTCGCCGAATCCAGCTGCGGCGAGGCGGCTGGCGGCGATCGACGAACGGAATCCTCCGGCGCAGTAGACGATGGTCGGCTTGGACGCATCGAGGCTGGCCAGCCGCTCGTTGAGACGGGTCAGCGGGATCAGGGTCGCACCATCGATCGTGCCGCTCTCGGTCTCGCCCGGTTGGCGGACGTCGACGAGTTGGAGGTCGTCCTTGTTGTCGATCGCCGCCACGAGACCGGCGACGTCGACCCGTGAACTCTGGGCGACCTCGTCGGGGTGATCGTGCATCGTGGCGACCGGGTCGGCGAGATGGCCGATGACGTTGTCGAACCCGATACGGGCGAGACGGTTCTTGGCCTCGAGTTCCATGCCGGGGTCGGTCACCAACACGATCGGCGCGCCGGGCTGGATGACTCCTCCGGCGAACTCGGCGTATCGACCAGCGAGGCCGACGTTCACGGCGCCGACGAGATGGCCGACAGCGAACTCGTTCGGGTCACGCGTGTCGAGCACCACGGTCCCCGTCCTCTGACGTCGGATCACCGTGTCGATGTCGAGCGACGGCGGCGGCGTCTTCTCGTCGAGGATCGGGTGGTTCTGACGGTTTCTCGTGGCGTCGTAGGAGAAGTACGCCGGCGGCGCCGTCTGACCATCGGTCACGACGTTGATGAAGTCCTCCTTCGACATCGGAGCGAGCGCATAGTTCGACGACCGTTGTTCCCCGATCGTCGACGTCGTCTCCGTCGACAGGCTCTTGCCGCACGACGAACCTGCCCCGTGCGCAGGGAAGACGCGGGTGGTGTCCGGGAGCGTCAGGAGCTCCTCCTGGAGTGAGTCGAACAACTGGGACGCGAGGTCCCCACTGGTGACGCCCTTCGACGAGAGCAGATCGGGACGACCGACGTCGCCGATGAACAAGGTGTCGCCGGTGAGGACGCCGTACGGCTCGTCGTCATCGGCATGCTCGAAGACCACGATGCTGATCGACTCCGGTGTGTGGCCGGGGGTGTGGCGGATCTCGAGGGTGACCTCGCCGAGACTGATCCGTTCACGATGGGCGAGCTTGCGCGAGTCGAATTCGGTCTCGGCCACGGCGCCGAAGGCCACGACCGCTCCCGTCGCGGCAGCGAGCTCGAGATGACCGGACAGGAAGTCGGCGTGGAAGTGCGTCTCGATCACCAGCTCGATCGACATGGCGTGCTCGTCTGCGCTGTCGAGGTACGGGCTGATGTCTCGACGGGGATCGACCACCACAGCTCGTCTCGACGACTCGTCGCCGATGAAATACGACGCCTGAGACAGGCAGTCGAGATAGTGCTGCTCGAAGATCATCGAGCTCAACCCTCGGTCTCTCGCATGTGTCCCCCCCGGAACTCAGCTACTGCTCCGAATGTACGGTCATTCGGATTTGCGGTCAAGGGTCGACGGCCACTCGCCCCGTGTGGTGAACCGAGGTCAGTCCACGGGCGACAAGGTCGTCTCGTAGCCGACAGTCGGCGACCACTCGGCAACGAACGAGTAGCGATCACCACGAACGACGGTCTCGCGCCACTCGATGGGCCCGTCATCACCTTCGCTCAACCGACAGATCCGGAAGGCGGACTGCTTGGCCCCGATCTCGAGCAGCTCTCGCTCTCGTTTCGGCGGCAGCTCTGTGGTGATCCACTCCTTGCCCGACATCGGCCGGACACCGCACCGCGCCGCGAGTTCGTCGTACAGCGCCGTGTGGGTGAAGTCGACGTCGAGCAGCGGCTTCGCCACCGCTGCTGGCAGCCACGCCGTGTCGTGAGCGAGAACATGCGCATCGATGAGGCGCAGTCGCTCCAACCGCACGAGCTTGGCGTTTGCTCGTAACCCCAACCGCTCGGCCACGGTCCCGTCCGTTGCCAGAGACAGGTCGAGCACCCGGCTTCGTTGCTCGAGCCCTGTCGCCTCGATCGATCGGAACAAGCTGTAGATCGCCCCGGTCGCCTGCTCGACCGTCGGTGCGGTGACGAAGGTGCCCCGTCCCCGCTCACGAGTCACCACGCCCTCGTTCTGCAACCGCCGCATCGCTTCACGGACTGTGTGACGCGACACGTTGTAGCGACCGATCAGTTCGCTGTCGGTCGGGAACTCGCCGGTGAACTCCCCCGCGTCGAGGCGCTCGCGGAGATCCTCGAGTACCTGCGCCCACAACGGCAAGGGACTGGATCGATCAATCGCGCTCATGAGCTGAATGTACGGACATCCTCGCAGACATACAACGACGCGGAAACGTCCGGAGCCCGGTCACCCGACGATCAATCAGGGTGGCGGCCAGCCCAGGGATGCGCTGCCTCCAGCTGGCTCGCGATCTGGATCAGAATTTCCTCGCGCCCGTAGGCAGCCACGAGCTGCACGCCGATCGGGAGTCCGGCGTCGTTCCAGTGCAACGGCAGGCTGATCGCCGGTTGACCCGTGGTGTTGAAGGCTGCCGTGAACGTCACCCACGAGCCTGCGTGGATGCGCGGCGCGAGCGGATCTGAGGTGGCTCGGTAGAGCTCGTCGATCTCGAGCGGCGGGCTCGCCAACGTCGGGGTGACCAGCAGGTCGAATCCGTCAGCCCACCACTGATGGGTGGCGCGCCGGAAGTCCAGGACGGATTGCAGTGCATCGCTGTAGTCGACGGCGGACAGCCGCTTCGCGAACTCGGCTTGGACCCAGTTCACCGGCTCGACCCTCGTAGTGGGCCCACAGATCCTTCAGCAGGAACGGCACGCCTGCGAACGACCCGGTCGGCTCGGCTGCGGCGACATCCCTGGCGTGATCGAACCAACGGATCACCACGGCGTTCAGCGCATCATCACCGGCTTCGATCCGTTCGATGGCGGCGTCGACCAACTCGAGCGCGTCGACCTCGCCGCTCGCGACCAGGTCGGCCTGCGCCGTCGCGTCCATCCACCTGGTGTCTTCCGCAATGGAACCCATGGTCGCTGTCCAGCCGAGCCGCCGTGGAGATCCAGCCGTTCATCGACAACAGTGCGGACGACCAGGAGTCACTCCTTGACCCAGGCAGCAGGGGACGACGCCACGTGCGGCGGGCCGTCGAGGTACGGCGCGACGGCCTCGGAGTACGCGATGTACTCGGGTGTGCGTAGGAACGCCGACGCGTCCTCGGCAGTCCGGTACAACTGGAACGCTCGGATCACATCCGGCTCTTCGGCGGAGAGCGTGTAGACGTACGCCAGATGATTCGGGTTGGCTTGGATGGCGGGTCTCATGATTCGGGTCCACGCCGCTTCTGCACTGGCGCGTTGCCCTGCTTTGGTGCGATGGGTGATGAACACGGCGTGAGCGGTCATCGCGCCGGTCTATCCACGACACTGCCCGATTCCTCCCGTTTATGATCTGACGGTCATCGGCCCTGCCCCCCTGTTGGGCTGACCCAAGGCCAGGAGAGCGAGCCATGACGGAACGAACCATGAGATGGCGACCGTTCGTGGCCGCCGGCGGCGCCCTCATCTTCGTCGGTGGCGGCATGCATCCGGACGCTGTCGAGAATGACCTTCCGCTACGCGAGAACTTCGCGTCCATGATGGCTGCCGGCGGCTGGGTGCCCGGGCACTCGATCATGGCGGTCGGCGCTGCCCTCCTCGTGATCGGCGTGGTGCTGGCCCGACGCCAGAACGCGTGGCCCCTGCCCGGTCCGCTCCTGACGATCACCGTGGTCGCCGTGGTGGCCAACTTCGCGGAGCTCATCGTGCACACCGCGGTCATCGTGGACGAGGACCGACTGCGCGCAGGCGAAACCGGCGTGCTCACCGCCGCTCACCTCGTCGGCTTGGTGACCGCCTACCCCCTGTACGGGATCACCGTTGCGGTTGTCGCTCTCAGGCTCGCGGGCTCCTGGACACGACCCTTCTGGGTGATCGCCGCCGTCGGGGTGATCGGAGGGCTCTGCCACGCGATCTCGGCGCCGCTCGCTCTGATCACGGAGAACTCCGACTACGAGTTCCTCTTTCCAGTGGCGGGTGTCACCGTGTCGTTGTGGTGGATCGTCGTCGGACTTGCTGGGGAGCGCGCCCTCCGGGCCGAGTGACACGATCGGAGGAGCAATCCCCTGGACCGCTGCGTGGGCCATGACCTGCACGGGGCAGAATTCATGGTCACGATCGACCCCGGGGGCACTCTCATGACGACGACCGAACCGAAATCCACTGCTGAACTCGACGGGGAGCAGCTGAAGGAGCGGTATCGCATCGAACGCGACAAGCGGCTCCGCGCCGATGGCAACGAGCAGTACATCGAGGTCACGGGCGAGTTCGCCCGCTTCGTCGACGACCCCTACGCCGAACCCACCGAACGCGAACCGCTCGTCGACGAGGTCACGGCCATCTTCATCGGCGGCGGCTTCGGTGGCCTCGTGACCGGTGCCCGGCTGGCGGAGGCGGGCATCCAGGTCCGCATCATCGAGAAGGGCGGCGACTTCGGCGGGACCTGGTACTGGAACCGCTACCCCGGCGCACAGTGCGACACCCACAGCTTCGTCTACATGCCCCTGCTCGAGGAGACCGGACACGTCCCGACCGAGAAGTACGCCCATGGTCCCGAGATCCTCGAACACTCCCGCCGGATCGGCAAGCAGTTCGGGCTCTACGACGACGCGGTGTTCCAGACCGAGGTCACCGACCTGCGATGGGACGACGATGCCAGCCGCTGGGTCGTGCGTACCAACCGGGGCGACGAGATGCGCGCCCAGTTCGTCCTCACGTGCACCGGGCCGCTCCATCGCCCCAAACTTCCGGGGATCCCCGGGATCGAGACCTTCGCCGGCCACGCGTTCCACACCAGCCGCTGGGATTACGACTACACCGGAGGCGACCCGCAGGGTGCGCTGATGACCGGCCTGGCCGACAAGCGCGTCGGGATCATCGGCACGGGAGCGACCTCGGTGCAGTGCATCCCCCACCTGGCTGAGGCCGCTGGCGATCTCTTCGTCTTCCAACGCACACCGAGTTCGATCGACGTGCGCAACAACGCCCCAACCGACATGAACTGGTTCGAGGACGAGGTGCTCGAGCCGGGTTGGCAGGACCGGTGGCTGCGGAACTTCACGGCCCACTTCGCGCCCGGGACGATCCCGGAGGAGGACCTGGTCGCTGACGGGTGGACCGATCTGACCCGACGCATCCGCGATCGCATCTTCGAGATGTTCGCGTCACCCGACGCGGCGGACCTCGGGCCCGAGGCGTTGATGGAGGCATTCTTCGATGCCGACGACGAGAAGATGACGGAGATCCGCTCGCGGGTCGACGCCCTCGTCGGCGACGGCGGCACCGCTGAGGCACTCAAGCCGTGGTTCCGGCAGCTGTGCAAGCGACCGTGCTTCCACGACGAGTACCTCCAGTCGTTCAACAATCCGAACGTCACGCTCGTCGACACCGACGGCCAGGGTGTCGAGCGCATCGACGAAACCGGCATCTGGGTCGGCGGCGTCCACCACGAACTCGACTGCATCGTCTACGCCACCGGCTTCGAGGTCGGTACGTCGTTCACCCGCCGGTCCGGTTTCGACGCGGTCGGCCGAGACGGCGTCACGCTGTCCGAACACTGGGAACCCGCCATGCGCACGCTGCACGGCATGCACGTCCACGGATTCCCGAATCTCTTCCAGATCGGCGCGGCCCAGGGAGCCGGACTGATCGCCAACTACCCGCACAACCTCACCGAGGCCGGAGCCCACGTCGCGCACGTCATCCGCCACCTCCTCGACGAGGGCATCGAGCGGGTCGAGGCGACGGCCGACGCGGAGAGCGACTGGCTCGACCTCCTTCGCAGCGGGGGTGGCACGGCCGGCTCGATCCTCGGGTCCACCGACTGCACGCCCGGCTACTACAACAACGAAGGCAAGGGCTTCGACGAGAACTTCGTCGGCATGGGCTACCCGGGCGGAGCGCTTGCGTTCTTCGACCTCATGCAGCGCTGGCGAGACGCCGGCGACCTCGAAGGACTCGACGTCCGATAGCCCCGTCGCACCGTGATGGGCCCCGAATGAGGGAGATGGCGTCCGCCGCCGTACCGTCAAGGCCTCCGAACACTTGACGAACGAGAGCGACACCCCCGATGGCCAAGGCAAAATCGAAGAAGGTCGAATCCCGATGGTCCGCAGGCGCGACGAGCGTCGATGACCTCGCCCCCCGGGAGCGCCTGGCCCACGAGATCGTCTCTGCGCACGGCGATCTGCTCCCGTCGGTCGAACGGATCATGGACGCCGAACTGGACGAGGATCAGAGCCTCGCTGCACTCACTGCGTTCCACGAGTCGATCGGCACCGCAGGCGACCCCAACCGGGACCCTCGCGTCGCGATCGCCAACGCTGCCGGCTGATCGGTCCGCGCCACCGACGTTCGGGCGGCTACCGACGACCTCGCTTGCGACGGACCTCGTCGTCGGCACCCGGTCCGGGCACCGCAACGACGTTGTCCATGCTCGGCACCTGATCGCAGTGGTCACAGCTGACTCCGACCCGCACTGACCCTCCGCAGCCGTCGTGTTGCAGCAGGATCGGCGGACCATCCGGAGCCGCCCAGCGGTCGCCCCACTGCGTCAACGACATCACCACCTGACCCAGCTCCCGCCCCTTGTCGGTCAGGACGTAATCGCGGGCCCCGTTGGCCCCGTCAACGGGTCGGGTCTCCATGAGTCCCTCGGCCACGAAACCCTCGAGGCGACTCGCGAGGACGTTCGGTGCGATCCCCAGTCCGCGCTCGAACTCGGAGAAGCGCGTCATGCCCGCGAACGCAGCATTGCGGATGAGAAGAAGGCTCCATCGCTCACCAGCGAGTTCGAGCGCCCGTGCGGCAGAACAGTTCTCGCGTTCGTACAGGCGCCCGAGCATGTGACGAGGCTACCGAACAAACACTTGCGTGATGCAAGTTGGTCTTCTACCGTCACTTGCATGACGCAAGCGAATGACCACACCCACACGACCGCGACACGAGCCGAGTGGCTCGATGCCCGGCTCGAGCTTCTCCGAGCGGAGAAGGAGTTGACCCGCCGGACCGATGCGCTGACACAGCAGCGTGAAGCTCTGCCATGGGTGCCCCTGAGCGAGCCCTATGTGTTCGACACCGAAACCGGTGAAGCAACGCTCGCCGACCTCTTCGACGGGCGCTCGCAGCTGATCGTGTATCACTTCATGTTCGGCCCCGACTGGGACGAGGGCTGTCCGAGCTGCTCATCGATCGCCGACGGATTCGACCTCACGAATCTCCACCTCCAAGGTCACGACGTCGCGTTCACCGCCGCGTCCCGTGCCCCGCTCGACAAACTCCTCGCCTACCGCGAGCGCATGGGATGGCAGTTTCCCTGGGTCTCGTCCGGACGGAGTGACTTCAACTTCGACTTCGGGGCGTCGTTCACCGAGGAGTCGGTCGCTCGGGGTCAGACGTACAACTTCCAGGGCCTCGAGGGATGGCAGCTCGACCCCGACAACCTGCCGTTCGAGGGCCCGGGCATGAGCGCCTTCGCGCTCGTGGACGGGGTCGTTCACCACACGTACTCCGCGTACTCACGTGGCGTCGACGCGCTCTGGAACATGTGGCAATGGCTCGACCGCGCCCCGCTCGGACGCAATGAGGGAGACATGTCCTGGTTCCGACGCCACGACCAATACGAGGGACCAGGTTGAGCAATCGGCTCGTGTCGCTGCCGCTACGGTGACGCTGTGAGCGGCCCGCGACTGCCTGGTGGAGTGGTGCACAAGCTTCCCGGAGATCTACGAGAGGAACTCGTCGCCAACTCCGAGGCGCTTGTCGCTTGGAAGGACATCACTCCCCTGGCTCGCAACGAGTTCATCTGTTGGGTCGAGGACGCCAAACAGCAGAAGACGCGTGAGCGACGGATTCGCCGAACTCGTGAGGAGTTGGAGGAAGGCCAACGTCGTCCCTGTTGTTGGCCCGGCTGCAAGCACCGCGAGCGCACCGGGAGCTGAGCTCGGCAGCAAGGTGTGACGATCGGGTGGCAAGAAACAGCACCGACTCCTCGACGTGCCGTCGTTCTGTCGCGCAGCCATTGACCATGACAGCCGCGCGATCGGCACGTCCGGTTGGACAGAGCCGACGATCGTGACGATCGGCGCGTTCGTCGCTCCTGGACCGACAAACGTGCCGATCCTTCCAGCGGCGAGGGCATGTGACCGGCGGGTCAACGAGGGCCGTTCACGACGGCGGTACCGTGCCGTCATGGCCTCGACGCTGCGATCGCGGCTTGTCTGTGATCATGGGATCGACGAATGCACGACCTGATCGAGGGTGACGTCGCCGACGGCTACGGCAGTGTCGCAGACGAGTTCCGTCGCAACTTCACGGACCGCAAGGAGTTGGGCGCAGCCGTCACGATCATCCGCGAGGGAGAAGTCGTTGTGGACCTGTGGGGTGGCCATCGCGACAAGCGACGATCGCAGCCGTGGGAGCGGGACACTCTGGTGACGGTCTGGTCGACCACCAAGGGAATGGCGGCCACGGCGATGGCCGTCGCCCACAGCCGTGGGCTGTTCGACCTCGACACAGCTGTCGCGGCCTATTGGCCGGAGTTCGCCCAGGCCGGGAAACAGGACGTGACGGTCCGCCAACTCCTCGAGCACGAGGCCGGGCTCGCGGTCATCGACACGCCGCTCGACGTCGAGACCATCGCCGACGCTGATCGCCTCGGATCGATCCTCGCCGCCCAGGCCCCACATTGGGAGCCGGGATCCGCGCACGGCTACCACGCCCAGACATTGGGTTGGTACGAGAGCCAGCTCCTGCGCCGCATCGACCCCGACGGCAGGAGCATCGGTGCCTACTTCGCCGATGAAGTCGCGTCACCGCTCGGCATCGACTTCCACCTCGGGCTCCCCTCGACCATCGGTCCCGAGCGCCTCGCAACGTTCGTCGGCGGCCGACGAGCGGCACAGGCGCTCCACTTCCGTGAGATCCCGTGGCCGGTGCTGAAACGGATGATGAATCCGACGAGCCTGACCTTCAAGGCGTTCACCAATCCGAAGGCCATCACCAAGCTGCCCGAAATCAACACTCGCCGCTTGCTCGAGATCGAACTCCCCTCCGTCAACGGAACCGGCACCGCACGCGCGCTGGCAGGCGTCTACGGAGATCTCGCGACCGGTGGCAAGGGACTCGGCCTCGACGCCGAGACGATCAGCGAGATGGAACGACCGAAGACCCCCGCTCACGACGAGATCTTCGGTATCGAGAGCGCCTTTCGTTTCGGATTCATGAAGCCGTTCACGATCCTGCCGTTCGGGTCCTCGCCTCGCGCCTACGGGCACACGGGATCCGGCGGCTCGTTCGCCTTCGCCGACCCGGACACCGGAACCGGCTACGCCTATGTGATGAACCGGAACGGCTACTCGCTCCCCACCGATCCGCGAGAGGTAGCGCTGCGCGATGCACTCGCGCAGGTACGACGCTGAGCGCTCGCTCGGTTCAGCGGGTGCGAACCGGCAGCGTCGCGAGTTGGCGGGTCACGAAGGTCTCTCGCCACTGCGGATCTGCCTGCTCGAGCGAGAGGTCGGGGAAACGCCGTAGGACGGCCGGGATCACGACCTGGCCTTCGAGCCGACCGAGTGCCGCACCGATGCAGAAGTGCACACCCTTGCCGAACGCGAGATGTCCGAGATCGCTGCGATGGATGTCGAACGTGTCGGGATCGGCGAACACGGCCGGGTCGCGGTTGGCCGACCCGAGCAACAGACGAACCGACGTCCCCGGTTGGATCATCGTGCCAGCGACCTCGACGGGTTCCGCGGGCCAGCGCCCACCGCCCGAGGCCACCTGGAGCGGGCCGAGGTAACGCAGGATCTCCTCGATCGCCGACG